>CAIPDP010000184.1 GCA_903863845.1 uncultured Mucilaginibacter sp. | reverse complement strand
TGTATCCGAATGCCAGAATGGCCGCATATATTCATCAAGGTTAACACCAGGTTGATGTTTTGTTGCGGAAGGCGATAGCACAAAGTCATCCGCATAAAACACACCGGGGCTATTTACAGCTTTTTCAATACCGATCTCCATTGAGTTTGAATAAGGCGGCGATTCGGTATAATTTCCTGCCTGATGGTAATTGAGGGAGTCACCTGCCTGATTTTGATAGGACAGCAATAGGCGATGCTTTTTATCATAAAAACGCAAAAAAATGGTAGCCTGAGCACCTTTTTGGTTGGCTTTGATATAAAAATTAAAATCGACTATTGCCAATGGTTCAACTGGTAAAATAATTGATAATCGACCATGTTCTATTTCGGCACATGAATGTCCCTGATGAGCATGTATTTTATCAAGTTTAACTTTACCTTCTGTTCGCCAACCTGCAAGCCCCTGTTCAAATCCGAAATTATTTTGGGCATAAACCGCATTACCGAAAATTAAAAATACTAACAGCAACTGAAATGACCGGATATTCATTTTTCAAAAAATCAAGCGTTTATAAAAATGGTCAATCGCCAGCAATAGACACTGTGTTGCCATTGACCTTCAAAGGCAACCACAGATAATCGGATTTCGGAAGATCGAGCTTATTCCACCTATCAGCCATAAAGATAAACTGTCCGGGTTTACCGCTAATTGGCAATACAAAGGTGCTTTGGGCCTGGTAGGTAAATTCAGCTCCCTTACCCCGACAGGGATTTCCAAATTCTCTATAAGGCCCAAGCGGACTGTCGGCCACAGCATAAGTAGCGGCATTGGGCGACCAGCCGGTACATGATGAGGTGATCAAATAATATTTGTGTCCGCTTTTGAATAGTGCGGGTGCTTCCCGATTGCGGCCGATCAAAATACGGCTAAAAGTTTTAGTTGGTGACAGATAGTTGTTACTTAACAGGCAAACCTGCATTGTTTTGTTTTGTTCAGACGAGTAAACCAGATAAGCCTTGTTATCGTCGTCTTTAAACAATGTCATGTCACGCGACATGTTGCCATTGGGTTTAACACTATACAGGTAATGATAGGGTCCGGCCGGTTTATCGCTGATGGCAACACCCGATTGCGAATAGGAATAGTCCTTTTTATCAATATGCATCCACATGACAAACTTTTTGGTGGAGGAATTGAAGACTACTTTCGGCCGCTCGATCACACGACTCGTGTCCAAATCACTTGATGTATCGCCAACAGTTGGCTTTAATGCGACACCTTCGTACTTCCAATGTTGCAGATCTTTCGACGAATAACAGGAAACACCACCGGCCGGTACGCGGTAATCTTCCCATTGCTGACCTGCAACTAACCAGGTGTTTCCGGTCTTGATCTCGCCAAAAAGATAATACCTGCCATTATAATGCATGATTCCGGCACCGTGAGCATTAACGATATTGCCTCCTTCGTCTGCCAAACTGCCTTTTACGATTTGAGCACTTGTTCCGACGGCTAAGCCGAGAGCAAGTAAAACCAATAAGAGTTTCAATTTATCCATATATAACCTCGTAAACCTGTGCTTTTAAAATCGCTGCGTCTTTTTCATCGGTGCTGCATATTACCTCTACATTTAAAGTCGGATCGATATCACTGCTTTTCACCTCTGCCACGCCCCATGATAAGCCGCTCCAGATCATTTTGTCGTATTCGATATGTTGGGCCAGGGTTTTACCGCCTTGCATAACTTTGATCCGGATCACCTCATTCACCTTTTTACCGTCGGGAGGTGCCCCAAGCCATGATCGGCAAGGATCGCCATTGCTGTAAAATTGCTGGAATACCACACGATAGTCTTTATTGGCGACAGGATGAAAATGCGCCGTTAAAGATTTTTCTCCGGTGTGCTCAAATGCTATTGCTACCTTTTCTATTGAAGCTGGTGTTCTTATCGAATGATCTCTACCTAACACATAGGCATCGCTGGCATATTGACCGAAACCAACTACTGCCATTTGTTCGGGCCCGAGATGGATCATAGCTCCGTGCATGCCCACATTGCCATCAGAAAATAATATTTTCGATGGCCCCGGCAATACCGGCAAGGTCACCCATGCCATTGATTGTGATGGATTGATCACTGTGCAAACTGTGCCTTTTGGCCCTACTGACTTAAAGCTATAGGGCTGGGCAGAGCCCGGGACAGCGCCAAAAGGAACCGTACTATCCTGTAGTTGCAATTCGTAGAATAATCCCTGTGTTTTTGCGAACCAAAGCCCATCATCATCACTCAACAACTCCAGGTTGCCGTGGTAAACATTTAGCCAGCCTCCACGTGCCAACTCCAAAATGAGCATGCCTTTCCAACCGTTCAGACCGCGATAATAGCAGGTTCCAGTTTCGCCGATCATAAAGGCGCAATTGTCGATACGGCGTACCGGCATACCATATGCTTTGAAAGCATTTACCTGGTGATCAGAATAATTGTCCTGCGATCGCCATATATTCATCATTGGCACATCAGAAAAACGGGGATCGCCACTGTACAATGTATCAAAGGTATCCAACCACCTTTTATCGATTGGCTGCGTTTTTTCGAATGGAGTGTAAGTATTATCCATACTACCCCCAAAGCCATTATAACCGGTGATCAGTATATCGGGATTGGATTTCCGAAAATTTTGAAGCATTTGCATAAAAGCGATTTTGTTTTTCTCGAACACCTCTTCTTTGCTGTATTTGTCCTTCATTGCCGGGGTGACAGCCTCGAAATACGCAAAATCAAACTTAAATAACCGTACACCTTTGTCGTACCATAATTGCAGCGTTTTTGCCAGGTGAGCGAGATAGCCCCCATCAAACAAGCACATGATATTCGGGTCGGTAGCCAGGGAGTATTTCCATTCATCAATTACTTCCAAAAAACGCCCGCTACGTGTAGCGATGAGATTGGTAGAGAACCACATGCCCGGCTTGATATTATTTTGTCTGCACCCTTCCAGCCACTTGTCGGGGCCATTGGGCCAATGCTGCTTATGCCAGCCCCTGTATCCACCCCATAGGTCAAACCAGAAAGCATCCATCACATAGTAATCGATGCGCACACCAAGCTTTTTGAGGCGGACAACTTCATTTAGTTCCCGCATGGCCAATTCTTCTGTCTGGGGTTTATTGTCCGACAATTCATCATAAGCCGACCAGTTATTGTAGACAAACACCTGCTGTGCGGGTCCTTCAAACCTAAGTCCCGAATAGGTAACCGGTTTACTCCAGGCCCTTACAAATGGTTGCATGGCCAAACCCCCAATTATTGTATTCCGGATAAAATTTCGCCTTTTCATGCTTAAAGTTTTAGCTTACCGATACCAAACTGACCGGTATAAACAGTACTGCTTTTTAAATGAGTATTTTTCAGCACGTAGTTTTCAAATTTCCTGAACTGACCTGCAGAGGTGATTTTCGTTCTACCCGGATCCTTAAAGTCAGGCTTAATATTGAACCCGACAATACGAGCCCTAATTTGCTCCTGACCAGTTTTTAATGCCCAGCTTTTAAAACTGGTTATACCGTCGATATTAAAACCAGCAACAATACTCCACCAATCATTTTGCCAGAATTTAACATCGCCTATTTTGTCCTTCCCTTTAATAAGCGTATCCCTTCCAACAAAAATATTGTTGTACATCCGGATACCTTTGCTTTCACTCTTTTCTGAAAAGCTGATCGCCGCAACTTTGTCATTGTAAATGATATTACCGTATACCTGGCAATCATGAAATTGCTTTTCGTCGTCGGAACTGTTCCAGATGTACAATCCACCCTGCGAATCGGAAACGGTACCATCATTCTCGCTGATATTATACCGAAACACATTGTCGTGCCATGGACTGGCCCCCCAATACTGAAAAATACAATAGCCGCTGCCCCAGTTGTCATACGATAAATTGTATTGGACAATGGAATTAGTTACACCCCCATCCAGGTCGAAACCGCCGCCATCGGCACCACCTTTAGACGTTTTATTTTTGTACGACAAGCAATGCTGAATAATAACGCTATCGGCCTCATAGGCCCAGATCCCCACAGGCCCGTTGCCGATCCGGGGCATATCCCAGCCGTTGTTGGTCGCCGTGCAATGGTCGATCAGTACTTTTCGGCAATCACCTACTACTATTCCATTGCCGCTATGATTGTTCAGGTTAGTGGGGTCGCCGGGATTATTTTCGGCACGGCATGACAATATCCGGATATTATAGCTTTCACGCGTTTGGTAAGGCGCTTCGACAGCGATACCTGCCGAACCATTATCATGAACGAAGATATTTTTTGCGATCACATTTTTAGAGGAATAGATCAGTAATCCGGATTTTTGGAAACCGGATATATCAAGATCCTGAACGTTGATATGATTGCAATTGATCAGGGCAAGGCCATCTTTTGTATTGCCGGTTT
>CAIPDP010000183.1 GCA_903863845.1 uncultured Mucilaginibacter sp. | reverse complement strand
TTATGTGAACAAGAGTACAATAAAATTATAATAATATATATATATCGCTTCATTGTTGAATATCTTTAATAACATCCTCAACACCATACAATGCTTTTTTTGAGTCAGAAGTTAAGTTGTTCTCCAAACGCAGGAAACCTCGTTGTTCGCCCATAGAATCCTTGATTTCGGTTAATCTTTTTAATTGGATCAACGCTTCCTTGCCTAATGGTGAATTTAGCAGATTGCGAAAGGCACTAGTATCAAAAACTAACACGGATGCATCTGCAACTTTAGTCCTATCTATTGCCTGATTAATACCAGTAGCGAAAGACTTATAAATTTTGTCAATTGAACTATTAGGGTCTATTGTTTTCACTTCATATGAAATATATCCATAACCCCAGTCACTATTTGTAATCGTTAAAACGGAAAGCTTTGATGACATCGGATTTCCCTTAAAATCTGTAAAGTTAACTTTAAGCTCGAGTCCGTATGCCCCGTCTCTTTCCCGCAACAACGGTGTTTGCTGCATCAAATCAACTTGATAGCCACTAAATCGTTGACCAATATTTAAGTTTGAATTAGTTTCTGACCAATGACTTGTCAAACGTTGAGCAAAAATAGCCTCCCCAACGGCCCCGATGGCTTTAGGATAGGCGTCTGCCCCCGCTTGGCCTTTTGCGAGCGCATATAGTTGTATCGTGGATGTATTATTCGAATATTCAAAAGATTGGTAAATAAAAGGATTATATTTGATAATAGCCTGACTGATCGGACTGTTTTGCGGAAAACCCGGCCCCTCACCGTTTACATCTATAAATTTGACCGGGTTATTGGCTGCATAGGAATAGCCTGACTGGCCTGAAAACTTTTCGCCTTGCGGATCGATATTTTCAAACCTCCCAATCACGGGATCATAAAACCTTGCCCCGTAATCGTATTGCTGTAATTCCTCCTGTAACTCCTTTTTATTGTAAAGATATTCGTTTTTTGGTGAGTTGGTAAGGGTGTTGATCTCCAGGCCAAATGGATAATAGTCGTCCTGCTGGTAAAGAACAGCGGCACCGGTTTTGGTACCGAAAGTTACACGGGTATTGCCCAGGTTATCGCCCAGGTAATAGACATAATCATAGCCTGTTGCGGTAGGCACGGCTTTGCCTTCTTCGGTTTGGATAAAACTTAAGGCAGGGGTTGTCGCGCCATCGTACTGTATACCTGCAATATAATCTGTGGTGTTGTTGGTTCCGCTGCTGGTCCTTCTTAGTTTATTGCCCGCGGCGTCGTAGGTATAGCTTAACGTTGTGGTGGTGGCAGGGCCGGTATTGGCAACAACCGTTTGCGGCAGGTTTAAAAGGTTATAGGTAAATGTTTTGTTATTTCTGTTGTTTGCAGCATTGGTCTGCGTCAGTTCATTTCCATTGGCATCATAGGTATAATACGTTGCTCCACTGGCAAGCCCCGTATTGCTGCCACTGTTATCGGTTATACCCTGAAGCTGGTTGGTTGGGTTTGCGCCATTGGTATAACTGTATGCCAGTTGATCGGTAAGGCTGTTTGCTGTGTACCGGTTTAACGAGGTAATGTTTCCCGACTGATCATAAGCTATCGTCTCGTTATTGCTGGTACTTGCTACGCCGGAGAGCAAACGGTCAAGTTTGTCGTAGCTATACTGATAGTATTTGGTAAGGCTGCTGGACGTACCCCAGTACTGGTACATGATATTGCCATTATAGCTTTTATTAGTGCCGGTATTGTAATAAAGCTGCATGGCAAACAGCGGTGCGCTGCTGGTTAGCAGCCAGCCCCTCTCGTTATAGGTATAAGCTATATTTTGGTAAAAGTTTACGCTGTCGGTACTGTGCAAGTGTTTATTTAACACCTGCCCGATTTCATTATAGTCGATTTTGGAGATCAGCGTTTTTGTGGTTGGTGCACTATTCCCATTGGTTATCTGTTCCCAGGTTTTGATCTTCCGGCCTATCTGATCATACAGGTAAGTATTGGCAATAGTTACCAGGGGATAGCTGGTGCTTGTTGTATTCCAATGAGCACGAGTAATAGTTGTTGGCTGGTTAGGGAAATTATAAGTGGTAGTAGTCAGGTCGTAATTGCCGGTATTGATTGTTCCTCCCAGGTAATGTTGGGCGTAGCTTTTGGTCGCCCTGCCCAGATCATCATAATATATCACATCCCAAAGCTGGTTCGCAGTTGCATTCAGTACAGCGGTTACTTTGGCGGTCGGCTGTCCTCGGGTTAGTTTGCTAACCCCGCTGCTAACAAGATAGCTTGCCGGAATATTCGGCGCGGTATAACCGTCGTAGTAATTCAGTGTAAGCGTAGCGGTTACACTGCTTGTCGGCCAGGCCACATTGGTATATCCGTTGCCCGTTGTGCTGGTCGCTTCGAATAGATTGGTGCTGATGCCTGTTAGGATTGTTTGCAGCGAAGCCTGACTAATTGCTGTTCCACCATTGTTCCATATACCTGTCCAAATCGGTCGGTTCAGCGCATCATATTTGGTGAATATCCACTGGTTATTAACTGCCTGGTTAGCGTCCTGGGTAGCAACCGGGAGGTCCATATTATTATACACCACATATTCCCATCCTTTACCCGGTATCTTTTTGGCAATGGCCCGGCCCAGGTTATCATACTGGTACTGATAGCAAAGGTTATTCAGTGTGGCAGCGCTTATGGCCGCCGCCGCATCAGCCCCCGAAGCCGGTGGTAATACAAAGGCAAGGTGTCCCAGATCGTCATATACATAATAGGTTGACAATAGCTGCACCTGGGTACCAGTCCAGTTATATTGTCTTTTTAGCACTACCTGGCCATCGATATCCTTGTATTCTTCCACAGTTCCTGCTCTGCCGCTTACCCAGTTCTCATCCTTGCTGATAGTGACAGTAAGTGTATTGGCTGCATAGTAGCCATTGGCCACCAGGGTCCGGCTATTATCACTGTTGATCACTGCATAATACATTGCCGCCTGTCTGCCGTTGATCGAGTCGGTGGCAAAGCTTGTTCCGTTATTTAGCGTATAAACCAGTTTTACAGTATGGCCGCTACCCGTCACGCCGCTGGTTGATAATTGCCAGGGTGCGCCAGGGGCGCCTTGTTCAACCGGGCGATTAAGCGGGGAGTTATCAAAATTGATTTGTGAGAATGGATATGGTACGGCTGTTACCCCTGAGCCCGTAGGTGGTGTCGCATAAAAAGTGCCCTGGTCGGATGTAATTGCGTTTGGTCTGAAAGCTCCTGCCGTGCCCGTTTGCGGCGTATAGGGAAGGTATTTGGTAATTTCTCTCCCATACTGATCGTAAGCCTGAGGAGCTATCATATCATAACCAAGAGGCGAGGCTTGCTTTTGCACGGTTTCAATGGGCCTGCCGAGTCCGTCAACGTATTGAATCGCTGTTTGAACTTTCGTGTTATTGCTGTTATTGGCAGCAAGCAGACTGTCGTTGGTAATTCCGCTAATCCTCGGTGTTTGCGTCTGAATATAATTATTGGTTTGCGTTTGGGCATAGCTATCACCTTCACGTATTAATATTAGAAGTCCTAAAGCAACTGCAATTTTAAGACCCCTGACTTTTGACTTAGTGTTCATGGCCTACTGAATTGATAAGGTTAAGTTTGAACCTGAGGTTACCGTTACATTGTTAAATGTTGCATAATGTACGTTGGGCTGGGAGCTTTGACCAGTTAGTGAGAAGGTATGAGTCGCTGAACCAAAAGGACCCGCCTTGATTGTAGCATAGGCGCCAACTGGTATCTGTATCACTGTGCTACCTGAGGCAGGAAAGCTATAAGGCGAGCCAATGCCGCTAAACGTGACCTGGAAGCCATTTATACCAGTTGAGTTGCTTAGCGTAAAACTTGTAGTAGTAACCGGGCAGCCGCAATTCTGGTTGGCTTTGGCCTGGCCGTTGGTATTCAGGTCATAGCTGGCTTCCGCATTGGCCGAAGCCAGCGTAGATGAATAATACTTATTTGCCGGCACTGTATAAGTTAAGCTTCCCGGCGTAGTACCCGTTGGGCAGTTATTACGGGTAAAACTGCTGCTGTATGCCTGATTGCCGATGGTTTGGTCATAAGTATGATAGCCGTAATTATTAACGATATTACCATAGAAGTCTTTGATATTCTTGAGCCGTGCAAAGTAATCATACTCAAAATGGTTAATACCACCTTTGGTATCGGCCATCGTCATCAGCCCTTCGGGCTCGTAGGCATAGGTGGTCATTTGGGCGTTAACAGGGTATAGCCGGAGTTCGTCAATAGAAGTACTGCCCGATATCGTGATCGTTCCTGCTGTTGCCGGCACGATATGTTCATAATAGGTCCAGTTACCCGAAGTTGAAAGATTATTGCCGCTAATCGTAGTACTGTTAAGCGTCACTGTTGCTGCACCGTTATTACTCCAGTAGGATAGCACATAAGATGTTAATGGCGAGTAGTAATAGGATATACTGCCCGAACTCAAAGGATATACCATTTTACCCGTCGGTGCGGTTAAATCACTTTTCGGGGTTCCGCTGAAAGTCCAGTTTCCTTTACCATCTGCTTCAAAACTGGTATAAGCTACACTTGTTGCTCCACCTGGTATGTTCTTTATCTGGGCAATTGGGTTTTCCTTTAAATAGTCCCACAATATGACTGACGTTGTTGCGTTCCGGGGCGTATACTGCGCAATATTGTTTTGAGAATCATAGGCGTCAAAACTGATCCTTTGAACGTACCGGGAGTCTGCAGTTAAGGCACCTGTACTCGTATTCACGTACGCGGGTGTAAAGTTGGTGATCGGGCTGCTTACAGCTAGCGTACTGATCTTCCACGGAACAATTGAACCCGGCAGGGAACCTGTTTGATAAGTGTTAAACTGGGCCCCACTGATGAAATTAGTTGAGGCGGCCACATCTTTTACGCTGTCCCATTTTTCGACGATTTCGCTGATCATATTATGATTAATCATCGTATCAAGCAAAGCATTATGAGTCGTGCTGCCGCTGAGATAGTCAAAAGGATATTTATTAACTGTTACATGGGTGTTACCTTTGCTATCTACATGTGAAATTTTGGCTACCTGCCAATGAGTTGTATCACCGTAAATATAATTGACTGTCGAACTGGAATACAATGAACCATTTTGGGTATCATAAATTTTGGAGGTACTGCTAACCAGGTAGTTACTTCCAGTTTGTATATCGTAGGTGCCAAAAAGAAATGTTCCCTGAGAATCGTCGGGGCCCACCTGGCCATGATAAGCTCGAACGACAGCACCTGTATTAATAATAGTTTGCCCTACAGCTAATCCAACACTGTGGTATACAGTGGGAGTAAAACCAGAATTCGTAAAAGAATATGCATTAGATTCTGATTTTAAGATTTGGTAACTTCCATTTGACTGCCGTAGATATTCCGCCTTACTTAGTAGCAATCCTCTTTGAAAAGAATTGCTTAAATAGATCATATTACCGCTGCTGGATGCCATCTGAATATTATCACTTGCAAAACTGTAACTGTAACTTGTCTTGCCAGTGTTGCTCGCTGGGGTGCCATAGAACTCTGTAACAGACGGATAACCAACGAACGAATCGTTAAAAGGATCTATGGATGCAGTAGACTGTGCATAAAACGTCCTCAATCGTATTTCTGCGCATCTAACTTTAGCGAAACAGGCGCTGTCGGCACATATCCATGTTCTATAAGTAACCGAACCAGTATAAAACCCACTTGAAGGTTCAACGGTACTAGTTACAAATGTCGGTTGTCCAGACCCGTATTGATATGTTTTGATTATCGGTGTCGGATTAATACCATCATAACTGTTTATTGAAGCAACCCGCAGTCCACCTACAAATTGGGTGTTCCCACTGATATCAACATATCGGTTGGTTTGATACGAAAACGTTGAATACCCTCCGGTTGGGTAATATATGGTGTCAAGCATGCAGGCTTGCATGAAATTAGTGTCGACAGCGCGGCTATTAGCTATTGTGCTACCAATTGTAATTGTCGGAAGTGGAGGAGTATAAGTCCCGGTTCCTGGCTCATCATCGACGATCATTTGAGGTATTAATGTTGCACCGGGGCTACCATTCGCATTATAACCATCTTGTTTGTGATTGTAATAGCCCCAAAAATCTCTTGAAAGCGAGGTGTAATTGGGTAAAGGAATTCGATTATACCGAAACCCATAGTGTTGTATAATACTAGCGGCCTTGTCAAGAATTTGAATAGAATCTAATCTTAAACGAAGATTACCAACACCAGTTGTACCAAATTGAGAGGGCGATCCGAAATAAGATTGGTAAAATTTGATCGTTTTTTGAACTTCAAAAGTTTTTCTGGCATAATTATATATTGATATTCTTATCTGGCCAATAGAATAATAATTTGTTCCCCCATAAACCGAACCACCCCCAATATCTGCTCTTGGTGTGGTATTCAAGTCAAAATCTATACGACCATTTTTAAAATAGATCGTTTTTAGCTGTTGCTCAGTAATGCCCGGGCTATTATTAACTACAACATATACCGGTGAGCCGATATTAATAATGTTACAAAAGGGATTTAACGAAACTGGTCTATCAGTAATTCTGCAAGTTTCATTTAACGCATCGGGCTGATTAATTGCTACTGAAGAATAACTCAGTCTAATAGTATCCCTTTTACTTGATGAGATCATATTCTCCAGCATCCAGGCACTTGTAGCAGTGTAATTACTTATAGCCCCACCGCCGGAAACACCCGTAGTTTCGACATAATTCTGACCGAGCAGAAAAGTAGTTCCGTGTTCATCTTTAATAGTAAAGGAAAGCGCATTTTTATTATTGATATTAATGCTCTTTTGGATACTTATAGGTGAGAAGGGGATTTTCTGAACTTGATAATTATTAGTCCCATTAAAGAAGAATTTACCACTATGCCCCGGAATGTTATACGAGAATATATCCGGACGGACATCAGTACCTTGTCCCACAATATTATATAATTCATCCAAATCAGCGTTTACTTGTGGATTCAGGTTGTGATTGGGCAGTTCTCCTGTCAGATAACCGGTTTCATCCGGCATTCCTACTATACTTCTTATAATACTACCCCCGGTATTTATGGACCATCCTAGTCCTGCCCAACTGGCGACATCCGACACTTTAATACCTGAAGCGTGATATGAAAGCGTGATAGGCATCTTAAGATCACCGGCTTCAATGGTATAAATCGGGACAGAAATATCAGGCACTCCAGTAAATAAACTCACCTCATAGTTCCCATACTTGCTAAATGCTGCTGTATTTGGTGCATTTGGGAAAATAGTTGGCATAAAGTAATTCTGGGTGCCTGACTGCGCCAACAGATGATTACAAAAAAAACTGCTGCTGAATAGCACTAATTTTAACAAAATACTTTTGGGTTTCATTTTAGCGGGGTTTATAAACTCTGGTTTATGATTAAGGTTAAGGTTAAACGTTTTAGGCCTGGCCGGCAATAAAAAGAAATAGTAGAATTAAAATATTTCTCTGATGCAGCATTACAATTACAGGTCTGGAAGAATTTTTAATGATCGTTGCAAAAAATGGTGGAATTTTCTGCTGAGATGAATGGATACTCATGTTTTAGGTTGATTAGGTTTAGGTAAAGCAAATATTTTAGGTCTTATATTGGCTTGTAAAAATTATTTTCCAACGCGCTTTCACGTCATTTTAAACCAATTAAAGTGCAATCAAAATTCAAACAACTGCTTTGATAAAAAATATTTTGAATGTATAGGCCCTATAGCAATCCTTCTATTTGATTTTTTATTATCAGCTACAACATTGTTCGTGAAAATTATTTTCACAACTGAGCAGTTTGATGGATACCAGGAACTGTGGTTGTCAGATAATAAAAGTTTAGGTTTGGCCCGCTAATTACAGCGCTTACTTCTATTTACTAATGATAATTATTAATCAGAAGCTTAGTAAATATAGTGGTAGCCGAAAGGAACCGCAACTACAAATGTTTGTAGTTTAGGTTTTCTGCCCCCCTTTCTGGCGCTAATATGGCCCGATTTGTTACATTTATTTGATTGCGATTTGAAATACCTTGGCAATTTTCGGGGATTAAAAATCCTTGGTTTGTTGAGGTTGCGGATTGAAAATCCGGAGCAACAGGGGGTAGTTATCAATAGCGCATAACCTTAGAAAGTGGAAAGCCTGATAAAAAGGGCCCTTATGGGGTTTTTTAACCCAGGTTATAAAAACAACGATCCGAAACGGTATGATGACATTTTTCCTCCACACCTTCGTCGAAATCGTACACAAATAAAAAAACCGCCCCATAATTAACTTATGAGACGGCCTTTTAATTTGTCATTCATGGAACCAACGTTCCAACCTTTCAACCTTCCAACCAATTATTCTACAACTGAAACCTTCAGCATATTGGTTTTGCCCTTTTTAGTAATAGGCACCGAGGCAGTGTTGATCACTACTTCGCCTACTTCTATCAGGTTTTTCTCCTTTAAAATATTATTAACATCGGCAATAGTTTGATCGGTGCTTTCAAGCTTATCATAATAAAAAGCACGTACGCCCCAAACCAGGCTTAAAGCGTTTAACAGGTTTTTGTTAGATGTAAAGATGAAAGTACCGGCCTTAGGACGGTGGCTTGAAATTTCAAAAGCAGTATAACCTGAAACTGTCATCGACACGATACCAACTGCATTGGTATGCTCGGCCAGGTAAACAGCCGAACCACATAAGGCGTCGCTCAGGTAGTTAGCCGGGTCGGCAGGGAACTCGGGCTCCAGGGTGGTATTGAACGGATAACCCAGTTCCTCCACATTCTTGACGATCTTGGCCATTGTTTCAATAACGATCAAAGGAAATTCGCCAACAGAAGTTTCGCCGCTCAGCATCACTGCATCAGCACCATCAAGTACTGAGTTGGCAACGTCGTTCACTTCTGCGCGGGTAGGACGCGGTGTTGTGATCATGGATTCGAGCATTTGTGTAGCCACAATAACCGGTTTTGAAGCCGCGCGGCATTTACGAACGATCATTTTTTGTAGTAATGGCACTTCTTCTAAAGGCATTTCAACACCCAGGTCACCACGCGCAACCATTACTCCATCGGTAGCTGCTATAATACCGTCGATATTATCTATCGCTTCTGGTTTTTCTATTTTTGCAATTACACGGGCATTTTTCTTGCTTTCAGCGATAATACGCTTCAGGTCAACAATATCTTCTGTATTACGAACAAATGAAAGGCCGATCCATTCTACATCGTTTTTTAGCGCAAATTGCAGATTTATCAGATCTTCTTCGGTCAAACTTGGTATCGATACCTTGGTATTTGGCAGGTTAACGCCCTTGCGTGAAGTTAAAATACCGCCGTGAACAACCTCGCAAACAACTGTATCTATTCTATTAGTTTCAATTACACGCATCTGAATCTTACCGTCATCCAGTAAAATAACTTCATCAGCCTGCACATCTTGCGGAAAAGTGTCGTAGGTAATGTAAATGTTATTGTCATCGCCAATACACTCATGGGTAGTAATATTGATACACTTACCGTTTATCAGGTGAATTCCGCCATCTTTTACCAGGCCTATGCGGATCTTCGGGCCCTGCAGATCGGCCAGGATACCCACGTTCACTTTATATTGTTCGTTGATCTCGCGAATTGTATCTATCGTTTTCTGATGGTCCTCTGGTTTGCCATGCGAAAAATTAAGCCGGCAAACGTTCACTCCAGCCTTAATCATGGACCATAAAACGTCCTTGTTGGTTGATGCCGGCCCCATTGTTGCAACAATTTTGGTACGGTTGTAAGATAATTTCATATATAATAGGTTAAAAAAGGCTCTATTTAAAAGCAGCAAAATAGTGTTACAAATACACTTCTAAATTTCGGGGCTAAAATAACAGATTTTCCCGTGATTTAATTTTTTTTGGATCAATCTTTACAGCCGCCACTATTTCCTGGATCTTATTGAGGTCGGCAAGCATTTTTTCCAACTCAATATCGGTAATATAATTTTTGATCAGGATAAAATAATCCACTTTGCGCATTTCGGGTACAAGGTAGCCATCTGATCCTTTGTTTGCGATAAAATAAAAATCTGTCTCACTTGCCTCCCAATGGTACTCATAAATCGAAAAGTAAACCGGTCCATGGGCGTTCAACAGATCCAACTCAAGATCGGCACTTTTAGTAAAATTAAAATTCAGAAGTTTGTTGATATAATGGCAAGTGCGATAATCGCGCAGGGAGGTAGTTATAGCGATAAGTACAAAATCGAGATCGATCTCAAACTTTAATGTTTTCCTGTTCAAAATCACTAATTTTACCGCGTCAAAAATACGAATCTATTCTCCGGGAATAAAATATTGTTAGTTGTAATACAAAAGTTTTTAGATTTGATATTTGATAGAATTTATCTTTCTTTGCACAGAAATTTTATTAATCATTAAACCATCAAAAGTATGTCTGATATCGCTTCAAGAGTAAAAGCTATTATCGTAGAAAAATTGGGTGTTGACGAAAGTGAAGTAACACCTGAGGCTAGCTTCACCAATGATCTTGGTGCAGACTCGTTGGACACCGTGGAATTAATCATGGAGTTTGAAAAAGAATTTAACGTGGCTATACCTGACGATCAGGCAGAAACTATCGGTACTGTAGGCCAGGCAATTGCTTACCTTGAAAAAAACGTTAAATAAGCTCCCCCATCTTTATTAAATGGAGTTTAAAAGAGTTGTTGTAACCGGGCTTGGGGCACTTACTCCTATTGGAAACAGCATCCCCGAATATTGGGAGGGCCTGATCAATGGAGTGAGTGGCGCTGCCCTGATCAAAAGTTTTGATACCACAAACTTCAAAACCAAATTTGCCTGCGAGGTAAAGAATTTTGATGCTGATGCCTTTTTGGGACGAAAAGATGCCCGAAAGTTGGATCCGTTTGTTCAATATGCTTTATTTTCGACAGAGGAAGCGGTAAAAGACGCCGGGCTTGATTTTAGCAAGCTCGACGTTAATCGTATCGGCGTAATCTGGGGTTCGGGTATTGGTGGTTTAAAAACCTTCCTTGATGAGGTAACGGCTTTCGCCAAAGGCGATGGTACCCCTCGTTTTAATCCATTCTTCATTCCTAAAATGATCGCAGATATAGCCCCCGGGCATATTTCGATCAAATACGGTTTGCGCGGTCCGAATTTTACAACCGTTTCTGCCTGCGCATCTTCCAATAATTCGCTGATCGATTCCTTTAATTACATTCGTTTGGGTAAAGCAAACATGTTTATTACAGGTGGTTCGGAAGCGATCATTAACGAGGCAGGTATCGGTGGCTTTAATGCTATGCATGCCTTGTCAACCCGTAATGACGACCCGGCTACAGCTTCGCGCCCATTCGACCTTGATCGCGATGGTTTTGTTGCTGGTGAAGGTGCGGGTACGATCATTCTTGAAGAACTGGAACATGCCAAAGCACGCGGCGCGAAAATTTATGCCGAAATGATAGGCGGAGGTATGAGTGCCGATGCTTACCATATGACTGCCCCTCATCCTGAAGGTCTTGGTGCCGCGCTTGTTATGCGGGCTGCCCTCGAGGATGCCGGGATCACTACAGCTGAGATCGATTACGTAAATGTTCACGGGACATCGACCCCAATTGGCGATCCCCAGGAAGTTAAAGCAATTCGGGATACCTTCGGTGATGACGTTTACCGAATCAATATCAGTTCTACTAAATCGATGACGGGCCATTTGCTCGGTGCAGCCGGTGCAGTGGAAGCAATAGCTGCTATTTTGGCTATCAAAAATGACATCATCCCACCAACCATCAATCACTTTACTGACGATCCGGCTTTTGATCCTAAAATTAATTTTACGTTCAATAAAGCGCAAAAACGAGTAGTTAGGGTGGCTCAAAGCAATGGCTTTGGTTTTGGCGGCCATAACGCTTCCGTGATATTTAAGAAGTACGAAGATTAATCTCGCTGGATGCCGATCAGAAGGTTCTATAAGCTGTATTTATCGCCTAATAGAAAGTATGTTAAGTCGTTAAAGAATTTGCTTGGCTTTGTGCCGGGCAATTTGTCGTTATACAGGCTTGCTTTCCGGCATAAGTCTGTCGCTCAAAATCTAAAAAAAGGTATCAAAAACAGCAACGAAAGGCTGGAATTTTTGGGAGATGCCGTATTAGGCAGCGTTGTAGCTGAGGTACTTTTCAAATTATACCCTTATGAAGACGAAGGGTTTTTAACTGAATTACGTTCCAAGATCGTTAATCGCGTAAATTTGAACCAGCTTGCGCGAAAGCTGGGTTTCGAACAATTGATCCAGTATGATAACCGAATGGTAAACTCTACCAGGCAAAGTTCGTTATTAGGTGACGCGTTCGAAGCCCTGGTGGGTGCCGTGTACCTGGATAAAGGTTATGATTTTACCCGAAACTTCCTGATCAACCATATCATCAAATCGCACATCGATATCCAGAAGCTTGAGCAGACAGAAACCAACTTTAAAAGCAAGCTGATCGAATGGTGCCAGCGGCACGGCAAGGATATAACTTTTGAGCTGATAGAAAATAAAGAGGGTGAAAGCAATAAGTTGTTTACGGTACAAGTGCTTATTGAAGGTGAGATCATGGGATCGGGAAAAGAATTTAACAAAAAAACCGCCGAAAAACTGGCTGCTGAAAAAGCCTGCGAGTCGCTATCTATTTAGGTGTCTTCCGATTTAATATCGGTATCCTCAACAAAATCTTAATTTTCCTGTACTTTTTGATCTGCTTTTGATGAGGGTGGCAACTGTAGTTGTTCGGCCCGATTCCTGTTTCGTTTATAAAAGATCAGATTTTTTTTAATATAAGTGATCAACTGGTAATCGTTCCATTCCTTCATGTCCTGGTACGAAGGCATATATAGTATCATGAATCTTGTCACCTCTTCATCCGGCAATTTAGTGATACTCTTTACCAGCTCTTTGGTATAGCGCTTATCGATCGCCGTGTTTTCAAGTTCGGTTTCGGCATATGCCGCAAAGCGGCGTTCATCACGTGGTCCTTTTCCGAAAATATTATAAAAGCCCGTGAGCGGAGAATTAATAAATTGCCAGACAGGTAAAGATTTACCCTGGTTAAATATGCCCTGACTCTTATACTGCTTCATTACATCATTGATCTCCTGCTTTTTGGTTTGACCGGTAATGGTAACTTCTTTTAGGGCGATCAATGGTTGCATGCCGATCATCAGATCGGCTTTACTATCTACGGTAACTTTAAAAGTTGCATACTCTTTTTTAGTGATCTGCAGGGTATCACCAATAGTTGAGCTGATGCTAAACATGCCCAGATCGTCGCTCATCATCACATTTTTATTGTTCAGGTCGGTAATTACAGCCTGTGAAATGCGGCCATCGGAGCCTTTTCTGAAAATGTAGCCATTAATTTTTATCGCCTGCTGGGCGATAACCAGGCAGGGAAGCCAAAATAAGGCGATCAAAAAGCAAACTAATGGTCGGAGAAAATGCATATTAATTGCCAAAATTAACGAATAGGAAGGGAAGGAATTGTGAAAAGATGTTAAAGTGAAGTGATTAGTTAATTGGTTTATTGGTTATCAGGAAAGGATCGGGATGCAACTAAACACAAATCACTAAACACAAATCACTAAAAAACCTATCTTTGCGCATGTTAAAATCAATGACAGGGTACGGCATAGCCGTTTTTGATTCGGGTAATACAAAATATACTGTCGAGATCAAATCCCTGAACAGTAAATTCCTGGAGCTGGGCTTACGCATACCCAAATCATTTTCTGAGAAGGAATTCCAGCTCCGTAACGAATGCAATAAGCAAATTGAGCGTGGCAAAGTAAATCTTTCCATCAATGTCGAAAAGGCTGATTCTACGGTCAAAGCTGCGGGAATTGATAAAGATTTGCTTAAACATTATTTCGAACAGTTAAAAGCGGTTAGTGCTGAATTGAACGAACCGGTAGCTAACCTGTTTCAACTGGCATTGGGTTTACCTGAAGTTATAAAATACGAAGAGGAGACTGTCTCGGAAGATGAATGGAAGATCGTTGAGAAAACATTTCAACAGGCACTAGCTGATTTTCAAAGGTTCAGATCCGATGAAGGAAATGTTCTTGAACAAGACATTAAATACCGTATTGGAATAATCCAGCAAAACCTTGAACTGGTAGAAATTGAAGAACCAAAAAGGGTGACCGTGATCAGGGAAAGGTTAAATCAATTTTTAGCCGACGCTGTTGGCCGTGAAGGAATAGACCAAAATCGCTTCGAACAGGAATTGATCTATTATATTGATAAACTGGATATTACCGAAGAAAAGATACGCCTTAAAACGCACTGTAACTATTTTCTGGAGACGTTAAAGAATGCCGATGCTAATGGTAAAAAGCTTGGCTTCATTTCACAGGAGATAGGCCGCGAGGTGAATACCATTGGTTCAAAAGCCAATGATGCCAATATTCAGAAACTAGTTGTTGGCATGAAGGAAGAATTAGAAAAAATTAAAGAACAATTATTGAATGTTTTGTAAGGTTGAAAGGTTGAAATGTTGTAAAGTTGGAATGTTCCTGTAACACCAACGGTTTAGAACCTTCCAACTTTACAACATTACAACTTTGCAACAAATGAAAGAAGGAAAACTCATCATATTCTCAGCCCCCTCAGGAGCAGGCAAAACAACCATCGTACAGCACTTGCTGAAAAAGATACCCAAACTGGAGTTTTCGATATCAGCTACTACCCGTAAACCGAGAGGGGACGAAAGAGATGGGACCGATTATTATTTTATTTCGAAAGAAGAATTTCTTCACCGTATCGCTAAAAAGCATTTCGTTGAATTTGAAGAGGTATACACCGGTACCTTTTATGGAACGCTGCGTACCGAGATCGAGCGGATATGGCTTGATAATAAAGTCGTGATTTTTGATATTGATGTAGAAGGCGGCTTGCACCTGAAACGAAAATACGATGGAGCAGCATTGGCGATATTTGTTCAGCCACCTTCTTTGGAGGTTTTGAAACAGCGATTGGCGGGCAGGGGCACTGATAGCCCTGAAAAATTGCAGGAGCGCTTTGAAAAAGCAGCAAAAGAACTGAATTATGCACCGCAATTTGATATTATCCTAAAAAATGACGATCTTCAAACGGCTTGTGAAGAAGCGGAGCGATTAGTGTTGAATTTTCTCAAAAATTGATTAAGCCCATAGTTGGTGACTCATTCCCTTGAGTCATGAAAGGGGTTCTGTAGGCTTAGCAGATTTCTATGATCTATGAACTATTAACCATGGACTGAAATGAAAATAGGTCTTTTATTCGGGTCGTTTAACCCCATCCACATCGGACATTTAATTATTGCCAATTACATGGCCAATCACACCGACCTCGACAAAGTTTGGTTGGTGGTATCGCCCCAAAACCCACTGAAAAAGTATGGCGACCTGATCAATACATACGACAGGCTGGAGATGGCCAAGCTGGCTACCGACAATTCAAACAACATCAAAGTAAGCGATGTTGAATTGAGGCTGCCGCAACCATCCTATACCATCGATACGCTTACTCACCTTAAAGAAAAATATCCCGAACATGAATTTGCCATTATCATGGGCTCCGACAATCTGGGCACCCTGCATAAATGGAAGAATTATAAGCTGATCCTGCGCGATTACCGCATCTATGTGTACCCTCGTCCCGGCTATGAAAATGCCGAATTTGCCAATCACCCTTCAGTTACCATAACCATGACACCGCTGATGGAACTTTCGGCATCATTTATCCGAAAGTCGCTTGCGGAGAAGAAGAATATCCAATATTTCGTGCCCGATCCGGTGCTTGAATTCATTCAAAGTAAAAATCTTTATGGCAAGGGTTAATTAATAAGAAAACCTATAACTTTTAGCTATTTTCTGCCGTACAAAAACAATACTTAATACCGGCGGATCCTATGCACCTTTCAAAAGAAAAATTACAATATTTTGTAAACCAGATGCCCGAAAATATCGATGTGGTTGAACTGATCGATAAAGTTTTGTTGATGGCTAAAATTGAACAGGCAAATGAGCCATTGTTTAACCATTACGTCCCTGCCGACGAGCTCGAAAAGGAAATGGACCTTTGGGGGTAGATTTGGTATTGGTCATTGGTCATTGGGCATTAGTCATTTGTCATTGGTCATTTGGCATTAGGTTT
Organism: uncultured Mucilaginibacter sp.; assembly: GCA_903863845.1. GTDB lineage: Bacteria > Bacteroidota > Bacteroidia > Sphingobacteriales > Sphingobacteriaceae > Mucilaginibacter. The sequence goes on along the minus strand of CAIPDP010000183.1, from coordinate 37,165 downwards.
ACCCTTAACCTTTCGCCTTTCACCTTTCACCTAATTAGGCTATTTTTGTCTTGTGAGCGAGAGAACAATCCTTAAACTGCAATTACCTACCGACCCGCTTTGGGTAAAAAATGTGGTTGAAAGCAATATTGAAGAGATATTGACCGACCACGCCTTTTGCGAGCAGAAAGCCGCTAGTAATGCCATCACACTTATCGTACAAAACCCCAACCTTTCAGACCTGGTGCAGGAAATGGCCGCATTGGTTATTGAAGAGATGGATCATTTTAAGCGGGTGCATGATATCATTTTAGAACGTGGTTATGTACTTGGTCGTGAAAGGAAAGATGATTATGTAAATGAATTGCGTAAGTTTTTGCCGAATGGTGGCAGCCGCGAGACGCAATTGGTGGACCGTTTGCTATTTTCGGCTATGATCGAAGCGCGCAGTTGTGAGCGTTTTAAAGTAATGTCTGAAAATATAAGCGACAAACAGTTATCGGCTTTTTACCATGAATTGATGATCAGTGAGGCTGGACACTACACGATGTTTATTCGTCTGGCTAAAAAATATTCCGGCTCCGTTGATGTGGATAAGCGCTGGAAAGAGTTTTTGGCTTATGAAGCTCAGGTGATTCAAAATTATGGTAAAAAAGAAAGTATTCACGGATAAAAAATTTAAGCCTTCGTGTTCTCCGTGTTTTTTTCTCTGCTTCCTCTGTGGTTAAATATAAGGTGCGCGATCACAATAGCCCGGCAACGTTTTTTAAATAGTTGTCCAGCATACTGATGCTCACCAAATCATTCATATAACCAATATGCATATCCGGCCTTACAATAATTGCCTTTTCGCGATGTGGGTCGGTTTCAAAGGCATCAAAAACGGCTAAGTTTTTTCCGGAAGGTGGCAGGTAAAAGAAATTAAGCATCCCGGCATAACGGGTTGTTATCCACTTAGCGATATTGAAAAGTAGCATATCGTCAAATCGCCCTAAAATGATCAGGGTAAAACCTGGCTTACTGCACCAGGCGTGCAGATCGGTATCTTCCTTCTTTTTTTCGTCATAAATTTCGATATATGGAATCCTGTCGCCAGCTCTGATACGCTCAGATTTTGCAAGGTGAAGGTTTATTTTACTTTCGCGATAGCTGATACCGGTTTGAGATAGCCGTTTGAAAAAGGCATTTCTGAAGTTTTGTTTTCCCCACAAAAAGTGCAGCCCTGCCGGCAGGATATGTTTTTTAAATTTCTCTGTGATCCAATTATCCGATAAACCAATATGGAAAGCCCTGTCTGTAGTTGATAATAAAGTTCGTGCGACAGGCATGCGTTCTTCTGCGTAACTATTCAAGATATTTTCATGAATGTTTCCATTGATAACGCCCGCCAGCTTCCATGCCAGATTGTATCCATCCTGCAATCCTGTATTCATCCCCTGGCCGCCTATGGGGGAATGGATATGTGCCGCATCGCCGATCAGGAAACAGCGGTTTGCCCTGAAGCGATCAGCCATCCGGTGGTGTAGTTTGTAAGTGGTAAACCAATTTTCTTTTACAATTTTCAAGTTCGATCGGGTAGCTGCGCGAATACGAGGAATTAACTCATCTACCGGTATTTTTTCTGTATTGTTGTCTGGCAGATTTCCTATTATTCGAAATGTATGCTTGTCGCGAAGTGGGAATATTCCCACAAAGCGTTCTATATCCAGATAAATCTGTACATAGTCATCACCCTGCGGATAATTGTCCAAAACTGCGTCAATCAAATAAAATTGTTGTGCATAGGTGTCGCCTGAAAAAGGGATCTGCAATTGCTTGCGCACTGTGCTATGTGCACCGTCTGCGCCAATTACCCAATCGCAATTTATAGTCTGAATGCCACCCTGCTGGTTAAGCCTGGCTACAACGGTATTATTTTCGTATTGTAAAGACTCCAGCGATGTTGCCCAATAAACGGGGCAGGCATGCGAAGTCAGGTAATCCAGCAGCAGGCGTTCGTTCTTGTTTTGTTCAAATAGCAAAACAAAAGGGAATGGTGTTTGTCCTTGCCCGGTATCTGTCAATTCAAGTATTGCCGGTGTTTTGCCATAAGCATAATACTGTAATCCCCTTGAACGTTTGCCTTCGGATACCGCTCTTTCTGCGACGCCCATTTGGCGGTAGATCTCAAGCGTGCGTGCCTGCACCGCCAAAGCCTGGGAATGTATAGTTGGCCCTTGTTTATTGTCGATGATTAACGGCTGGATGCCATAGCGTAAAAGCTGAGCAGCCATCATCAGGCCGGAGGGGCCTGCACCAACGATCAATACTTTGCTTTTTTTATCGGTAAGCTGCATTGGGATCAGGAGCGAAACAAAAGAAATATAGTTGGACGTTTATGCAGATCGGGAATTTTTTGTTTCCATTCGGCAATGGTTTTGGTTTGCACGAATTCATCTTCGCCTGTAAGATTGCAAGCGATGCACAACTGGGTTTTGGCTGTGCAGCTTCTCAATATTTCTTCTAATAATTGATTGTTACGAAAGGGGGTTTCGATGAATAATTGCGTTTGGTTGAACCGTGAAGCAGCAGCTTCCAATTCCTTTATCTTTTTTGCCCGGTCGGCTTTATCAATTGGCAGGTAACCATGGAATGTAAAGCTTTGACCGTTAAAGCCCGAGGCCATTTGAGCCAGCAAAATAGAGCTTGGCCCTACCAGCGGTACAACCTTTATACCCCTGCGATGAGCTTCTGCCACAATTTCTGCACCGGGGTCGGCTACACCAGGGCATCCGGCTTCGCTCATTAAACCTACATCGTGTCCGGCTGTCAAACCAATAAAGAAACTTGCTAAATTGATATCGCGGTTGTGTTTTCCGTAGTCGTGCAAAGAAAGCTCACTTTGTGGTATTTTTAATCCGGCTTCCCGGAGAAAGCGCCTTGCCGTTTTTTCATTCTCTACAATATATTCTTTGATCTGGTTAATAGTATCCGAAAGAAATGGCGTGAATGATTTGGAAGCCGCCTCATCAGCAAGGGGTACCGGGATCAAAAACAGTGTTCCGTAAGCCATGTTGCAATTTGGCATTTTTATTTTTAATTTAAGCTTCAGAAAAAATTGGTTTAATATGAAATCACTAGGCACTAACTGGTTTATTGAAGGTGCGATCGATTTTGAGCACAAAAAATATATTCTGCTGGATTATTTGCAGGAGATCAATCGCCATTTTGACCGCAGCAGGTTGTATCCAAACCTAACCGATCTGATCTTCCATTACAATAATCTTTTGGATTTTAAGCACAATAAAAGCGTATTACAACAGGCTTTTCCACAACGTTTGACACAGGCAGATATTGATGCATTAAAACTTACCTACCAAAAAATGGTGGAAGACGACAGCACAATGCGGGAAATTGAAAGCATCATTTCTTTTGCACTTTATAAAATGGATCCGGCAATACAAACGGGTAAAGAGATCTATGATTTTGTGGAGAGCCGCCTCAGTATCGATCCGATAGGGCTGGTACCCCTGGTGCCTTATAATGGTTATTTCTCGCTTCGTAACGGCAACGAACGAACTACCTGGGTTTACGAATATCAGCTAACCATTTTCGAAAGTAAAGAAGATAAGTTCCGTGGCATCAATGTGCAGTTTGTGGATACCTATGTACAAAGTATTGCCAATACTCCGGAAGCCATCAAGCTCGATCTGATCAACAAAAGAAAGCATCTGCCTAATCCGGCATTATATTATGTAGTGAGTGATATCACCTTCCCGCTCGAGCAAACTTTGTTGCCGGTGGCCAAGAGGACCCTGGTGAAGTACATTTCTACTGCCGCTTAAATGTTATTTAAAGTATCAGTTATCAAGCATAAGACGCCATCAATAACCCGGACCGATAAAGTCTAATTTGATGCGGCTGTGACGCTTGAAGGTTATTTTGTTCAGTGTACTGTCGAGTAATGCATTGCCGGTAATAAGTCTCAGGGTTTTTATCTGCCGGAAACGGGTGTCTGCGCTAAGCCTGTAACTATGTGCTATATTGCTTCGCATAAAAAACTCCTGAACCTGAAGTGGTATCCTGGCGGTATCGTTGGCAATCAAATAACACTGGCGGGTATTTAATTGTACCTCTATAGCGAGTTTTAAGGCGTAAAGCGAATCTCTTTTTTTCTTATAATCATTGCTGTCTAGGGCCAACGGTAAAAAATAAGTGCTGTTACTGTTTACTGCAAGTTCCATCATAAAACTTTCCGTCGTTTTTTGAAAGAAACCGCCTACTGGGATTACCGGAAAAAGTAGGGGCCCCATTAATAGGGGATGCCCAACGCCATTGCTGGTATTGATCGACCCGATGGTGTCGCCCGACTTGCCGGGGATTGACACCTTATAGTAGATCATTTTAGAATCAGAATGGCTATATCTGCGCTTGATAGTTTGATGGGCAACTGAAGGCTCGTAATAATACTGTTTGCTGATAATGGCACAGCCAGACAACAAAGCCATGATGAACAAAAACCCCAGGTATTTCATATTTAATACAAGCTAAAGTATTTTGCGGCCCAGCTGCTCAGTCTGTCGGTTTATTTGCCGCCAGATTTTGAGTATTCGTCGTTCAGGCCGGTAACAACATCTTTAGTTATGTCTAAACTGTCGTCGCCATAAAGCATCGAAGGGCTCGATTTGGAATAAGTAAGCACTATCTTGTACCCTTTTTCTTTGGTATAACCTTTAAGGAAGGTAGCTATTTTTTCGTAAAGAGTGGTGTTTTCTGCAGCTTCAATTTCCTGCAATTGTTTGCCGGTATTCTGTTGCAGCTCCTGTAAATTTTGCTGTTCTGCAGCCAGTTTCTTTTCGGTTGCGGCTTTCTGGGCGGGCGTTAAAGCATTAGCCGTTTTTTGGTAGTTGGCCACCTTTTTCTGAAAAGACTGTCCTTTTACCGTGATCTCATCCTGTGCCTTTTGCGTAAGCGTTTGCAATTTGATCTTCACCGCTTTAAAATAGGCGTAGTTATTGAGCAGGGAATCTGAATTGACAAACACAACGGCGGGTGCAGTACTCACTGGTGTTGCGGCATTTTGCGCACTGGCGGCAAATGCAGCCAAAACTATTATAGTAGCAATAGCTAATGATCTCATCATCTTAATATTAAATTTTAAAGACGCGAAGTTAGGGAATTGGTGGGAAAAGTGATTGGTTAATTAGAGAATAGTTAACTGGTTAACCAGAGGATTAGTTAGCCCGATGGAGATTTACGAAGTTTTTAAAGAGATTTACGAAGTTTTTAAAACTTCGTAAATCTAATCTATTACCCTGATCACAAATCACTAATTAACTAATCACTAAACCAGCTTCAACAACGCCTCCCTCACCCTTGGTACTATCGCCTCAATGTCCTGCAAAGTACTGGCACCAACAGAGGCCCTGAACCATAGCACATCTTCGTTTGCTCCGAAAGCTGAGAAAGGTACCAAAGCCAGTTTCGCTTCTTTGATGAGGAAGAAATTGATATCGGTAGCCGTTTGCAACAACTTGCCATCAGGTGTTGTTTTGCCGGCGTAATCAAATTTGATGGTGAGGTATATGGCACCCATCGGTTCGATGGAGTCTACCTTAAATCCTTCTGCCTTTAATTGCTGGATGCCCTGATGCAGGGTATTTAAGCTGGCTTGTATACGTTCTTTAAAATTGGCCAGGTAAGTATTTACGTCTTCATCCTGTTTCAGAAATTTTGCTGTAGCAACCTGTTCGGCTTTAGGAGCCCAGGCACCCATATGGCCTACAATGGCTTTCATGTGGTTGATCACCTCAGCAGGTCCGAAACCCCAGCCAACGCGTACGCCGGTTGCTGCGAAGCATTTCGATCCACCATCAACAAATACCGTCACAGGTTTTAGTTCAGGGCGCAGTGTTACGGGGTTAAAATGTTCATGCTTGCCAAACGTTAGCTGTGAGTAGATCTGATCGTATAAAATATATAGTGGCTTTTCACCAGCTGTGCGACTTTTATTCTCTTCTATCACCAGGTCGCATATTTCTTCCAGGTTTTGTTTGGTGAACATGGTCCCCGTAGGATTCAATGGAGAACATAATGCCAGTAAAACAGCTCCCTTTAAATGCGGGCGCAACTCATCGGCAGTAGGCATAAAATTATTTTCGGGTTGTACCGGGATGATCACAGCTTCGGCACCTGTAAGGTCGCAGTAATGGTTATTGTTCCATGATGGTGCCGGGAAAACCACTTTTTCACCCGGGTCGACCAGGGCCAGGTAGGTTGAATAGATCAGCGGGCGTGAACCACCTGAAATCAAAATCTGGTTAGGGGCATATTCCAAACCAAAGCGACTTTTCAGGAAATCGGATGCGCTCTCTCGTAATGCCAGAATACCATCTGCTGGCGGGTAATTGGTTTGGTTGTCGTGATACGCATCAACAATACCCTGCGCTAAGGCAGCCGGGATGGGATAAATGTTTGAATCAAAATCACCTATGGTCAGGTTAGCAATATTTTGCCCCTGCCTTTTTAACTCGTTGATCTCGCCTGCGATCTTGATAATTTCAGAGCCCCTTAAGTTTTGGGCCAGTACCGATACACTCATTTTTTTTGGAATAATGTGGCAAATATAGCAAAAGGAGAAAGGATAAAGGAGAAAGGAGAAAGGATAAAGGGGAAAGGTGAAAGGATAAACGAGTACGGATAAAGGATAAAGGAAAAAGGGGAAAGGGTGAAAAGTTGAGGGTGAAAGGAGAGTGGAGAATGGTGTGGTGTTTTAGAGGTATTATTTAATTGAGCGTTGCCACACTTTGTGCGCTTAGTGAAAATCTTGGTGCCCTCTGTGGTTAAATTGGCGAATTAAAGGCATGTGGCAAAAACTCGTCCGCCAGCAACCGGTAAGATTCCAACCTTTCCTCAAAATCTTCGGTAATGGTTGCGGCTATGATCTCATCCACTTGATATTCTTCAGCCAATTGACTTAGCTTTTGCTTCATTTCAACTGGCGTACCGGTAAGCACGCGCTTGCGGTTATGCCGGATACGCTCCAGTTCTTGCGTGTTGTAAGTTTTATCTTTAATGTCTTCATACCCCACCGGTACTATACCCTTACCCTGCTCAAACTGGTTGAATCTGTAATCCATCAGCGCCTGGTGCCGCCTGATCTTTTCTTCATCCTCCGAACAATAAACAAAAATTGCCACAGCAGCAGCGGGTTCAGCCCGGTCCTCGGATGGTTTAAAACGCTGCCGGTAAGCGTCAATGGCCTGCGGACCTCCAATTGGATTGATAAAATGCGCAAAGGCCATGCCCATGCCGAAGTGCGCAGCAAATAAGCCGCTTTCACCACTGGAGCTCAAAAGCCACATCTCTGGGATAGTTTTTATTTGCGGGATGGCCCTTATTTTCGATTGCGGGGTACCCGGTTCTCCGCGATCATGGAAATAGTTAAGCAGATCATAAAGCTGATTGATAAATTCCTGCTGACTGAATTGGTTTGAGGGATTTAATATTGATGCCGTCAACCTGTCGGTTCCTGGCGCGCGACCCATGCCCAGGTCGACCCTGCCGGGGAACAAAGCCTCCAGCATCCTGAAATTCTCAGCAACCTTTAGGGTACTATGGTTAGGCATCATCACTCCGCCCGAACCTATTCTGATGGTGCTGGTTTGGCTGCCCAGGTAAGCCAGCAGTACCTCTGGTGTAGAGCCTGCCAAAGCACCTGTATTATGGTGCTCAGAAATCCAGAAGCGGGTATAACCCAGTTGCTCAGTATATTTTGCAAGCTGAACGGTTTCCAGTATCGCTTGTTCGGCTGAGGCACCTTTGCGGATGGGAGATTGGTCGAGAACGCTGAGTTTTATTTTACCTGTATTCATTAATCTATTAAAATACAAAGGTAGACAAGCACTTGTTTTTCATTTGTCAAGTTTTGAATGCCTTAGACTGATTTTTTTGATCGTTTTTACCGATTTGCTTTTAGCTATCGATTTTAGAAATAACCCCAGTGTTAGCCATTCTTTTTTTGTTGAAATGAGTAATCCATCAAAACGTCTTCCACTTTCAATTTTACCCAAATTAGCGTTAAGGATTGAAATGGATACCGGCCTGCGCGTAATGCCTGAAGGCGTATGAATGGAAAGCCTGATCCGAGGTACGAGGGGAACGCCCTGATTCTTACAAAATACGAAAACAATACCGCCAAAAAACCGCCCGCCAGGACCCAAAAATCTTTCGGACTTAAGCGGACTTTCCGACTTCCGGACTCCCCACGAAACTAATCGAAAATTCTATTTGTATATAATACTAAAACCCCTATCTTTGCAGTCCCTAAATTATGGGGTATAGTAAACGTTTTATTAATTTAATTTTAAGCAAGTGAATACGTTAAGTTACAAAACTGTCTCAGCCAATAAAAAGACCGTTAACAAAGAATGGGTTGTTGTTGACGCTCAGGGCGAGATTTTGGGGCGCTTGACTTCCAGGATCGCAGCGATCATCAGAGGAAAGCACAAGCCAGGGTTCACCCCAAACGTAGACTGCGGTGATAACGTTATTGTTATTAATGCAGACAAGGTAAAGTTGACCGGAAACAAATTCAGCGACAAGCAGTATGTTTCGTATACTGGTTATCCAGGTGGTCAGCGTTTCATTTCTCCTAAGGAGTTAATGGCAAAGCATCCTACAAGAGTGGTTGAAAAAGCCGTTCGTGGTATGTTACCTAAAAATCGTTTGGGCCGCGCCTTATTTGGCAACCTGCATGTATATGCCGGAGCCGAGCACCCGCATCAAGCTCAAAACCCTAAAGCCATTTAATTAATTATTTAAAAGGAGAAAGAAAATGCCAACAACTAACACTTCAGGCAGAAGAAAAACAGCAGTTGCCCGCATCTATCTGACCGACGGCAACGGCGCCATTACCGTTAATGGTAAAGATTACAAAGAGTATTTCCCAACACTGCCATTGCAGTACATTGTTACCCAATCAACCGAAGTATCTGGTTCTGCAGGTAAATTTGATGTAAAGGTAAATGTAGCAGGTGGTGGAGTTAAAGGACAGGCAGAAGCTGTTCGCTTAGCAATTGCTAAGGCTATTGTTGAACTTGATGCTGAAAAGAAACCTGCATTACGTGCCAAGGGTTTAATGACCCGCGACGACCGTATGGTTGAACGTAAAAAACCAGGACGCAAGAAAGCACGCAAGAGATTCCAGTTCAGTAAACGTTAATTTAAGGAGGAAACAACAATGGCAAGAACAACATACCAGGATCTGCTGGATGCAGGTGTACACTTTGGTCACCTTACCCGTAAATGGGATCCGAAAATGTCACAGTACATTTTCATGGAGCGCAATGGCATCCACATTATCGATTTAAACAAAACTTTAAATAAAGTTGAAGAAGCTGCTTCAGCTATCAAACAAATTGTAAAATCAGGCCGTAAAGTATTATTCGTAGCTACCAAAAAGCAAGCGAAAGATATCGTAGCCGATTATGCAAAATCAGTAAACATGCCTTTTGTAACCGAACGTTGGTTAGGTGGTATGTTAACTAACTTTGCTACCGTACGTAAGTCGATCAAAAAGATGTCTAACATCGATAAATTGACTAAAGACGGTACTTACAGCAACCTTTCGAAAAAAGAAAGACTGATGATACAGCGCGAGCGTATCAAATTGGAAGCATTATTGGGCGGTATTGCCGACCTGAACCGCTTACCTGCAGCTTTGTTTTTGATCGACGTAAAGAAAGAGCATATCGCTGTTTCGGAAGCATTAAAGTTGAACATCCCTACTTTCGCTATGGTGGATACCAACTCTGATCCTTCAAATATCGATTTCCCGATCCCGGCAAATGATGACGCAACCAAATCGATCTCGTTGATCACAGGTATCATCATCAAAGCCATCGAAGAAGGTTTGGACGAACGCAAACGTGAGAAAGAAGAAGAAGCTGAAAAAGAAGCAATAGCTGCTAAAGCGAAAGCTGATGCTAAAGCTGAGGCTCCTGTAGTAGCTGCATCTGGCCCGTCTGAAGGTGGTAAACGCAAAAGAGTAGCTGAGGCTGAAGCTCCTGTTGCCGCTGCTGCTCCTGAAAAAACAGAAGAATAAATAAATTGTTGTCCCGATAGTGATCGGGATGGTTGTAAGGGGTCTCGCTGGTTATTAGTCAGTAAGTTTTTTGCAAGCATCCCGATGGCTATCGGGACATCTTATAAAACATTTTAAACTTTAAAAGAATGTCTACAATACAAATAACAGCATCTGATGTTAACAAATTACGTCAGCAAACAGGTGCAGGTATGATGGATTGCAAAAAAGCTTTGACTGAAACCAATGGCGATTTTGAAGCTGCAATTGACTATTTAAGGAAAAAAGGCGCTAAAGTTGCAGCCAGCCGTCAGGATCGCGAGTCGAACGAAGGTGTGGTTATTGCACGTACCTCTGCCGATGGCAAGCGTGGTGTGATCATTGAACTGAATTGCGAAACCGATTTCGTTGCAAAAAATGCTGAGTTTGTGGCATTCGCAGGCGCTATCGCTGAAGCTGCAGTTGAAAACAACCCCGCTAACCTGGAAGCATTAGCTGAACTGAGCGTTGATGGTCAGAAAATTGGCGAAGCTGTGATTGACAAAACCGGTAAGATCGGCGAGAAGATTGGCGTTTCAAAATACGAAGTTGTTAGCGGCGAGAAAGTAATTGCTTATATCCACGGTAACTACCGCCTGGGTGTATTGGTTGCTTTAAGCGCCGATGCAGCTGGTGCTGAAGAAGCTGGTAAAGACGTGGCGATGCAAATTGCAGCCATGAACCCTGTAGCTATAGATAAAGATGGTGTTGATTCAACTACCATCGAACGTGAGCTGGAAATTGCTAAAGAGCAGATCCGTGCAGAAGGTAAACCGGAAGAAATGGTTGAAAAGATCGCCGCCGGTAAGCTGAATAAATTCTACAAAGACTCAACCTTGTTGAACCAGGAGTTTGTAAAAGACTCCTCCAAAAATGTTGCCCAGTTTCTGGCCAGCGTTGAAAAGGGACTCACGGTTACCGCATTTAAACGGGTAGCTTTAGGAGCTTAATATTAAAATCCCCCTCAAAAAAACGAGGGGGATTTTTTTTGCAATAAAATTTCGTAGAGACGAATTGCTTTGCGTCTCTTTGCAGATACGACTAAATTTAAGGTCACGAATTAACGTGCCCGTATAATTGATGCGATCATGATAACTGCCCTGCATAATTTCCGGTTGATTTCCACTATTGTCGATCAGGAAGCGGAAGGAATAATTAAAAGTAGTGTTGCCGTATTGCTGGAAGGCGATCGGATAAAAGCAATTGTTGACGAGGCAGCGATACCAGCTGATGCGAAAAAAATAAACCTTCAGGGTAACTACCTGGCACCCGGCTTCATCGACCTGCAAATTTATGGCAGTGGTGGCCGTTTGTTAAGCATTGATACTGACGAAGAAACTTTAAGGCAGATGGAAACTGATCTGCTGGCACAGGGAACTACCGGCTTTTTTCCAACCATCTCAACCAATTCTGACGAAGTGATCGAGCAAACCATCCGGGTTGGCCGAAGCTATCGCGAAAAGCGGACCGGTAATTACCTTGGTATTCACCTGGAGGGACCATTTTTGAATCCTATCCGCCGTGGTGCCCATAACGCGGCGTTCATTAAAAAAGCCTCGCTCGATCAGGTAAAGCAATGGATAGAACTGGGCGATGGTGCCATTAAAATGATCACGATAGCGCCTGAGCTTCAGGATCAGGAGGTGATCGACTACCTGCATAACCAGGGCATCATCGTTTCATCGGGCCACAGTAACGCTACCTATACCGAAGGGAAGGCATTTTTAAATAAACCGATACCGGCGGTAACGCATATCTACAATGCGATGCCGCAAATGCACCACCGCGATCCGGGCTATATACCGGCAATTTTTGAAGAGCGCCCTTATACCAGTATCGTACCTGATGGTATACACGTTGATTTTGTGATGGCCAGGTTGGCCAAGCGTGAATTGGGCGATAAATTATTTTTTATTACCGATGCTGTTACCGAAACTTTTAAAGGGCCTTACCAGCATCGCTTTAATGGCGACAGGTATACTTTGCCTGACGGCACTTTGTCTGGCTCGTGTTTAACGATGCTGAAATGTGTTGAAAACGGTGTAAAACACTTTAAAGTTAGTCTTGTTGAAGCCGTTAAAATGGCATCAACTTATCCTGCGCAATTGGCTAAGCTCAATAAAGGTGTTATAGCTGCTGGCTATGATGCCGATCTTACGGTGTTTGATGACGATTTTGTACTTAGGGGCACGTTCCTTGCGGGTGAGCGTATAAACTAATCGACATATTATTTTAACACTGAATTTAAATTGATAATTTTGACAAACTCACCCTTATGAAATATAAACGTATCCTCCTTAAACTTAGTGGCGAATCGCTCATGGGCGACAGGCAATATGGTATTGATAATAACCAGGTATTGCAATATGCCAATGATATCAAAAGTGTTTACGATAAAGGTATCGAAATAGCGGTTGTTGTTGGTGGCGGTAATATTTTCAGAGGGTTAAGTGCCGAAAAATCGGGCATGGACCGTGCCCAGGCCGATTACATGGGCATGCTGGCCACGGTGATCAATTGTATGGCATTGCAAAATGCGTTGGAGACCGTTGGCGTCGAAACCCGTTTGCAATCGGCCATCAAAATGGAGCAGATATGTGAACCCTATATCAGGCGCCGGGCCATGCATCACCTGGAACTGAATAAGATCGTAATTTTTGGTGCTGGCACAGGTAATCCTTATTTTACTACCGATACGGCGGCTTCACTGCGTGCTATTGAGATCAAGGCTGATGTGGTGCTTAAGGGTACCCGAGTTGACGGTATCTATACTGCCGATCCTGAAAAAGATCCTACAGCAACCCGTTATGACGAGATCTCTTTCCAGGAAGTATATGACAAGGGTCTGAATGTAATGGACATGACCGCTTTCACATTATGCCACGAGAATAAATTACCCATTATTGTGTTTGATATGAACAAGCCGGGCAATTTTATGAAGATAGCATTGGGTGAGAAGATCGGTACCCTGGTTAGGTAAGAAATAATAAAAGAATATTTGCCCGGGCTGTAAACCCCGGATTCTTTATTCTTCCCTCCTTGATAATGTTTTATTTTCTATTTTTGCCAGCAAATTTTAAATACAATGAGCGAACTCATTAAAAAGCAAGTTAGCGATGCCCGCGCCCAAATGGAAAAAGCGGTAGATCATTGCGAAAGCGAATTACAGAAGATACGTGCAGGCAAGGCCAATCCATCAATGCTGGATGATATTGTAGTTGAGTACTATGGTTCGCCTACGCCATTGAACCAGGTTGGCAGTGTGAATACCCCAGATGCACGTACCATTGTTATTCAGCCATGGGAAAAATCGTTGCTTAACCCTATCGAAAAAGCGATAATGGAAGCGAATCTTGGCGTAAACCCGCAGAATGATGGCGTGATCATCCGTATCAACGTACCACCATTGACCGAAGAACGTCGTCGCGACCTCGTCAAAAAGGCCAAGGCAGAAGCTGAAACCGGTAAAATTGCTATCCGTAACGTGCGCAAAGATGCTAACGAAAAAATAAGAAAACTAAAAGCAGAAGGTGTATCAGAAGACGAAATGAAGGTGGGTGAAGCCGAAGTACAAAAGCTGACCGACGCCTATATCATCAGGGTAGACCATTTATCAGAAGCTAAAGAAAAAGATATCATGACTGTCTAAGTGACAAAATATTGTCAAAATCAAGGGAATACGCTGAGAAGCTGTTCCCTTTTTTTATTTTTACAATAATCATGAAAGTACTTTTATCCTATCTTAAGGAGCATAAGTGGATAGTTGCCCTGGCGCTTTTACTTGCTGCATTCAATATTGGGTTTTCACTTTGCGATCCATTGATCACCCGGAACGTGGTAGACCATTATATGGTTCCTGTCGATCGCAAAATATTAAGCTACGACGATAAAGTGCACGGCGTATTAAAATGGATAGGTTTGGCTGTTGGAGCGGCAATGGTATCGCGCATTGCAAAAAACTTTCAGGACTATTTTACCAATATTATTACCCAAAAAGTTGGCGCGAAAATGTATGCCGATGGGTTAAAGCATTCCTTGCAATTGCCATTTCAGTTATTTGAAGATCAACGCAGCGGCGAAACGCTGGGCATATTGCAAAAGGTTAGGATCGATTGTGAAAAATTCATCACCTCCTTCATCGGGGTGCTTTTTGTTAGCCTGGTAGGGATGATCTTTGTGATGGTACTGGCAGTTGTGGTTAGCTATAAAGTTGCACTGGTATACCTTGGGGCAATACCGGTGATCATGTTTGTCAGTATGGCTTTAAGTAAACGTATTAAAACTATTCAAAAGAAGATAGTTTCCCAAACCACGGCATTGGCGGGCGCAACAACTGAATCGCTTCGTAACATCGAATTGGTAAAGAGCCTGGGCCTGGTAAAACAGGAAATCCAACATTTGAACAAAACAACCTATAAAATTCTCGACCTGGAGTTGACTAAAGTCAAATATGTACGCAGTATGAGTTTCATACAGGGCACTACGGTAAACCTGGTACGCAGTATAATGATGGTACTATTACTGATGTTGATCTTCAAAGGGCAATTGTCGACGGGTAGTTACTTTATGTTTTTGTTTTATTCATTTTTCTTGTTTAACCCATTACAGGAATTGGGTACGGTGATACAATCATGGCGCGAAGCTGAGGTTTCGCTGGCAAATTTCAAGGGGATATTAAGTACCCCGGTAGAGTCTAAACCTGAAAATCCGATATTGCTTGAATCGGTTGAAAAGCTAAGGTTTAGTGATGTAAGCTTTAAACATTTAACGGCTAATCGAAATGCTTTAAATAATATCAGCTTCGCGGTTAGTACGGGCGAAACAATTGCTTTTGTGGGGCCATCGGGTTCGGGCAAAACAACACTGGTTAAATTATTGGTCGGTCTTTACCAACCGCTCGAAGGCGATATACTGTACAATGAGATACCAGGCAAAAGGATCGATCTGGATGAACTTCGCGAACGGGTTGGCTTTGTTACCCAGGACACACAATTGTTCTCGGGCTCTATTCGTGAAAACCTGTTATTCGTACGTCCGGGAGCAACAGATGAAGAGTGTATGCAGGCTTTACAGCGGGCTGCTTGTCAAACGCTATTGGCACGTGCCTCAAATGGCCTTGATACCGTGATCGGCGAAGGTGGTGTTAAAGTTTCTGGCGGTGAAAAGCAGCGCCTGTCTATTGCCCGTGCTTTGTTGCGCAAGCCTGACTTGTTGGTGTTTGATGAAGCAACCTCGTCTCTGGATTCTATCACAGAAGAAGAAATAACTGAAACAATTCGGGATGTATCGGTATTAAAAGATCATATCACCATCCTGATCGCACACCGATTATCTACCATCATGCATGCTGATACCATATACGTGCTTGAAAAGGGGAAGATCGTGGAATCGGGAAGGCATGCCGATCTCATTTCACAAAAGGGGCTATATTATGCCATGTGGCGTCAGCAGATAGGTGAGAAAGATACCGTTGATATGGTCTGAAATAAATAATTAAAATATGTATCTGATAACCTCTGTATTTGGCGGCACACTGGGTTTGATCTTTCTGATCATCTGGGGACTTTTATGTTTATATGCGATCATCAACGTGCTCAGAAATACAAGTGTTGCCGGTATCGGTAAAATGATCTGGATAGCTATAATATTATTTTTGCCAATAATTGGGGCAGTATTTTATCTTTTTTGGCGCAATGTAAAAACCCTTTAGATGGTTTCGCCCTTGTCGGGATCGATCTTATGAAAATCTGATAATGCCAATGGCAGAAACTTACGGGTCTTGAAATAGGTAAATATTACCACCAGCATCGTTATACTGCCACCAAATAATACTGCGGGTATCGTGCCCAATAACTGGGCAGCAAGACCAGATTCAAAATCACCTATCTCATTCGAAGAACCGATAAACATCGAGTTAACTGCTGAAACGCGACCCCTCATATGATCGGGCGTCAGCAATTGTACGAGCGTACCGCGAATAATGACACTCACACTGTCAAATGCGCCCTGGCCGAAAAGAAATACAAGGGTCAAAATAAAACTACGCGATAGTCCGAAACCGATGATGCACAAGCCAAATCCGGTAACGGCTATCAGCAGGTTACGCCAGGGTTTGTTTAAGGGCGAGAAGCGCACCATGACCACCATGGTCAAAGCGGCCCCCAGCGAGGAAGCCATTTTCATCAAACCAAATCCCTGGGCGCCTACATGTAATATATCCTGTGCGAATACCGGCAATAACGCTACTACGCCTCCGAAGAATACCGAAAAAAGATCGAGGCTTAATGCGCTTACCAGTATACTGTTACCAAATACAAAATTGATACCTGCTTTAAGGCTTTTGGCGATACTTTCTTTTGGTACAAATACGGGTGGATATTTTCTGAGGCGATAAACCAGCACAAAGGTTACTGCTAAAAACGTCAGGATCACAATAAAATTTGATGTTATGCCCCCCGCCAGTGCATAAATGAATCCACCTGTAAACGGACCAAGTATAGAGGCCAACTGCCAGCTGGTGCTGCTCCAGGTACTTGCATTTGGGTAAACTTCGCGGGGAATGCTATGCGCGTATACGGTGAAAGTTGCGGGGCCATAAAATGCCCTTGATATACCGTTGCAAAATATCATGCCGTATAAGATCGGCACGATCCATGTAGCGGGTATGTACGGAGAAGCTGATTTTAATGTAGTAATGAACATCACAAGCGAGGAAAAGATGACACCGGTAAATACCAGTATCAGCATTTTACGTTTTTCGTATTTGTCGGCTATATAACCGCCGTACAATGCCAGTCCAACTGCTGGTACGGCTTCGCTAAGGCCGATATAGGCCAAAGACATTTTGCTATGGGTAAGTGCGTAGATATAATAACCCAATACGGCAGTTTGCATTTGGTAGGCGAACGTAAAAAAGAAACGCATACCCAGATAAGAGCGAAAATCTTTGTATCGCAGGGCAGCAAATGAGTCTTTTTTCGGTCGACTGTTTCCTTCGTCGGTCACTTGGTGGCTAAGTATTGATGCGCAGGCAATTTACAATTTGTACAGGATAAAACCGGACGGCCCATTTTCTTTACATACAAATGATCTTAAAATTCCGCGAATTGTGACCAGTTTTTTAGTTAAAGCCATGCTGGTCAATGAGGTAAATTAATGCTGACATAGAGGCTGCTCCTAATTCCAGTTCGCGTTTGTTGACGTTTTCAAAAACGTCGTTTGCGCTATGATGCACATCAAAATAACGTTGTGAGTCAGGCGATAAACCGATCAGGATGATCCCTGGAGACTTTTCTTTAAGCGGACCGATGTCGCTTCCGCCACCACCAGCAACCAGGTGATCTGAGCCATAAGGTTCAAACAGTTTTTTCCAGGGCGTCAGGTTTTGCAACTGCTCAGAAGAGAGTCCTGTAAATCCGAAACCTCGTGGCGTAAAACCACCAAGGTCGGTTTCAATAGCAGCAATATGTTGTTCTTTGTTTGCGGCGGCAAGTTCAGCATATTTTAAACCGCCTTTATCGCCATTCTCTTCATTAATGAAAAATACTACGCGGATCGTATTTTTAGGTTTATACCCCAGCACCTTTAATAAGCGAACTGCTTCCAGCGCACCCATTACACCGGTACCATCATCATGTGCCCCTTCTGCCAGGTCCCATGAATCAAGGTGTCCGCCAACGGTGATAAATTTGTTTGGGTTTTCTGTACCTATTAATTCGCCTACCACATTATAAGAAAGGGTATCCGGTAAATGATAAGAACTTTGTTTAAAGGAAAATTTTATTGAGCCGCTTTTTTGTTTCAGGAGATTGCTCAGTTCATTAGCAGCTATAGTAGAAATTGCAGCTGCCGGTATGTTGTTGCCAGTTGGATCATATCTGGTGGCACCGGTATGCGGGTAATTATCCAGGCTTTCTGTTAATGAGCGTACAATGACACCTACAGCGCCATATTTGGCAGCAGCGGCCGGCCCCATATTACGCTGATCACCAGCAGTGCCATAGGCGCGCAATGTTTCAATATAACGGGCATCAAATGGTCGGTTAAAGAATACGATCTTACCTTTAATGCCTGCTTCACCCAGTGTATCCAATTGTTTCAGACTATGTACTTCAATGATATCAGCTGTTAAGCCATCCTTAGGGGTAGCAACTGACATACCTAAAGCAGCAACTGGCACCGGTATCTTATTTTTGCCGTCAATAATATAGGCTTCTTCTTTGGAACCCCGAACCCAGTGAGGCACCATAACTTCCTGCAGAAATACATGGTCAAAACCATAGCTTTCCATCAGCTTTTTGCTCCATTCAACTGCCTTTTGTGCATTGGGTGATCCGCTTAGTCTGGCTCCTATGTTTTTACACAGATAACGCAGGTTTTCATAACTTTTACCGTTTACAAGGGCCTCATCATAGATCTTTCTGATGGTTAAGGAGTCCTGTGCCATTGCTATTGTTGCTGCCGATAAGAGGATTGCGAGTGCTGAGAGCTTTAGTTTCATGTAGTTGATGAGCTTAATAAACAAAGTTAATATTTTGGGAATGATTACCGTATTTGTCGGAAAATACCAGCAAGAGATTATGACTAGGATATTTTTTCCCAGCTTAGTCCGGCATTTTTGCTTTGTAATGCAAGTTGCAAAACCTGGTTTTCGGGTAAATTTAATTGCGGGTCACGGGCAAAGATATCCTGAACGCAATTGCGTGCCAGTATCAAAAGTTGTTGATCTGCCACAAGGTCAGCTACTTTCAGATCGGCAATGCCACTTTGTTGCGTTCCCTCAATATTTCCGGGACCACGCAATTGAAGATCGATCTCAGATATTTCGAAACCATTATTGGTTCTTACCATGGTATCTAAACGAATTTTGCCATCATAACTGAGCTTATGCGAGCTCATCAGGATGCAATAGGATTGTTCGGCCCCCCTGCCCACGCGTCCCCTGAGCTGATGTAGCTGCGACAGACCGAACCTTTCAGCATTCTCGATGATCATCACGGATGCATTCGGTATATTAACACCTACCTCTATAACGGTAGTTGCCACCATGATCTGCGTTTCGTGCTTTACAAATCGCTGCATCTCGAATTCTTTGTCCTTTGCCGCCATTTTGCCATGCACAATACTTACCTGGTAATCGGGCAACGGAAATTCACGACGCATCACTTCGATCCCTTCTTCCAGATTTTTCAGGTCGAGCTTCTCGCTTTCCCGTATAAGCGGGTACACGACATAGATCTGCCTCCCTTTGGCGATCTCCTGCTTCATAAAACCAAACATCCGCAGCCGTTGATTTTCAAAATAATGCAGGGTTTGAATAGGTTTACGACCTGCAGGTAATTCATCAATAACCGATATGTCGAGATCGCCATAAAGTGTCATGGCCAGTGTACGCGGTATCGGGGTTGCCGTCATTACCAGGACATGCGGAGGAATAGCATTTTTTCGCCACAGTTTGGCACGTTGCTCTACACCAAAACGATGCTGCTCGTCAATAACAACGAAGCCGAGGTTTTGGAATTGTACTGCATCCTCGATCAGGGCATGGGTGCCAACAAGTATCTTTAAATCGCCGTTCTGCAACTGTTCATGCAGCACCTTCCTCGATTTTTTAGGAGTAGAACCCGTCAGCAATCCTACTTCCAAAAAATCATCACCCAACAATGCTTTGATCGTTTGGTAGTGCTGATTGGCTAAAATTTCTGTTGGCGCCATAAGGCAGGTTTGAAAACCGTTATCAATAGCAATGAGCATACTCATCAGGGCTACAACAGTTTTGCCGCTACCTACATCTCCCTGCAGGAGACGGTTCATTTGAACTCCACGCTGGGTATCTTGCCTTATTTCTTTCAGTACTTTTTTTTGAGCGGCAGTAAGTTCAAAAGGTAATTTCTTCTGGTAAAACGTATTGAAAATTTCGCCAACATTTGCAAATACCTGCCCTTTGAATTTTTGTACCCGAAGCAATTTGTTTTTCAGCAGTTTGAGCTGAAGCAGAAACAATTCTTCAAATTTTAAGCGCCGTTCGGCCTCACTTAATTTATTTGCATCATCCGGGAAATGGATGTTTCTATAGGCATCGGCTCTGCCCATAAGTTTAAATTGGTTGATAATGTAGGAAGGTAGATTTTCTTCGATATCCTTGCTGTGCAGGTCGAGCAAGCCTGCCATTAATTTTTGGATACCCTTGCTGTCAAGTGAAAATTGTTTAAGTTTTTCTGTCGAGCTGTAAACAGGCTGCAGAGTTAGATTGCCCCGCTGGTTTACAGCGGAGGGATTGTAAAGCTCCATTTCGGGGTGCGCCATTTGCGGCTTTCCATTAAACGAGCCTGGCTTACCAAATAGCACATACACTTTACCTGCCGACAGGTATTTTTCTATCCATTTTACGCCCTGAAACCAAACCAATTCGATGATGCCGGTATCATCTTTTGCCTGTGCTACCAGTCTTCGCGTATGTTTTTCACCCAAAATCTCGAAATGGCTCAGGCGGGCCAAAACCTGTACATAAGGAAGGTCGGGTTGTATCTCGTTGATCTTGTAAAAACGTGTTTTGTCAATATGTCGAAAGGGAAAATGCCTCAGCAGGTCATTGAAATTTGCGATCCCAAGCTCCTTTTTTAATACGTCGGCTCTTGCGGTACCAACGCCCTTTAAATATTCGATCGGAGTTTGGAAGGCCTGGTTCAATGAGGATTTTCAGGATAAGGTGGCGATAACAGAAATCTCGACATTGACGTTCTTAGGCAGCGCAGCTACCTGAACAGTTTCACGTGCTGGAAATTGCGTATTAAAATAACTGCCATAAATTTCATTCACCTGCGCAAACGATTGCATATCAGTTAAGAAAATAGTGGTCTTTATCACGTTGTCGAAAGTAATACCCGCTTCAACAAGTATGGCTTTTAGGTTTTCCATCACTTGTCTGGCTTCGTCTCTTATGCCGGTACTTACAATTGCACCGGTTTCAGGATTAGCAGGGATTTGTCCGGAAACAAACAAAAATCCGTTAACGGCTACTGCCTGGCTATACGGACCTATAGGAGCCGGAGAATTTTGGGTGTTTATAATTTTTTTCATCGCATTGATATCGTTTGGTAGTGTAGCTTGTCAGTTAAACTTGAAATCATATATAGCAATACCGCTCAAATAAGTATCGGCTGCTTACCTGCTTTTAAATACAAGAGTTTTGAGCAGGTAGAATATAATACCTCCAATAAACATAACAATAGCGATCGCATTGATGGTGTGCATCACCTTCAAATTAAAACTTGTTGGCCTGTTCGGATCTTTTTTTCTGAAAAAATACATGAACAAATTTAATAAAAAAAAAGAAGGCTTCCCGAAACCGGAAAGCCTTCAACATATTTGATTATTGTCAAATTATTTCACTTTGAACTCAACACGACGGTTTGCAACGCGTCCTTCTTCAGTTGAGTTATCAGCAATTGGATGAGTTTCACCAAAAGCTTTTACTTTCAAACGTTTTGCATCAACACCAGAGTTAACAAGGTAAGTTTTAACCGAGTTAGCGCGGTCTTTTGACAAACGCAGGTTGTGAGCAGCAGTACCTTCAGATGAAGCAAAGCCATCTAATTCTAATTTCTTATCTGCATTAGCACGCAGGTCAGCTGAGGTAGCGTCAAGTGCAGGGTATGAAGATGTTCTCAATACTGAGCTGTCAAATTCGAATTGGATGTTAGAGAATGCTTTAGCAGCAGGAACCAGATCAGCTTTCTTTACGAATAATGAAGTATCGATCTTAGGGAAATTGATAGGGCAGCCTGAACCGTCAACAACTGTACCAGCTGGGGTATTTGGACATTTGTCAAATTGATCGGCAACACCGTCACCGTCAGAGTCTTTCTTCAAATCGTTGATCGAGTTTTCAACGTTTCCAACGCGACCTTTAAGGGCTTCAACTTCCTGGCGAAGAGCTGCATCGTATAATTCATCATACAATAAAGCTACAGGGTTAACCCACTCCAAAGCTGGTTTTGATTTGGTACCAAAGGTGTATTCTAAACCAGCGTATGCGTAAGAGTATTTGTTTTCAGCAGGATATTTGGCGTGAACACCAGTGATATTAAATCCGTCAACAAAGTTTTCGGTGTATCCTAAATTCAATGATAATGGATCACTCAATCTGAATTTCACACCAGCACCAACAGGAATGTAAAATTCCTTAGCATAAGTTGCAGTGTGATTTGAACCAGCCTGACCTTTATAATCTAAAAGAAGGTTTGCCTGAGCATTGTCTGAATAAACTTTAGGAGCGTACCACATTAAACCACCGCCTGCAGTTAAATAAAAATTAACAGCATCTTTGCGATGAAGATAGCTAATAGTTGCAACATCAACTAAACCGCTCAATGAAGCTCCGAAGAAAGGAGTTTTAAAGCTTCCGGCAACCAGGCCATTATTAATATCGGTTACAGTGCTGCTTCCGGCATTACCTTCAATAGTACCACCATGAAAGTCGAACTGCAAACCAAAGGCATGCGATAATTGATCTTTTACGCTTATTCCGTAACCTAAGCTTGGCTGTGCATGGTTAAACACGTTAACACCACCAGTTGCTACAACCGGAGAGGTTAACCCTAAATTTACGCCAACACTCCATGTGCTGTATTGGCCCGCTCCACCAAACACTTTAGGAGTGCTTGCTGAATCTGATTTGGTCATGGCAGGTGCTTTTTTACTGGAGTCAGTTTGAGCATATACCATCCCAACAGCCAGCACGGAGAGCATTGTGAGGGCGACTGTTTTTTTTAATGTAGAATAGTTCATAGTTTTGAGATTAAACAATTTAATTGTGATTTTTTTCCAAAAATAGTAATTATGTTTGAATTGATTACCAAACATTGTTCCAAAATTTACTGTATATACTACAAATAAATGAAAAAAAATGTTTTGGAAAAATAAATAATGCTATAATTAATGAAATATCTGCCGATTCAAAATAATTTATTTATTAATAATAGAAAAAATTTCTTAGAACGATTAGCCCCTAACTCCCTGGCTATCTTTCACTCCAATGACGAGTTCCCGCGGAATGGAGATCAAACTTTTCCTTTCAAGCAAAATGCTGACTTTTTCTATTTAACGGGAATTGATCAGGAACAAAGTGTATTTGTTTTTTTTCCTGACTGTCCTAATCCATCATACAGAGAAGTACTTTTTTTAAGACAAACTGATGAACATATTGCAGTGTGGGAAGGACACAAGTACACAAAAGAAGAGGCAAAACAGGCTTCAGGTATAACAAGTATTTATTGGCTGCAGGATTTTGATGCGATATTACATAGTATTATCAACTATGCCGATAATATTTATGTTAATACCAACGAAAACGACCGTTATAGTTACCAGGTTCCATATCGCGATCTGCGCATGTATGAGCAGTTGCATAAACGCTATCCCCTGCATCAATACAAACGATCGGCGCTTATTCTTCGTGAACTTCGCGCAGTTAAATCGGAGATTGAAATTGAATTGACCCGTAAAGCCTGTGAAATTACCAGGGATGGTTTTGTTCGCGTACTTAGATTTTTAAAGCCAGGCGTAGCAGAATTTGAAGTTGAAGCTGAATTTACGCACGAATTTTTAAGACAACGTGCTACCGGCCATGCCTATAACCCCATAATAGCTTCAGGTCCTAATGCCAACGTTTTACATTATATAGATAACAACCAGTTTTGTAAAGATGGCGATCTGTTGCTGTTGGACGTAGGTGCCGAATATGCGAATTATAATGCTGATATGACCCGCACGATACCTGTTAACGGACGATTTACAATTCGGCAGCGCGAAGTTTACGATGCGGTACTACGGGTGATGCGTGCTGCAACTGCCATGATCAGGGCTGGTGTTGTACTTTCAGAATACCAGGAAGAAGTGGGTAAGATAATGACCAGCGAACTTATTGACCTTAAGTTATTGGATAAACACGATGTAGAAAAGCAGGATCCCAAAATGCCGCTTTACAAAAAGTACTTCATGCATGGTACATCTCATCATCTTGGTTTGGATGTACACGACTTTGCGAACCGCTACCGACAGTTTGAAGTTGGCAATATCCTGACCTGCGAACCAGGGATCTATATTCCGGCAGAAGGTTTTGGTATCAGGCTTGAAAATGATATCCTCATAACTGAAGATGGCAATACCGACCTCATGGCCGATATTCCTGTTGAAGTAGCACACATTGAGGATATCATGAACAGTTGATCGGTTTGGATAAAAACCCCCTCAGTGTTAAAATCCAACTAATTTTTCAACTCAATTAAAGTCTTTGCTACAAAATCATAAAGATTAAAATCGGGATCAGCTAAACTTGCTTTGATGCTTTTCAACAGCATGGCCTTATTAATGCCTTCCATTCGTTTTTGCCGGATGAGTTGATAAGCTTTTTCGGCGAATAGCAATTCTCTGTGACTGTTTTTAGATTCGGGGGGTAAAGTTATATAATCGACAATTTCTTTGATCCCGTTGTTTTGTGAAGCAATAGTTTTGAAAACCGGTATAAGGACATCTTTTTGTTGCACCATCTTTTTCAGGTTATTGGCAAAAAGGGCGGCTCCTTCGCGGTCGGCTTTGTTAACGATAAATGCATCAGCGATTTCCATTAATCCGGATTTGATATTTTGAATCTCATCACCGCCTTCCGGCACTAAAACTACCAGCGTTATATCAGCCAAACCCGCAATTTCTATTTCTGATTGTCCAACGCCGACAGTTTCTACCAAAACATAATCAAAGCCCGAAGCACGGAGCACGTCGGTCATTTCAATCGTCTTTGCTGATAAGCCCCCTAAAGAGCCACGAGTTGCCAGCGAACGGATAAACACCTCGGGGTGGTTATAATGACCCGCCATCCGGATACGGTCGCCCAGTAATGATCCGAAATTAAAAGGTGATGTGGGATCGATAGCCAGCACGGCAACTTTATAATTTTTGCTGGTCAGTTCGCCAAGCAGGTCATTTACCAGCGTGCTCTTACCTGCACCAGGTGGTCCGGTAATGCCAATAACAGGGACATCTTTTTTAAATTCAAGATCGCGAAGAATTTGTTCTGCACCATCCAGATCGTTTTCTACAATAGTGAGTGTACGGGCAACCACCTTGAAATTTATAAGCTTAATACTTTCATTGTTGTTTGCCATATCTGTACAGGTGTAAAGTAACAAAAAATATTATTCAGATACTTCGGCTATTGATTTGAAAGGTGTAGTAGCCTGCACTTAAACTCTAAGTTGGAAAGTTATATTTGCGCTGATTTATTTGAATTGTATCGCTCTGATGAAAGTTGCAGGTTTTACATTTATCCGGAATGCCGCCAGGAATGATTACCCGGTAGTTGAAGCAATTACTTCAATATTACCTTTGTGCGATGAATTTATTGTGGCACTGGGTAATTCAGATGATGGTACTGATAAACTGATCGAAGGTATCAATTCGCCAAAGATCAGGATCGTTAATACGGTTTGGGATGACAGTCTGCGGGAAGGCGGGACCGTTTTTGCCAAAGAAACAGATAAGGCTTTTGCTGCTATTTCAGCCGATGCTGATTGGGCCTTTTATATTCAGGGTGACGAATGTGTGCATGAAAAATACCTGCCCCTGATCAAAAAGGAGATGGAAGAGAATCTGGCGGACGAGCAGATCGAGGGCCTCCTATTCAAATACCTGCATTTTTATGGCTCTTACGACTATTATGGTCATTCGCGCAGATGGTACCGACGCGAGATCCGGATTCTGCGAAATAAAAAAGGGGTACATTCCTATCGTGATGCTCAGGGTTTCCGGATAGATGGAAGAAAGCTTCAGGTGAAATTAATCGACGCCTATATTTATCACTATGGCTGGGTGAAGCCTCCGGCCGGACTGAAGAACAAGTTGCTCAACTTTAACCAGTTTTACCATGATGATAACTGGATAAATGAAAATTTACCCGAAACCTTCGAGTTTGACTATAAAAACGCCGATCGGTTAATAGCTTTTACCGGGAGCCATCCGGCAGTAATGCAAAAGCGAATTGCTGCAACCAACTGGAAACTGGAAATCGATTTAGCAACCCTCGCTAAAAAAATGACGTTCCGGCGCCGCCTTTTGCAAAAAATAGAGGATATTACAGGCTGGCGGGTAAGCGAATACAGGAATTATAAGATCGTAAAAAAATAGGCTTTGGATAAGAAAAGCATTTCGGTTGTACTGCCTAACTATAATGGAAGGAAACTTCTGGAGACTTACTTACCAAGTACTTTCCAGGTATTGGAGGCTGCCGGAGTAGCTTTCGAAGTGATCATAGTCGACGATGCTTCGAAGGATGATTCTGTCGACTTTATTAAGCGCAATTACCCCGAAGTTAAACTCATTGTCAATCCGCAAAACAGAGGTTTCGCATATACTTGTAACCGGGGGATCGAAGCGTCAAATAATGAACTGATCTTACTGCTCAATTCCGACGTAAAACTCGAAACCGGTTATTTTGATCAGCAGTGGCAATATTTTACATTTCCAGATACTTTTGGCGTTATGGGGCGCATCATAGATATGGAAGGCGATCGTATACAGGATGCAGCCCGAATGCCTAAGTTTAATGGTCTTAAGCTGAAAACCGATTATTTTTATTTTTGCGAAAGCCCCGAACAGCATCTTTACACCATTTATCTATCCGGAGCAAATGCATTGGTCGACGCTGCTAAACTGAAATTGCTCGGTGGTTTCGACGAAATTTTCTCCCCCTTTTATTGTGAGGATATGGAATTGAGCCTTCGGGCATGGCGTATTGGCTGGAAGTGCTACTATGAGCATAAAGCAGTATGCCGTCACCAGGTTTCGGCCACTACAAAAAATTACCAAACGGCCCGTTGGGTGAAAAGCATTTATTTCCGCAACCGCCTTTTCATGCACGCGATTCATCTCGAAGGATTAGCTCGTTTTGCCTGGTATTGTCAGATCCTGGTGGTTGACCTATTGCCAAGGTTACTGGCAGGTCATTTTTGGATTTGGCAAAGTTATCGAGGGTTATTTAAAAACGGCCGTACCATTAAAGGGAGGCGTGAAAGCTTTAAGCAGCAACTTTTTCGGCAAAATAGTACAATGACAGTTTTTGATGTGGTTGATTTTTTGCGTTCGTCGATAAAAGCCAAAAAAATCACACGCTTTAAGCCTTGATACCGTTGATCGGATATTAGCCCAATTAATTTAGCTTTGCAATTTAATTTTCATAGATGAAGACTTATTTCAGGCTGCTTTCTTTTGCTAAACCAATTGAAAAGTTTGCTATCCCTTATATTCTATCAACCATACTAGCGGTTATTTTCAGTACGCTTAATTTGGCTTTGTTGGCGCCACTATTGCAAACACTGTTTTCCGGGAAACAAACAAATTGCAATACCACCCAGTTGCCGACCGCTAAACCTGAATGGTTTGATGTGATGGGGACATTTAAATATTATGTCGGCTATATGATCCAGCACTATGATACCTGGCGTACATTGGAGTTTGTATGCGGCGCTATCGTCATATCAGCTTTGCTGGCAAACCTTTTCCGTTATTTATCGCAACGTACGATGGAAAACCTGCGCGTACATACACTCCTGAATTTCAGGCGCGCCGTTTTCAATAATGTGATGAACCTTCATATGGGTTTTTTTACGAACGAGAGAAAGGGTGATATCATTTCAAAAGTAGCTTCTGATGTACAGGTGGTGCAGTTTTCTGTTACTGGAACTTTACAGGTGGTTTTTAAAGAACCCTTGACATTGATCGTATTTATGGCGATGCTGTTCAATATGTCGGCTCAGTTGACTTTTTATTCCCTATTAATTATACCCCTGTCAGCTTTTGTTATTTCCCTGATCGTTAAAAGATTAAAGCGCCAGGCGATCGCTTCGCAGCAGAGCTATGGCAATATGATCAGTTACCTCGATGAAGCACTTTCAGGGATCAAGATCATTAAGGCCTTTAATGCCACCGGTTTCATTAAGGACAGGTTTGATAACGAAAACAAGAACTATTCATCTATTTTAAAGTCGATGGCAAGGCGGCAACAATTGGCTTCACCGGTTTCTGAATTTTTTGGGATCGTAATGGTTGCCGGCATTGTATTATACGGAGGATACCTTGTTTTGAATAATACATCGCCATTAACTGCACCTGTATTTATCACTTATATCGCCCTGTTTTCACAGGTAATGCGTCCGGCAAAAGCAATATCTGATTCATTCAGCAACATCCATCAGGGTATAGCCGCCGGCGAACGTGTACTTGCACTCATCGATGAAAAACCATTGATCAATGACAAACCGGGTGCAATAGAGATCAAAGATTTCAGCGAAGGCATCCACTTTAATAATGTTTCATTTGCCTATCAGGACAAGCCGATATTAAAAAATATCAATTTAACGGTTCCTAAAGGGAAAACTGTAGCCCTGGTGGGTCCGTCTGGTGGTGGAAAATCAACCTTGATGGACATGATACCCCGGTTCATTGAGCCGCAAAATGGAGAAATTATGATCGATGATAAAAATATTCAGGGAGTAACCATGCATTCATTACGGGCGCTTATGGGTATTGTAAACCAGGAATCTATTTTATTTAATGATAGTATATTCAACAATATCGCGTTCGGCAAAAGCGATGCGACCAGAGAACAGGTAGAGGCTGCAGCAAGGATAGCTAATGCGCATGAGTTTATTTCGGATACCGAACAGGGATACGATACCAATATAGGCGACCGCGGCACTAAACTTTCAGGGGGTCAGCGCCAGCGTATTTGCATTGCCCGGGCAATTTTAAGTAACCCGCCAATTATGTTGCTTGATGAAGCCACTTCGGCTCTGGATACCGAATCGGAAAAAGTGGTGCAGGATGCTTTGAACAACCTGATGAAGAACCGTACTTCATTGATCATCGCTCACCGGCTAAGCACCATTCAAAACGCTGATATCATTGTGGTGCTGGAAAACGGCGAAATTGTTGAAAAAGGTCAACACCAGGAATTGATGCTAAAAAATGGCCTTTATCGCCGGTTGATCGATATGCAAACTTTTCAATAATGGATCAGCCGCTTGTTTCAATAGCGATGTGCACTTATAATGGTGCAGTTTATTTGAGGGAACAACTCGATTCGCTTGTCGCACAAACTTACCCTAATTTGGAAATTGTTGTAGCCGATGACCGGAGCAGCGATGAAACTATTGATATACTGAAAGAATATACCGAAAGGTATAAAAATATAAAGTTTGTATTTTATATCAATGAAACCAACCTGGGATATATCCGCAATTTTGAAAAGGTGATAGGCATATGTAGCGGGGATTATATCGCATTATGCGACCAGGACGATATTTGGGATAAAGAAAAGATCAATGTTTTGATGAAACATATCGGCGATCATATGCTGATCTATCACGATTCTGAATTTATAGATGATGAAGGGCGATCGCTGGGAAAAAAGGTTTCTGATATCAGGAATTGCTATTCAGGCAATGACCCGAGAGTGTTTTTGTTCGAGAACTGTGTATCGGGTCATGCGCTGCTTTTCAAAGCTGATTTAATGAAATATGCCGGTAACTTTAAACCGGAAATCGTACATGATTGGTGGCTGGCCTATGCAGCAACTAATGCAGGTAGTATTTGTTTTTTGAACGATGTCCTTGTCAAATACCGTCAGCACCGGGAAGCGAGTACTGATATTTTGCGTCAAAAAAAGCATCTGATAAAGTACCAGGGCTCGATTGAGAAATTAGAAAAGCAATTGGCCATACTTCGCCTATTCTGCAGCAATCCATTTAATAGATTCCCTGAGTTTAATGATCAGATCTTAAAAAAGATGGAGGAACGTGTTGACAGCTATTTCTGTTATTCTTTGGGATGGCTTATGTTCAAAAACCGCAAGATATTATTGTTCATACAGAAAAAATCGGCGTTAAGTAAGTTCAACTTTGTTCTTAAATATTTTTGGGGATATAAACTAAAACGCCTTTTCCAAAAAGTTTAAAACCCCGAGGGCAGGCAAAGCCAACTCTCGGGGGATGATTAACAGTATTTTACCGGAATCTAATACCTAAACCAAACTGCCATACCTGGTTGCGATAATCTGGCAACGGCGAGTTCGGATCCTGGGTATTTGAATCAAGATCGATGATATATCGGGCATGGATATAAACATTTGGGTTAAGATCTATGCTGACCCCAACAACACCCGCCACCGAACTTTTATTATAACTGTCAGTATAATAGGTTTCAGAGGCTATATTAAACCCATTGTTAAACGTAGTAGTACTTGAAACCGGGAAATTCAACTGGGGTCCGAATAGGAAATCGAAACCCCGAACCAGGCGGAATTTAGCAAGCAGGGGCACATTGATATAATTGTCGCGCTGCGTAAGCGTACCATCTGTAGTAGTGGCCTGGTATCCTTGTTGTGAATACAACACTTCAGGCTCGAACGAAAAAGGAGCGATGAGGGGTATGGTAGCTGTTAAACCAGCATGGAATCCGACTATCGTACTTGTACCATAATTTGAATTATAAGAAGCTACAGTATTGGCAATACTTGGTCCGCCTTCAATACCGATACTTGGGCGGTAAAAGTCGTCCTTAGGTGGCTGGCTGCGATGTACCCGACGTGGACCGTAATAGTAAGTTTGAGCGCATACTGTGCCCGCGATAAACAGGCAGATCGCTAAAAAAAGAATTTTTTTCATCTCAATATGTTTTTATAAGTTAATGTTTGTCGTATTTAGATGAAAACAACAACGCGCGGTTTAGTTTTAAAACAATTTTTTTTGCGCATACGCATATATTTCAATAAAAATACCTGCAAATGTTACTTTTGAAACTTATGATCAGCAATCAAAAAACGCTTATTGGGCTTTTGTTTTGTTTCACCATCATCAATGCGCAACAGGCCGTAGCACAGCAGAATTCGGGGTATATATCCTCGATCAACCGCCAGAACCACTGGGTGGATTCTGTTTATCGCAAGTTGAGTTTAAAGCAAAGGATAGCCCAGCTTTTTTTCGTTCGGGCTACAACAGATAAAGGACAGGTTTATGAAGATTCGGTAGGCAAAGTGATCAAAGACCTGCAGGTTGGTGGCCTGGTTTTTTTTCAGGGCGGCCCTGTAAGGCAGGTCGATCTGACCAATAATTACCAAAAGCTGGTCAGGGTACCCTTATTGATTAGTCAGGACGCCGAATGGGGACTTGGTATGCGCCTTGACTCAACTATTTCCTATCCATTTCAAATGACATTGGGGGCCATTCAGGATAATACGCTGATCTATAAGATGGGCCAGTATATTGCCTACGATTTCAAACGAATGGGTATGCAAATG
This sequence comes from uncultured Mucilaginibacter sp., assembly GCA_903863845.1. GTDB lineage: Bacteria > Bacteroidota > Bacteroidia > Sphingobacteriales > Sphingobacteriaceae > Mucilaginibacter. The sequence goes on along the minus strand of CAIPDP010000183.1, from coordinate 5,735 downwards.
AACCTGGCACCGGACATGGATGTGAATAACAACCCCGACAACCCGGTGATCAATTACCGGTCGTTTGGCGATAACAAATACCATGTTGCTGATAAAGGAATTGCCTATATGAAAGGTATGCAAAGTGAAGGTTTATTGACAACTGCAAAGCATTTTCCCGGCCATGGCGATACCAATGTCGACTCACACCTCGATCTGCCACTATTGCCCTTTGATCGGAAAAGGCTTGATACCTTAGAGGAATATCCATTCAGGCAGGCAATTAAGGCGGGTATTGCCGGTATAATGGTGGCCCATATGGATATCCCGGCGCTGGATTCGACCAGGAACCTGCCTTCAACTTTATCCCGGCCGATTATTACCGGTGATCTGCGCGATTCGATCGGGTTCAAAGGTTTGGTAATTTCTGATGCAATGGAGATGAAGGCCGTGGTAAAATATTTCCCGGATGGTGAAGCTGATGTAAAAGCTTTCCTGGCAGGCAATGATATCATCGAGCTTTCGGGTAATACTGCTTTGGCTATCGATCTGATCAAAAAGGAAGTTCGCAAAAGACATATATCGAAAAAGGAATTTGAAGCCCGGGTAAAAAGAGTTTTAGCAGCCAAGTACTGGACGGGCTTGAATCATTATCATGAAACTACGAGCCAAAACCTGGTTAACGATTTAAACCGCGCCAGTGCCAAAGAATTACTTCAAAAACTTGCTGATAACGCTATCACCTTGCTGAAAGGCGACGCTACTACCCTGATGTTAAACCCGATACAAAAGACGGCGATCGTTAGTATCGGGGTGAACCGGCCAACTGTTTTTGCTGATGAGTTGACGCGCTGGTATAACAACAACGATCTATTTACTATTGATAAAAATGCTTCAGCCGAGACTTTGCTTAGCTTGCTCTCAAAATTGAGGCAGTACGACCAGGTTTTTGTCAGCATTAATGATACCCGCTCCCGGCCGGCGAGTAAGCTCGACTATAGCGATAATGTGAAATTATTTATTTCGGAAATAGCCGCTCATCCAAATTCGGTGATCTGTGTTTTCGCGAATCCCTATACTATTGCCAGTTTGCCCGGTATTGAAAAAAGCGGGGCTCTGCTGGTAGGATACCAAATGAGCGATGAGTTACAACGTTCGGCTGTAAGCGTGATCGCAGGATTGATCGTGCCTAAAGGTAAATCGCCGGTCAGGATCAACCAATATTTTCCTTCGGGAAGCGGTGTGGTATTGAAATGAAAACAGGCCTTATTTTTTAGCTATCTTTAGTTTGTTATGATACAATCCCCAACCAAATACAACGAAAAATTTCTTGAAGCACTGGCTCGTTTAAATCCCGGGCAGTTAGATGCGGTTAACCAGGTCGACGGTCCGGTATTGGTAGTAGCTGGTCCCGGTACGGGTAAAACGCAGATACTTGCTGCCCGCATCGGAAAAATATTGTTGGAGACGGATACCAATGCGCACGAGATATTATGCCTTACGTATACCGAGGCGGGCGTTGTTGCGATGCGTAAGCGACTGTTTGATTTTATAGGTCCGGAAGCTTACCGCGTAAATATTTATACTTTCCATGCTTTTTGTAACGATATCATCCAGGATAACCTCGACTACTTTGGCAGGAATAGTCTGGAGGCCATCTCGGATCTTGATTCTGTTATTTTATTTCGTGAACTGATCGATGAATTCCCGATCGACCACCCGTTAAAGCGTTTTTCAGCAGAGCCATACTATGATCTTAGCCGCTTAAAAAAGCTATTCTCGGTGATGAAACAGGAACATTGGGACGAGGAATTTATCAAGACCAAGGTAGCTGAATACCTTGACGATCTGCCCAATCGGGAAAAATACCAGTACAAGCGTGGTAACTCAAAAACAGGCATCAAGGTTGGCGATTTGAAGCAGAAGGATATAGATGCCCAGCATGAAGTGATGAACAAATTGCTTGCTGCTGTCGCTGAGTTTGCCCATTTCGATGCCAAAATGAAGATCAAGGGGTTTTATGATTTTGACGACATGATACTTTGGGTACTGAACGCCTTCCGGAACGACGAGGAAATATTGCGGCGCTACCAGGAACGCTACCAATATATCCTGGTGGATGAGTTCCAGGATACCAGCGGCTCGCAGAGCGATTTGTTGAAGCTTTTATTGAACTACTGGGATACGCCTAATGTCTTTGTGGTTGGTGATGACGATCAATCGATCTTCAGGTTTCAGGGTGCGAACATGAAAAATATTGTCGATTTCGCCGGAGACTATGTAAGATCACTAAAAACAGTTGTGCTTAAAGAGAACTATCGCTCCAATCAATATATCCTGGATATTTCGAGGGTATTGATCGGCAACAACAAAGAACGTCTTACTGCACAACTGAAACTTGATAAAAACCTTCAAGCCGCACACCCACGGTTTAAGGAATTAGCGGTAGCACCGCTGATTTGTGAATACGAAAACCCTGCCCAGGAAATAGTAGGTGTTGCCAACCAGATCCGCGATCTGATCGAACAGGGAACCGAAGCCGCTGAAATTGCCGTTATTTATCGCAATCACAACCAGGTAGAAGAATTGCTTCGTTATCTCGATACCCGGAAAATAGCGGTTAACACCAGGCGGAAGATCAATATCCTCGCTTTGCCGTTTGGTGAAAAGATTATCAATATTTTGCATTACCTGGCGATGGAGTTGGATACGCCCTATAGTGGCGATGAGTTGCTTTTTGAGATCATGCATTATGATTTTTTTGATATACCACCAATCGAAATTGCAAAGGCAAGTGTTGCCGTTTCAGCTGAAAATTATAAGAATTCGAATAAAGGAGAGCCAAAGACCTCGCTTCGGCGGTATATCAGCGAAATAAAGGCACCCGCCCAGGCGAGCCTATTCGAGGCGCCGAAAGGCCAGGAAATGAAATTGCTGGCTATCTATATCGACGACTTGTTAAAGGCTGCGGTCAGCGTAACATTGCAGAAACTTTTCGAAGAGCTTATTGCAAAAATGGGTATCCTCCGTTATATCATGTTGCAGCCCGACAAGGGGTGGTATATGCAGGTACTCACCAATTTTTTTAACTTTTTGAAGGATGAAAGTCGCAAAAAACCCGATATAAAAGTGAGCGACCTTGTCGCTTCGATCGAACTGATGAAAAAGAATAACATATCACTTTCTTTGAACCAGGTGATATATTCAGAAAATGGAGTTAATTTTTTAACTGCCCATGGTTCGAAGGGGTTGGAGTTTGAGCATGTTTTCCTGATCGGCTGTGATAAGAAGACATGGGAAAGCAATAATTCGAAAGATAAGTTCGCATTTCCGGATACGCTAACCCAAAGCAGTGGCGACGACGACGCGCAGATAGAGGAATCGCGACGGTTATTCTATGTTGCGGTCACCCGTGCCAAACAGCACCTTGCTATTTCATACCCTAAAAAAGATAAAGCTGGAAAAGACCTTGAAGCATCAAGGTTTGTAGCTGAAATACTGGCGGAGCCAGGGATCACTTTGGCGTCTCCACAGGTTAATGAAACAGATATGTTTGAATTTTTGGTGACGCAATACAATGAGGAAGAAAAGCCTACAATTGAACTGATCGATAAGAATTATATCGACCAGTTGTTACAAAGTTATACACTTTCGGTCACCCATTTAAACAACTACCTGGACTGCCCTTTACGTTTCTATTTCCAGTGTCTGATCAGGGTGCCTTCAGGCAAGAGCCCGTCGGCCACGTTTGGTTCGGCGGTGCATGATGCCTTGAAAAAAGCTTTCCGTAAGCTCAAAGATAATGGCGATGAATTTCCGCCAACGAATGAGTTTATCGAAGATTTCCGGATTTATATGCACCGTAACCGCGATTCATTCACCAAAGAAGAATTTAAGCTAAAGCTGGATTACGGACAAAAGATATTGCCGCCATTTTATGAACAGCATATTCAAACCTGGAACAAAGTAGCATTGGTAGAATTAGCGATCAAAAACATCGAGATCGATGGCGTACCGGTAAAAGGAAATTTGGATAAGGTGGAGTTCCAGGGCAAACAGGTGACTGTGGTTGACTATAAGACCGGAAAGTTTAAAAATGCTAAAGATAAACTGGTTCGGCCGGGAGAAAAATATCCAAACGGGGGAGATTATTGGCGACAAGCGGTATTTTATAAATTGCTGATCGAGAATGACCGTAGTAAAGATTGGCAGGTAACTGGTACACAGTTTGATTTTGTAGAGCCTAATGAAAATGATGAATATCGTACTGAAAAAATATTCATCGAGCCTGAAGACACACAGTTCGTCAGGGAACAGATAATTTCGGTTTACAAGAAAATACAGGCACATGAATTTAATACCGGTTGCGGCCGTAAAGATTGCGATTGGTGCCATTTTGTACGCAGTAATTACACGCAGACCGGCGGTATCATCGAAACATTAGAAGAAATATGAAAAGACTGATTGGGATTTTGATCCTGTTTACTGCGCTGCCTGCGATGGCGCAGACCACCGTCAAACAGGATCCGGGTATCAAACAAATGACCGATGAAGTGTCGGCTAAAAACGTCGAGCTTATTATACGAAAGCTGGTGAGTTTTAAAAACCGACATACGCTGGGTGATACTACCAGTACAACTATAGGCGTTGGCGCGGCCCGTAATTGGATCAAAGCGGAGTATGAAAGGTATGCTGCAGATTCGAAGGGTCGCATGACCGTGAAATTCGACACCTTCACCCAACCCAAAGGCGAAAGGGTTAGCCACCCCGTGAAAATTAAAAATGTATTAGCCATATTAAAGGGCACCGACCCTAAAGATACCAGGGTGTACATCGTATCGGGGCATTATGATTCCCGCCGCTCAGACCTGATGAACCCCGATGGTGACGCACCCGGTGCGAACGATGATGCATCCGGAACGGCGGTATCATTGGAATTAGCCCGGGTAATGGCTAAACGCCAGTTTCCGGCAACCATCATTTTTATGAGTGTGGCAGGGGAGGAACAGAGTTTACTCGGATCATCGCATGTTGCTAAAGTTGCCAGGGCTGAGGGGTGGAATATCGATGCCATGTTGAACAATGATATTGTTGGCAATACCCACGGGCTGGATAACGATCTGAAGAATAATACGGATGTACGTGTATTTAGCGAAGGTATACCAACGGTAGCTGCCGGAAATGCAAAGGATATAGCAGGTTTGATTTCCCTGGGAGGAGAGAATGACAGTCCTTCACGTGAGTTGGCCCGGTATAGCAAAGAAACTGCCGAGCGCTATGTGGAACAATTAAATGTAAAATTGATTTACCGCCGTGACCGGTACCTGCGTGGTGGCGACCATATTCCTTTTCTGCAGGAAGGTTTTACTGCTGTAAGGTTTACGGAAATGAATGAGGATTTTAACCGCCAACACCAGGATATAAGGACAGAAAACGGTACCGACTATGGCGACCTGCCGGATTTTGTAGATTTTAATTATGTACAGAAAGTAGCCCGGATGAATTTATCCGTACTGGCTAACCTGACGCTTGCCCCTGCCGAGCCGCAGAATGTTGGCGTTATGACGAATGCTCTTGACAATAAAACAGAATTAAAGTGGGACGCACCAAAAGCTGGTAAAAAGCCTGCGGGATATAATGTATTGGTTCGCGAAACGATCAGCCCATATTGGGAGAAGAAAATTTTTGTAGCCGATACCCATGTATCATTGAATTACTCGAAAGATAATTACCTGTTTGCAGTGCAATCGATTGAT
>CAIPDP010000182.1 GCA_903863845.1 uncultured Mucilaginibacter sp. | reverse complement strand
CCTTTTTGAAACTGATATCCATATCACAGGCGCTGGTATAGGTCTTGGATTCGTGTTTACAGGAACAAAGCGAAAATAAAGCGGCAGAAAAAAACACCGAAAATAAAACGGAGAAATGGGGAAAATGATATTGTTGTGGTTGGGGTAGTGCCATAACAAGTTTGATTTAGCAGATATACGATTTTTCTGGCAATAAACCTTTGTTCCGACTACCAAAACAAGCCAGGGTTTAAAAAGAAACATAAATTTTACAAAACGCAGTTAAAATCGGGAAGTTTGTTTTGAATGCTTCAGTAAAAAACTAATATTGTATAGCCAATTCCAATAAACTTAATTGCAATGAAAAAACTGATCACAGCGCTGTTCGCCTTTGTCACTTTTACTGTAAATGCCCAACAGGTCATTCCTTTATACCCGGGGGCTGCACCCGGCTCGGAAAACTGGACCTACAACGAAAAGGTAGCCGGCACCGGCGACAATGTACTTGTTTACAATGTCTCCCACCCTACGCTAACGGTCTATCGCCCTGATCCGGCATTTAATACCGGAACGGCAGTAATTGTATGCCCGGGGGGCGGCTTTTTTTATCATTCTATCAAGCATGAAGGTACCGATGTTGCCTGGTGGCTTAATCAAAAAGGGATAACAGCGATAATACTGAAATACCGCCTAGGCGAAAGTTTAACGAATGAGCCCGGCAAAGAGCTGAGCGATAACATGAGGAAAAGCGATTTCGTCGATAAGATCAAACCAATTATTCCGCTGTCCATTGCTGACGGCAAGGCAGCTATAGCCTATGTCCGCGCGCATGCAGCAGATTATGGCATTGACCCCAACCGCATCGGCATTATAGGTTTTTCGGCAGGTGGAACAGTTGCAGCCTCGAGTGCTTTTAACTATACACCCGAAAACAAGCCCGATTTTGTCGCTCCGATATACGCCTTTATGCCGCCTTCGCTGCAGGGAACTGTTGCCGACGATGCTCCGCCCCTGTTTCTGGCGGCTGCCTATAATGATGAACTCGCTCTGGATGCGCATAGCGTGGATCTGTATACCAAATGGAAAGCAGCCAAACATAGTGCAGAATTACATATTTACGCCAAAGGCGGTCACGGCTTCGGCCTGCGCCGACAAGGTATACCAACCGATTCGTGGATTGATAGATTTGGCGAATGGCTCGACCTGCAGGGATTTTTAAAGGCCAAAGACCCCAAAGTTGCTGCTGCCATAGAAAATGCAAACAAACCCGACTGGCCAAACATCAAAAAATACGATGCCGAAAACGCAGCAATCCCTCCACCAGCACCGGGCGAGAAAAGGGTTGTATTCATGGGTAATTCGATCACCGAAGGATGGAAATACATCGATTCGGGATTTTTTGCCGGCCGTCATTATTATGACCGGGGAATCAGCGGACAAACTACGCCACAAATGCTCGTTCGTTTCCGCGAAGATGTGATCAGCATTAAACCCTCGGTTGTGGTGATTCTGGCTGGTATCAATGATATCGCTGAAAATACCGGCCCGATAAAGCTCGAAAATACTTTCGGCAATATCCAATCCATGGCCGAACTGGCACGCCAGGCCCATATCAAAGTGGTGATCTCTTCGGTATTACCCGCCAACCATTTTCCATGGCGGCCATCTATTATCCCAACCGAAAAGGTGATCCAATTGAACAAATTACTAAAAGAATATGCTGATGCGAACGGCATTGTATACCTCGACTATTATTCGGCTATGGTTGATGCTGACAAAGGTTTACCTGCTAACTTATCTCATGACGGCGTACATCCTACCCTTGCCGGCTACAAGATCATGGAGCCACTAGCCGAAAAAGCAATTGATGAAGCGATCAAGCGGAAAAAGTGAGAATCGGCGTTAGCGCAGGGCTAATTTAACTGAAGACTTACGAAGTTTTAAAAACTTCGTAAGTCTTAGGGAGTCTTCGGGAGTCTTCAGGATGCGTTATTTCAGCACGGGCAATATAATCTTCGACTGCTCGTGGTAAATGCTGATGGTCTCTTTCACAAAGTCGGATTCTTTGGCATGATATATATCCAGGAACTGCTGTGGGTTACGGTCAGTTAATGGGAACCAGGTACTTTGCACCTGTATCATGATACGATGCCCCTTTTTAAAGGCATGGGCCACATCGGGCAGTGTAAATTTTACTTCAGTAGGCTGGTTTGGAACGAAAGGCTCAGGCTTTTCATAACTGTTGCGGTATTTTCCGCGGAAGGTTTCAGCCCTTACCAGGCCCTGGTAACCACCCATCGGATAGGGTCCGGTTTGGTCTTCTTCGGCGTAGATATTAATGTCGTTATAAGACCCATTGTCAGGGTAAACATCGATCACTTTTACGATGAAATCGGCGTCGGTGTTTGATAAGCTTACCATCAGGTCGGCAATTACCGGACCGCCAAGAGTAAGGTCTTTATCCAGAATATCCGATTGATACGATAAAACATCGGGCCGGCGCGTAGCAAAGCGCTGGTCGTTGCTCATGTATTTACGGGTACGGTTAAAATGTACCCCTTCGTCATAAGGAACAGGTTTAGCCGGGTCGCTGATATAACTATCGGCCGAAGTTTTATCGGTACCCAATGCACTGAAAGTTAATTTGCCCTGAGGCTCCAGATAAGCCGGCGTGGCAGCAAGGTCGGCTGGCGGCCACTGCGGTAGGTGACGCCACTTGTTTTCACCCGTAAAATAAATGGTAGCCTTACTGATACTATCAACCGAACCTTTGCCCTTCAGGTAGTAATTGAAAAAAGGTATCTCCACATTATCGGCATACCATTTACTGGTATTGCTGCCAAACTGGATATTACCATGATGCGTACCATCGTTATTATCCCATTCGCCATGATACCATGGGCCCATCACCAGCCTGCTGTTGGTTGCCGGGCTCTGTTTTACCAATGCCTGGTATAAATTCCATGCGCCAAAGCAATCCTCGGCATCAAATTCGCCACCTACAACCAGCATAGCGGGTTTCACATCTTTCACGCCTACCCTTGCATTCCGGGCTTGCCAAAAGGCATCGCGATTAGGATGGTTCATCATTTGGTTCCAGAAAACCAAACTGTCACCAACCAATTTGGTCAGATTAGCTAGCGTTGCGGCACGTAAGTAAAACTCGTAATTATCGTGCAGGGGATAATTGTAAGTCTTTGCCGGAAAAGGCGTTGGTTTTGGATGCGGCTGACCAAATCCTCCCCCAAAATAAAAATCAAAGGCATCCATTTGGAAAAATACACCATTGTGGTGAAAGTCGTCCCCAACAAACCAATCGGTAACCGGGGCCTGCGGGCTCACAGCTTTTAAAGCGGGATGCCCGCTCAATGAAGCCATATTCGAATAAAAGCCCAGGTATGAGGTACCCATCACACCTACATTACCATTATTATTGGCCAAATTTTTCACCAGCCAGTCGATGGAATCATAGGCATCACTAGCCTCATCTATATCTTTTTTTGTTTTTTTATTGGGATTAAAAGGGCGCACATCCATAAACTCGCCCTCGCTCATCCACCTGCCGCGTACGTCCTGCGACACCAGGATATACCCTTCTTTCGCGTACTGCAACTGGTGCGTTTTCCAAAAAGGATAATAGCTTTTGCCATAGGGGGCGCTGCTATAAGGTGAACGTTCAATTAAGATCGGATGCTTTTCTGACTGATCTTTTGGTGTATAGATCGCAGTGAAAAGTTTCACGCCGTCGCGCATCGGAATCGTTACCTCTTGTTTAACGTAGTTATTGACAAACCAAAGTGAGTCGGCATTTTGGGCGCTTACTAAAAATGGCGATAACAATAGAAAGAATAAAATGATCTTTTTCATCATCTGAATGAGAATTATTTGAATATGAGATAAAAGTTGAATGCAGGTATTTAGCAGCAAGATAAGGTTAATTACCTAAATTTGAAACAACATTCAAACCCTATGAAAAGATACCTTACATTCCTTATTTTCATTGCCTGCCCAGGTTTTATTTTTGCTCAGAACGACACAATACAAAAAATAATTTCAGGCCGGACAAACAGTAAAGAACAGCAGGATAAACCTTATGTGATCCTGATCTCGGCCGATGGCTTTCGTTACGATTATGCCGAAAAATACCATGCGGATCATTTATTGGCCCTGGCTGCGGAAGGCGTTAAAGCGGAGTCGATGATACCGAGTTTCCCCTCGGTTACTTTTCCTAATCATTACTCTATTGTGACCGGCCTGTACCCTTCGCATGAAGGCCTCGTGATGAATAACTTTTACGACCGTACCTTGCATCGCTTTTACAGTTCCAAAGGCGCTACCGCCTCTGAGGGCATATGGTATGGAGGAAACCCTCTTTGGGTATTGGCCGAAAAACAAAATATGCTATCTGCAAGCTATTTCTGGATAGGTTCGGAGGCACCGATTCAGGGAATCTTTCCAACTTATTATTATAAATATAATGGCCTTGCTCTTATTAACCAGCGGATCAATACCGTCATCAACTGGCTTAAATTGCCAGCCGACAAACGCCCACACCTGATCACGTTTTATTTTCCCCAGGTTGATCATGAAGGTCATAAACACGGCCCCGACTCTAAAGAGGTGGAAGAGGCAGTGCATTTTATTGATTCAGCTGTTTACCAGTTAACCGAAGCGGTAAAAACTACCGGGCTTAAGGTGAATTACATATTTGTATCAGACCATGGCATGACCAATGTTGATGCCGACTATGCGCTGAAGCTCCCTGCAGCTGCAGACACCGCTAAGTTCATCATTTCGGGAGATGGTTTGTTAGTGGAACTGTATGCAAAAAACACAGATGACATTGCAGGCACTTACGAAACCCTTAAAAAAGAAGCCAAAGATTACGAGGTTTTTTTACGGGTAAATATGCCCCAGCATCTGCATTATGCAAAAACGGACGACTGGCATAGTCGTATCGGCGATATCTTGCTGATACCGCATTGGCCTAAAATATTTATTATGGGTAAATACAAACCCGACCCCGGGCAACATGGCTACGACCCGGCAGTTGTTAAAGATATGCAGGCCACATTTATTGCCTGGGGACCGGCATTTAAACCAAATACCTCGGTAACGTCGTTTCCGAATGTGGACGTGTACCCGGTAGTGACCCAAATTCTTGGACTTAAAACCACCGAAAAGATTGATGGCACCAAACAATTAGCAGAAAAGATACTTCTAAAAAAATAGTGTTTACTATCAAAAATCAGTTTAAGTATTATCCTCAAAATCCATTGGCCATGAACAATATAAAAGAACAATTTGGCAACGTTTCAGCAAAATATGATTCGCAACGCCAGTACCTTATACCTTGTTTCAACGAATTTTATACCGCCGCACTGCCGCTTGTTAAGAGCCTGACGCACGCGAGAACTGTATTGGATATCGGTGCAGGCACCGGCCTGTTCAGCCAGTTTATTTTAGATATCAACCCCCACCTGCAATTTACATTGGCAGATCTTTCTGATCAGATGCTTGACGTGGCCCGTGAGCGCTTTAGAGAGGATGCCAATTTTGAATTTATCGAACTCGATTTTGCAAAGGATCCATTGCCCGGCAAATTTGATCTGATCATATCAGCACTTGCTATTCATCACCTCGATAATCATGAAAAGGCTGCACTTTACAAACGAATATACAAAGCACTTAATGACGGAGGTTTGTTTATCAATGCCGACCAGGTAGCAGGCCGTTCGCTGCAGTTCGACAGCCTCTATAAATTTCTCTGGCGCGAAAAGGTATCACATTCAGGCTTGCATCATGATGATATTGTAGGTGCTTTTGAACGCACCAAACTGGATAAATTTGCAACACTTGAAGACCAGCTCATCTGGTTAAAAGATGCCGGTTTTACCGACGTTGACTGCATTTATAAAAACCTCAATTTCGCAGTATTTGGTGGCTATAAAGATGAGGATGTTGAGACTGCTGTTATTTAGTTATATAGTCATTGGTCATTAGTCATTGGTCATTGGGGTATTAACGCAAATTAACAGGGTCATCAAATGCGTCAAACCAACTAAAGGACAAAGGATAAAGGACAAAGGACAAAGGATAAAGGATAAAGGATAAAGGACAAAGGATCAAGGACAAAGGATCAAGGACAAATGACCAATGCCCAATGCCCAATGACCAATGCCCAATGACTAATGACCAATGACTAATGACTAATTCCCATAAAAATCCCATGCCGCTTTACTGATACGTGCGATCACGGATTCGCGGGTTGCTTCGTCGGCGGTTGAATTGCATACCAGTACAGCTATGGCCAGGTGCTTTCCGTTGGGCAGGGTAATGATACCGATATCGTTTGTTGCAGGTGATAGGCCTTCTGCATTCGTCGGCGAGGTGCCTGTTTTATGCGCTACTACGGCATTGGCAGGCAGCAGGCCTTTTAATCGTTTAGGGCCGGTAGTTGTAGCGGTCATCAGCTTAATTAAAAAATCGGTACTGGGTTGCGATAATGTTTTGCCCTTGTAAAAAAGATCGAGCAATTGGGCCAGGTCGGCAGTTTTACCCCAGTTGGTGTATTGAACCTCCCAAGCCGAAGCCATATCTGCTTCCGAAGCCCTTATCGAGATACCACTTACTCCTATATTTTTCAGATGTTCTTCAACTACCTGCGGACCACCTATTTTCTTCAACAAATAGTCACAGGCTACATTATCGCTTTGAGAGACCATATAACCTAACAAATCGGCTAAAGTTATAGTAGTTCCATCCGGGAATTGATCGCGCAAAGGACTGTAAAGTCCTTTTTTAGCCATTTCGCTTTTCCGGAACTTCAGCTTATCGTCTAATTTAAATTTACCCTTATCTACCAGATCAAGTACAGTTAATGCGATCGGGAATTTGATGACACTGTGCAAAACCAATCGCGAATGCGCGTTGAAATTGAGCGTGTCTCCGCTTTCAATGTCAATTATAGAAACCCCGACAATCCCTTTGGCCTCACTGGCAATTGCCTTTACCTGGCTTAACAGTTCCTGACTGAACCCAACCTTAGATGTTAACAGTAATAAAAGAAAGAAAACAAAAGATCTGCGCATAAAAAAGAGCGTTAATTGCCCTATTTAACGCTCCGAAAAATAAGAAATTACTTTTTGACGGCCTTTATTTAACCTGGTGTTTTTTGAAATAGATAAATGAATAAACTACCGGTACCAGCGCCAAAACTGCTACTGCACTCATAAATACTACAAAGCTGGCTACGGCTGGTAAAAAAAGTGTCACGATGGTCAAAACAATACCTCCAAAAAACCATAGTTTACTGGCTAGACGATGAGTTACCCGCCAGTTTTCCGGGTCCTCCAGGGTCCAGGGGGTACGGATGCCGGCAAAATAGTTGGGCTTGATATTGTTCATCAGGTTGCCGATAAAGGCAAACATAATTCCTATTGCAGGTAAAAGAACATTGTTGATCTTGAGCCCTTTGTGTGTTGCCGCAAGTAAAATTATGATACCAAGAGCCGACATGAAAAACACTACCGTCAATGCGAGTTTTTGGAAAACACCCGCACCTAAACTGGCGGTCTTTTTAGGATCGATAGCAGGTAGAAATTTTAACAGGAAATAGATCCCAACTACGGTGATCATTAAAATAGCGATCGTTTTAACCAGGTCGTTTTTATCTCCAAAACGATCCGGAGTACCGTCAATGCCAAAATGTGTTGGTACAGATAAAGGCAAATTAGGGTATAAATAGAAAAGGTATGCGGCCGGAAGCAACCAAATGATGATCGCAGCGACGTCCAGGGTGTTAAACTTCTTCATTTGATTTATTTTTTGGTGATTTAAGTTGCATGATCCATTTCAGCATTTCATCCATGACCGTCGTGTTGAGCGAGTAATAGATAAATTGTCCTTCTTTAACAGACAAAACCAGGCCAGCCTGCCGCAACAGGTCAAGGTGGTGCGAGATACTTGGTTTAGATATGGCAAATTTATCGGCAATGT
>CAIPDP010000181.1 GCA_903863845.1 uncultured Mucilaginibacter sp. | reverse complement strand
TGTCGAACAGGTGATTCCGTTACACATTGACCATCTTACCATATTGATGGTCAATATGATTATTCTTTACTTTAAACACAAATCGTTGCTCAAGAGCGCACGGAATGTACTGGTCAAGGTCTCCGGAATGTCTAGCTTATAAGCTAAATCTCCGAGGTAGCGTTTTACCCAATCGAGGTTATCGTTCAATGCTGTGAAATTGTACTAGGGTAAGGTCGAAAGGATGCACGTATCGAAATTATGGCAGAGCTTTTCATAGGAGTCTAAGGCATCCGGCACAGGTTCCAATTTGGAATAAATATTAGGCACCTCGTCATTACGGCCTTCAAACTTAATCAGTTCATCATCCGCAAGTTTAGCTTTACCTGTTTTAAAATCGACAAGGACATTGTCCATGTCAATATATACAATTCTATTAATTTGCTATGCTTTATCATAAGATTCTTTTGATACAAACTGGCCACCGTATATGGCTAATACTACTATGTTTGACTCGCTATTTATTGGATATTCAGGCTTGCCTGGAAATTTTGCCCAAAAGCCGTTTCCTGGAACTGACTTGACAAAACATTCATATTCATCATTCCAAAGGTATTTTGTCGTTTTTGAAAATGAAATTAAATAATTTTTGTCGATTGTCGCGTCTTTCATAAATACAAATAATTTGATAGTATTTGTTCATTGATGATTCATAACAAAACTATAACAAAAGAAGTGTAGGCTACTAGTTTCTTGGCAATAATAAAGCTTAGGTTATTCGGTATCGACATATTAATCTTGCGAACCAATTGAAACAGCACTTTTCTATTTAAAAGTAAGTTCTTATTTTAAGTTTTGACTTTAAGGAATGCATCGATTTAAAAGAGTCAAATAATATCCAACGCTCAACCAAACTGTTAGTATATAAACAGAGCTACCTAAGTCTTTGTGTGAGCTAATATTATTAGTATTTCATAACGTGCTCGCACTCAAAAATATTATGAATCTGAGCTTTTTAAAATAGTATTGGCAGCCAAGCGTAGTTTTATTCAAAGGAGATTGATATCATTTCCACCGGCCTTAAGTAATGATCGCAAATAATGATGGGTTTCGGGTTCGGCAACTATTAAGTTTTTTCAGTTTAAATACTCGTATGTTAGTGAGTGTAGCACGATATCACCAGTATCATCGTGATTTATTCCCATTAAAATAATGGACACCCATATTCTATTTTCATAGCTATGAAGTACAAAAAAGCAATATACTTGATAAGGTTTTTCTCTTTAATATTTGCCTATTTTAAACCTTTTAAACCTCGTTCCCTGACAAGTTAGCTAATAATTCCTGTGACAAGTTACTAAACAACGATATCTTCTAACTTTCCAGGCGCACAGGTTCAAAGGATCCTGATTACGAAATTTTTGGGTTCGGGATTTTGACTCACACCAAATCTTTAATATATATTCATTTTCAAGATAGACTAATTAGCCCAATAATTATTATACCTTTAAAGACCGGCTATTACGGATATAACCTTTTAAACCTTTTACCTAGATAAAACATCCCCTATTTATATTAGAAGCATTGTCTTTCTTGGCATAATCTATTTAATGCAAGTGATCACATGAGAACTATTTACCTAAGTTGCAGCTTCCTATTAATAATACTATCGACAGATATTAGCTCCTCTTTTGCACATTCATCTTCATATCGGCCAATCAAATCATTTGTTTTTGACAAAGATAAGATAGAGAAGAATCTAAGACTTCAGTTGAATGAGTACTTGTTAGCCATCAATCAGGGCGACGCCGATGCTGCTCTAAAATATATTTACCCCGATGTTTTTGTTTATGTAAAAAGGCAATATCCAGAGGACTATGACCTTGAACGCATCAAAGGTCAAATGCGGGAGTCAATGAGTAAAATGAAGGCCACAGTCAGGGCACAAAAGCTTACTTATGTTATACACATGGGTGAAATCACAAACCGAGTGACTACAGGGAAATATACCATTTACACGATTGTGGTTAGGATAACTTCAAAGAAGGGTCTTGACGTGATCTCCTTTGGCGAAGAAGTCATTGCAATCACAGAAGACAACGGTATTGACTGGAGATTTATATCTTCGAGTGATATCACTGGGCCTATTTTAAGATTGAAGTTTTCAAAGGAAACAGTTTCACGAATTCTTATAAAGAATCAACACTAACTCAGCGATACAATAGCACCGAAAAACAAATCTATGCGTACGATATTAATAGTCTGCACTCTTTTACTGGTTGCATCATTATTCCATTTACCCATTGGTTATTATACATTTTTAAGAATCGTAATCTGTATAACTTCAGTAATCTTGTTGGTCACTTGTTTTAAGGATGGGATAGCCTTTTGGACTATTTCCTTCGGGTTATCCATGATAGTTTTTAACCCGATTATGCCTATTTACCTCAATAGCAGCGGACCCTGGTATATTATCGATATGTTAACAGCCACTTTATTCACAACAAAAGCAATCACTTTAAACCCTAAAATCAAATAATCATGAAAGCATTACTCTTAACTATTTACCCGATTTTTATGGTTACAGCCCTTATCACTCACGTTTGGACTGTAATAATTGCGTTTCAAGTGGAGGGCTTCTTCGCAGGAATTTTAAGTTTGGTCTTGCCGGGGTTAAGTGAATTATACTGGATGTTTAAAATGTTTGGCGAGAATGATCTTTTTGCATACATCGCATTGGTGCACCTGATATTGGCAATCCCCATGGGAATGATCTTTTCCGATAGGAAATAGGTCAACAAAGAATTGCAATATCAAACCTGCTAGTACATCATCTTTTGGTTAGAACAAAAATCCACAAAACCCAATGCATTAAACATCGCTGAAGGGCTCCCAGAGCCGCTGTCAATGCTAATATTATTAGCATTGACCCAATGTGTCACCAAAATATAAACTCGCTTAGAGCGCCTTAAAACATCGCTAGCAATGATGTGATAAAAAAACTGGTGAAAATGCTATAATGCTTATTCTGGTTTTGAGTTAATCCTGCGAAATAGGTACAATTTTAGTCCACCTGGTTTGTTTAAAAAATTGGCGTTTGCAGAGTTGTGTGTGAGTGGGTGCCTCTTTATCCCCATTATTATCATGTCCTTGTTTTGGAACCAATACGGAGCTCCTAAGATCAATATATATAGCTATGACTTCTGCCTTTTGCTATAAATTCTACAGATTCACGGGCTTGGCAACAGGTTTTTAATGATTCTCAACTTCGATCCCTGAGAAGTTAGCTAACGACTCCTGCGACAAATTACAGAGCAACCAGTATTTCCTGATGTTTGCTGCAAGCAAATTCATTGCATCCTGGTCGCCTAGCTGTGGGTTGCGGGGCTTTGGCACACCCCAAATGTTAAATAATTTATATTTTAGACATAACCTAATTAGCCCAGTACTATCTTTGAGCATGAGTTTCTTTCAGCCTAGCCAAATTAATACCAATGCGGTTTGCGTTTTAAAAAAACGCGATAATGGTGAAATGTTTATTGCTTATGAACCTTTGGTCACGCCAATACAGGCAGAAATATCTCAGCTGGAGAACTCATTGCGATTTGCTACGCAAACGCGCGCAAAAGAGCTTTACGCACAAATCAAAGAACACCCGATAATAAAGAGTTTTTTTATGATACAAAGCACTTTTTGTGATGATCTTATTCAAACATGGCAGGAAGATTACTCCGAAAAGCGTTTAGAACAAATATTCAGCAGCCAGTCCGTTGATAAGGTAGCACAGCTGAAGTTGTTCGTTCTAGCTTTTAAACTTCATCATACTTATGAAAATTGCAAGACGGATAGTCAGATTCTTGCATATTCTCACCGTATGAAAGGTTGGTGCACGTTCACTCACCAGCTGAATGATCATTTCAAAGTAGATTTTGAAACCAATTTTGGTTACGGTATCGCCACCTTTTTCTGTATACGCCTGAACTTTAAAGGGATTGATATCGTACCGCTTACCCATTGGGTTCACTATCAGATAGTCAATCAATACGAAGTGATCCGGTGCTCACAGCAGTATGCCGCCCAACATGAAAACTGGTTCAGAGCAATGGATTATGTAAAAACTGCGTGCAATCTTTATCTCCTAAACGAGACCGCCTTTGTCAACCAATACATACTGGGCGAATGCAAACAATTCGTAAAGGAACTTCATAAAATCATTTCACAAAATATATTCACCTTTATTACCTCGGGCTACCATTTTGTAATCCAAAACGAAGAAAAAAAGCTTTTGGGGGAGGAACTGATCTCTTATCGGGCCTCCAAAATTTCCGGAAGCCTTACCTTCGTGAAATATATTCAAAGCTACGGTCATATAACAGATATAAGCAATGTCATTGAAGATATTGAAAAGTTAAACTTGTCAATCCGCCCGGTGATAGAATCAGCTATTCTTAGGTTAACCCAACTACTGGAGCCAAAACAAAGAAAGATGACCGGGCTGTATATTCTTTATCATGAACTTCGTGATGAAAACACGCAGTTGTACAATGAACGACAACGAATCCAGCAGGAAATGTACAAGCTTGAAAAATATCATTCCGACTTTACAGAGGAAGAATTCAATCTTCAATATCCTGGTTATAAGAAATTCAAGATCAAATATGATGCTAACTTAAAACTATTTACCGATTTAAGTAAAGAAATTGACAAATTAGAAGCTTATATCAATCAATATAATGAAAATCTTGCCGTGATCGATGCGTATTTTGAAGCAAAAAATACAAACTGAATCGTCCTGAAATAAGTTGATTTACAATAGTTCCAGTTGCGCAAGTAACTGGGATTTTATTATGGACATTTTCGGGTGTTTTCATTTTCAAAGATAAGTGTGGCCGGTAATTGTTGTATAGATTTACAGATTCTTCCACCAACACGTTTTTGCAAAGTTACAGTAGACACTTCAATGCTAAATGGTTTTGACCCTAAACTGGCCCGTTCCTCAGTTCCGGTGTTTTTGTTAGTTGGTTCGGTATTATGTAAATCGGCAGCTGCAAGTGGACCGATAGGGTGCTAAACTTGTGGATCCTTTTATCCCCCATGATTTTGTATTGTATGATCTGATTTGGAACCTAATACCTGCTGGCCGGTATTTAACAGCAATATGAGCGATAAGATACCTGTACTTGGACAGTATTTTGATCCATGATTCAAAATACAGAAAAACGCGGTTGAGATTATCCGCTATAAAACTCCGAAAAATAAATACCTGGAGGATTATCATACTATATTTCCAGACTTTGATATAACAACATTCAGCCTTGATAAGTTCCTTGAACAAGTACAGCTGCTAGTGACAATAGCCTGTAATACTGGCTTCGAGTTTTTGTGATCTCAAAAATTTTTACCCAATTTTTCAGTCCGTACTCCAGTGTCTGAAGGGGTGTTCATTAAGCAACCCCACC
>CAIPDP010000180.1 GCA_903863845.1 uncultured Mucilaginibacter sp. | reverse complement strand
TTGGCGTTACTGCTGAGCGTCATCCCGGTACCAAAAGGCCTAGAATTAGCCCAAGCTGCTATCTTTGTCTTGGGGGTAATTGTATTTGGCTTATTTGGAGTGAATGGACATGCACAATCGCTTCGGTTTGGTAGCCGATAAGCAAGGAGATTTTCGAAAATGGGCCTTGGTTATCGTTCAGCCACACAGATGCCACCTAAACTAGTGAATTTAGCAGGAAAGACATGAACAAAGACTCCAGTACTAATTTAAACAATGATACACGATTGCTTGAAGGCCAAGCATGGAAGCACCATGAAGATAAGGAATATGAAGATGCAATTGCAATATGCGATAAAATTATCCATATAGATAGTAAAAATTGCACTGCCTATCAAATCAAGATTGGCTCATATCGAAAAACTAATAAATTTACTGATGCCTTGACGCTGCTGAAGGAAGCACTTAATGTGCATCCACAAGAATCTGGGCTATTGAGCGAACGGTTCTGGATTTACGCAGAACAGAATCAATGTGATAACGCAGTCCATGCACTTGAAGCTAGATTTCACTTTGATTCAGATTTAAAAGCCAAATGGGATGAAAGTATTTTTTCGCGTGCACTAAGCTTACTTAAAAGCCAAAACGATTTTGAAAAAGCCCAGCAGTTAATTGATAAAGCCATCGGTAAATTTAATAAAAATCTTTCCATACTTAATGAGCAAGGATGGTTACATTTTGCTCAAATGCATTATGATGAAGCTATTGAAGTTTTTAAAGAAATATTGTCGAAAAAAGATTTATCAAACGAAGATCCGTTAAACGCATCTGCGCTTCAGGGTCAAATTGCGTCATTACGAATGAAAGGACAGTTTACTGATGCGGGTGAACTGGCAGATGCCGCACTCCACAACCATCAGAAAAATAGCCCTGGAATTAACAGCGAACGCGGATGGATTTATTTTAAACAAGGGGATTACTCTAAAGCAGCAGACTGCTTTAAAAAAGTCATAACTCTTTCAGAAAAAAATCCCGATCCCTACCATTATATTAATCTTGCATGGTCTTTATTTCGTCAGAAGGAAGATACAAACCTTGACACTGCAATAAAACACTGCTGGACGGCATTAAAAATTTCACCTAATTTGGCAGAAGCATTTGGTTGCCTAGGTAATATTGCCTTCAGGCAGGGAAGAATACGCGAGGCTGAAGAATATTTTCTTCGGTCAATTCGGGTTAACGCCAAAAAAGGGCATTATGCCGATTTGGGGGCACTCTATATTAAGATGGGACGCTATGAAGAGGCAAAAGAGGAATTGCAAAAGGCACTAAAAAACAATCCTAACGACAAGTATGCTTATTTTGAAATGGGATATCTTTATCTGCAAACCGATAAATTTAAAGATGCTATTAGCCAGTTTCGTATAGCGGCTGAAATTGATTCTAATAAACCAAATACGTTCAATGCATTAGCTCTTGCCCATATGGCAGACAATAATCTTATTGAAGCGGAATATTTACTTCGTAATGCTATTAGACGTTTTGACGAATCGAAACGTAGTGGACTTCATTTAATGCTCTGCCGGTTGTTGACTCGTATGGGCGATGAAAAAAACAACCCTAAGTATTATGACGAGGCTCTGCTCGAACTTGAAAAGGTGAAAAGCCATCCAGAAGAAATGTTTTATGGTGGTATCGTTCGTTTTAAGCGTAAAGATTACGCGGATGCACTAAAAAACTTTCAAGTTTGCCTCGATAACAAAAACAAATATCAATTTGAAGCAGAATTGAATATTAGTCGAATTAAAGCCTTAATGGAGACTCAGGTTAGCTTCCGTTCTAATGCGGATATTTTCCTTGTTATGGTTTGTTTTGCGCAAATAATAGCACTTTGGGTTCTTCGTTTCATGGATGGAATTACAGATACTTCGCTAATAGTCCTGTTGCCCATTCTTCTGGGTGTCATGATTGTAGGTCTCCTCTTGCCTGAGTTAATCCGGTTCAAGTTGACTGGCTTTGAAGTTGAAGTATGTGAGCCAAAACCCAAGAAGCTGCTCGAATCTGGGCCTAATGGGGGAATCGACTTTTGCAAGGCAGATTTACCATTTGACTAAACAGTCTTTGTGCGATAGCGCACAGACCTTGAAATGTTTTTGCTTTATCATTGTTCATGTACTTGCTGCCCACACTGCCCGCGATTGCCGGATGGATCGCCATCCGGTTTTTTTTTGGGGGGGTGTGTTTGGGAAGCAGGATAGTGTAAACGCGGTGAACCGCATCAGCTTTCTTTGCCTCCAGAGTATCGAATCCATACAATCAAATTTAACGCTAAATCTTGACCGGAGAGAAAACCATGAGTACCGTATACGAAGTAAACAGCGAATCGGAGGTCGTCCTGCCGCTGTTAAGCAATCTGCTTCAGATGGCCAATGACTACCGAGGCAACGGATCACCGCATCAGGCCATT
>CAIPDP010000179.1 GCA_903863845.1 uncultured Mucilaginibacter sp. | reverse complement strand
TAAAAACCCTTTTGAAAAATGAAAACAATTAAACTATCTATGATCGCGTTGCTCCTGCTGTTAGGAGTTTACGCTTGTAAGAAAGACAGCAGCACTGCTTCGACGGACGCTGTTACAACCGACCAGGCCGCTGACTTAGCAGCAGGCTCGCTGGCTTCAAATTCAAATGGCCTTGCCTCTATTACTGACGATATTTCGTCAAATGCAACAGCCGTTACTGCTGCAAATTCAGGCCTCGCCATTGATGCAGCCGGAACAAGCCCTACAGTAAAACAAGAATGTGGCACAACGCTTTCCGACAGTTCAACTAACCAGGGTTCTGCTGACTCAGTTACCTGGAGCTATTTCAGAAAGTACTCACATACCTTAAACTGTAATGTAAGCTCGAAACCAGATAACATTATTAACCGTTTGACTTTTAGTGGAAACTATTCAGGTCCAAACGTTACCAGTTCTGATTCAGGCACAGCAAATGTTACAATCGGCGATCTGGAACCAGATAGCACCCATTTCCTGGTAAATGGCGAATACAAACGTTCAGGTTCATTCACTTCTAAAATTGGCAACAAAGCTTCAGGCAGCAAATCTGTTGATATCGTAGTTACCAATTTAACCCTATCAAAACCAGCAAGAAAAATAACCGGTGGTACTGCTACCATTAATATCTCGGTAACTGTACCAAAAGGCACATTTACTTATACAGGTAATTTAGTATTCAATGGCGACGGAAGTGCTGTATTGACCATCAATGGCACCAGCTATACGATCGACCTGCATACTGGATTCAGAATAAGAAGATAAAAAATATTAGTATCAATAAAACGAAGAGGCTGTACCATAAATAAAATTACCCCTTTGAGAATCGTCTATACGAAAACGATCTCCAACACGTATCCGTATAAATCAAAGAAAAAAGAGGCTGATCATGATTTATGATACAGCCTCTTTTTTATTAAGCTCAAATTTGATTTCAAACATTAGAAAAAAGGCAGAGTTGATCATTTCAGCGAAGCCTCAAATAAATAATTAGCCGAATAACTGTATTTTTTACAATATTTGTTTTGTATTAATTTATTAACCAGTAATGAAGCAGGATCTATACAGAGAGTTCAAACGGTTATTCGACAAAAATGCAGTTAACGCCTATTTTTCGCCGGGACGGGTAAACCTTATCGGTGAACATATTGATTATAATGGCGGCTTGGTTATGCCATGTGCTATTACCTTTGGTACTTATATTCTGGTTGCTGCCAATAATGAAAATGTTTTTCGTTTCAGGAGCCTGAATTTTGATGAAAAACTGGATATACCTGTACAAAGGAGTTATAGTAAAACGGGTGAAACCTGGTATAACTACCCACTTGGGATCATTGATCATTTCCTAAAAGAAAATATTGAACTAAGCGGGCTCGATCTTCTTTTCTACGGCGACATTCCTATTAGTTCGGGGCTTTCGTCTTCTGCCTCTATAGAGGTTGCTACTGCTTTCCTTCTGAATGACTTTTTTGATCTTGGTTATTCAAAACTCAATCTGGTTAAATTTTCAAAAAAGGTTGAGAACGAATTTATTGGTGTGAATTGCGGTATAATGGACCAGTTTGCAGTGGCATTTGGCGAAAAAGATAAGGCATTGATGCTTAATTGCGACACACTCGAATACCAGGCCGTTGACAGTAACCTGGGTGAATATTGCCTGGCTATCATTAATACCAACAAACCACGCAAGCTGGCCGAATCGAAATACAACGAACGGGTACAAGAATGTCAACAGGCACTTAAAGCCTTGCAGCAGGAACTTGATATCCTTAATCTATGTGACATTGACGAACACGTATTTAACCAACACAAGCACCTGATCAGCGATCCGGTTGTACTAAAAAGGGCGACACATGTTGTTCAGGAAAACGACCGCGTTAAATTGGCTGCAATAGCCCTGGCAGCAAGCAACCTGTCTGGATTTGGCCAATTGATGTACGCTTCACATGATTCATTAAAAAATTTGTATGAGGTGAGCGGAATTGAATTAGATACGATAGCCGAATACGGCAAAACCAATGCCGATGTGGCCGGTGCAAGAATGACCGGAGCAGGATTTGGGGGCTGCGGCATTGCGCTTGTAAAAGAGTCGGGCTTTGAAAATTTCAAACAAGGGATGATCGACTATTATACGGCAAAGATCGGTTACGCACCATCGGTATATCAATCGGCTATTGGTGATGGCGTAGGCATCCTGAAAGAATTAGAAAATTCAGATATTTAACCCCGGAAAAAACAATACTACAACGTTTCAACATCCCAATAGCTATCGGGACAACAAATAAAAAAGTTGCGAAAACTAAAGTTAGACGAACTCAACCGCGCCTCCGTATCAGAATTTAAATCGCAGGACAAGCTGCCCGTTGCAATAGTGTTGGATAGTGTGCGAAGCATGCATAATGTCGGTTCGGTATTCCGTACCGGCGATGGCTTTGCGGTTGAACAAATATGCCTTTGCGGCATCACCGGGCAGCCACCTCATCGCGAAATTGAAAAAACTGCATTAGGCGCTACCCAATCGGTTAACTGGAGCTTCTACCAGGACCCGCAGGAGGCTGTTCAGGAACTCCGTGCAAAAGGGTATATCATTATCGCGATTGAACAAGCAGCTGGCAGTATCATGCTGAATGAATTCGAACCTGAACCAGGCAAAAAATACGCCCTTATTTTCGGAAATGAAGTGAATGGTGTAAGCGAAGAGGTAATGAGCGTCATCGATCACTGTATTGAAATTCCTCAGTTTGGCACCAAACATTCATTCAATATCGTGGTTTCTGCAGGGATTGTGCTCTGGGATTTTTATTCAAAATTGACGGATAGTTATTAGTCATTGGGCATTGGGCATTGGGCATTGCAAGGAATGAAATGACGCGGCAATAGCAAGGATGCTGGTAATGGGCACTTAAACAAGTAAAAAATCCCATATCTAAACGACAACCAATCGACCCAAAATTCATAACTTGCAATTACGATTCAAATTTAGGGGATCGCAATACATATCCTTAAAATCGCTTAAATCATTAAATCGTGTCTTAAAATCGTGCCTTAATCGTGTCTTTGATTGCCAAAAAACTTCAGGTAAAGCCGGGCCAGTACTGGCTTTTATATAATGCACCGGCAAACTATTTAAACTTACTGGAACCATTGCCAGAGGGGGCTGCTGTTTCCTATAGCACCGACGGCGAATTTAACGGAGTACAGTTATTTGTTAAAAATAGTCATGAGTTAGCCGACAGTCTTGAAGTCGTTATGCCACTCTTAAAACCCGAAACAGTATTTTGGATCATCTACCCTAAAAAGAATTCAGGTATCGAAACTGATCTGGAGATGATGAAAAGCTGGGAAGCGCTCGATAACTATAAGTATGGCGCCGTAACGGCAGCAGCCATTGATCATCACTGGACAGCCCTACGCTTTAAACCCAAAGCACTGATCAAAACTTCCGATACCTGTAATGACGAGATCAAACAAAACGAGTACAGGCAGTGGATCGACGTGGAAAACAAAACCATTACTTTACCAGCAGAGGTAAAAGCTACCCTGGAAAAATCTAATAATGCACTATCTTATTTTCAATCCCTCTCCTACTCTAACCGCAAAGAATATTTAGTTTGGATATTAAGCGCCAAACAGGAAAAAACTAAAGCCGAACGATTGATAAAAATGCTGGAAAAACTCGAAGCGGGGAAAAAGAATCCGGCGGAGAAATAAAGTTTTAAAAAACCATCTCCATACTCCCCCAAAAAAATCAAGCCGGACCACTTTCGCGATCCGGCCCTACTTAGGTTTATTAACTGATCTATATTAAACTGCTAACTAAAAAATTATTCCCCGATCACATCCAAACAATGACAAATGACAAATGCCCGATGACCAATGACCAATCCCTAAAACGCCTGCTCAAACTGGTTCACAGCGTCCTTGCTTTCAAGGATCGAATGCCCCATCAGGAACTCATCTACTTTACGCGCACATTCTCTGCCTTCTGATATGGCCCAAACTACCAGTGATTGTCCGCGACGCATATCGCCTGCGGCAAACACCTTACTTACATTGGTACGGTAGATACCTTCTTTGGCTTTCACGTTCTTGCGCTCATCCAAATGAACGTTAAGGCTATTGATAGCGCCTTCGTGCTGAGGATGCAGGAAGCCCATTGCCAGGAATACCCGCTGACACTCAATTTCACGTTCAGAGCCTTCTACTTCGTTAAATTTGATCGGCCTGCCCAAAACATCTAATTCCCAGCTAACGTCGGTAACCTTCAATGCGCGCAGGTTACCATTGCCATCGCCCAAAAACTCTTTGGTATTGAACCCCAGTAACGCTCACAGCCTTCTTCGTGACTGCTGGTTGTTTTCAACAACATCGGGTAGGTTGGCCATGGCATGGCATTGGTACGCTGTGCCGGTGGTTGTACCATCACTTCAAATTGCTTGATCGATTTTGCGCCCTGACGGTTGGATGTCCCTACACAGTCGGAACCCGTATCACCGCCACCAATAACAACTACGTCTTTGCCCGTTGCCGATATATCTTCGCCTTTGAACTTAATATTGCTTACCCTTTTGTTTTGCTGTTTCAGGAAATCCATCGCAAAATGGATACCCTTCAACTCACGGCCAGGTATATTTAAATTACGTGGTATGGTTGAACCGCCAGCCAAAATCACGGCATCGTTGCTCCTTAATATTTCATCGGCTGCTATATCTTTGCCTACTTCAACATTGCATTTAAAAACAACACCGTCTTCTTCCATTACCTTTACCCGACGCTCTACTACCCATTTTTCTAATTTGAAATCAGGGATACCATAACGCAGCAAGCCTCCCGGTTTATCATCGCGCTCATAAACGGTAACGGCATGACCGGCCTTAATCAGTTGCGCCGCGGCAGCTAAACCCGCCGGGCCGGCACCAACCACCGCCACCTTTTTGCCTGTTTTGATCAAAGGTGCGGTAGGTTTCACCAGATTTTTCTCGTAAGCGATCTCGATGATATGTTTTTCAATCTCTTCTATCGCAACCGGTGGTTTGTTGATCCCCAATACACAAGCCGACTCGCAAGGTGCAGGGCATATCCTTCCGGTAAATTCAGGAAAGTTATTTGTTGAAGATAAAAGCTTATAAGCTTCTTCCCAGTTCTTGCGGTAAACCGCATCGTTAAACTCAGGAATGATGTTTCCCAGCGGGCATCCCGAATGGCAAAACGGAATACCGCAATTCATACAGCGGGCCGATTGTTCATTCAGCTTTTCATCGCTGTAGAGACTCTCAAACTCGTTATAGTTTTTTACACGCAGGGCCGGAGCAACTTTTTCCGGCAGCTCCCTGTTATATTCTTTAAATCCTGTAGGCTTTCCCATTAACTTACGGTCTGATATGCTACTTTTTGTAAAACTTTCTTGTATTCCTGAGGGAACACTTTAATAAATTTGGTCGATGCTTCGTCCCAGTTCTTCAATAAATTACGGGCAACTTTGCTTCCTGTTAGGTGAAGATGTTTTTTCAGCAAAGCGGTGATCTCTTCGCTGTCTTTCTCTGTCAATGGATCCAGATCAACCATTTCACGGTTGCAATTTTCGGCAAATGAACCGTCTTTATCGTAAATCCACGCTATGCCACCGCTCATACCTGCTGCAAAGTTTCTACCGGTATTACCCAGGATCAATGCGCGACCGCCGGTCATGTATTCACAACCATGATCGCCCACACCTTCTACAACTGCAGTAGCACCCGAATTTCTCACGGCAAAGCGCTCGCCAGCCATACCGCGGATAAATAACTCGCCCGAGGTTGCCCCATATAGGGCCACGTTACCGATGATGATATTATCTTCTGGTGTAAAGGTTGCCTCTGCTGAAGGATAGATCGCCAATTGAGCACCCGACAAACCTTTACCAACATAATCATTAGCTTCACCCTCGAGCTCAAAAGAAAGCCCCTTGGTGGTAAAGGCGCCAAAGCTTTGACCAGCCGAGCCTTTGAATTTATAATTGATGGTATTGTCAGGCAAACCCGCCGAACCATACTTTTTCGATATCTCGTTTGAAAGTAAGGTACCTATTGTACGGTCGGTATTTTTAACGTTAAATGAAGCAAAAACAGGGGTTTTATCATCCAGTGCCTGTTTGGCCTGCTCCAATAATTGCCAATCGATAATAGTATCTAAGCCATGATCCTGTGTTTCGCTTTTGTATAGCGTCATTCCTTTAGGGTTATTGACAGGGTGCAGGATACCACTAAGGTCGATGTGCTTAACTTTCCAGTTCTTCAATCCCTCTTTCACTTTCAGGAACTGCACACGGCCTACCATTTCGTTGATGGTACGGAAACCTAATTCGGCCATGATCTCGCGCATTTCTTCTGCGAGGAAACGGAAAAGGTTAACGATATGCTCAGGCTTTCCTGAAAACAGCTTGCGCAGATCTGGATCCTGGGTGGCAACACCTACCGGGCAGGTATTGAGGTGACACTTACGCATCATGATACAACCACCAGCAACCAAAGCAGCTGTCGCTACGCCCCATTCTTCCGCTCCCATTAAACAGGCGATGGCCAGATCGCGACCCGTTTTAAGCTGTCCGTCGGCTTGTAAAACCACGCGGCTGCGCAGTTTGTTGCGCACCAGGGTTTGATGGGCTTCAGCTAAGCCCAATTCCCACGGCAAGCCGGCATGTTTGATAGAGCTGATCGGTGAAGCACCGGTTCCACCATCGTAACCTGCGATCAGGATCACATCAGCGTGTGCTTTGGCAACTCCAGCTGCAATTGTACCTACACCGGCTTTAGAAACCAGTTTCACATTGATACGCGCGGCACGGTTAGCATTCTTTAAATCGAAGATCAGCTGAGCCAGATCCTCGATCGAATAAATATCGTGGTGCGGTGGAGGCGAGATCAGGCCGACACCCGGTGTCGAGTGACGTACTTTGGCGATCCACTCATCCACTTTATGTCCGGGTAATTGTCCGCCTTCACCAGGCTTCGCGCCCTGTGCCATTTTTATCTGTAACTCGTCGGCGTTGGTCAGGTAATTTGAGGTTACACCAAAGCGTGCCGAAGCTACCTGCTTGATCGCCGAACGCATTGAATCACCGTTCGCCATTTTTTCATAGCGCAGTTCATCTTCACCACCTTCTCCGGTATTGCTTTTGCCACCAATACGGTTCATAGCAATGGCAAGGGTACTATGTGCTTCATGCGATATCGAGCCGAATGACATGGCGCCGGTAGCAAAGCGTTTCATGATATTCTCAACCGGTTCAACGTCATCGATGGAAACCGACTCACGGTGATGCGCAAAGTCAAGCAAACCTCGAATGGTAAAATGCTTTTCACCCTGTTCGTTGATCAGTTTGGCATAGCTTTTATAAACATTGTAGTCGTTATTGCGTGTAGCGTGTTGCAACAAATGCACCGTTTGAGGATTGAACAAATGTTCCTCTCCCCTGCGCTTCCACTGGTAGATACCACCTTCAGGCAGCAAACGACCGCTTGCTTTTGAGCCGGCAAAACCGAGTTTATGTTTACATAGGGATTCGCGGGCGATCTCATCGAGCCCTAATCCGCCAATACGGGTTACAGCACCATCAAAATAACGGTCGACCACAGATTTGTTGATACCCAATATCTCAAACACCTGTGAACCATGGTAAGACTGCAGGGTAGAAATACCCATCTTTGAAAAGATCTTCAGCAAACCATCATTAATAGCTTTCAGGTAATTTTTACGCAGGGTTTTGGCATCCAGACTCGTCTCGAGGCTGCCATCATTTTTGATGGTATCGATGGTTGAAAGCGCCAGATAAGGGTTAATAGCGGTAGCACCAAATGCCAGCAAGGTAGCAAAATGATGAACCTCCCAGGCATCACCAGATTCGGATACGATACCTACTGCTCCGCGCAGGCCTTTACGCACCAGGTGATGGTGCACAGCAGACACAGCTAACAAAGAAGGTATCGGAGCATGTTCTGAGTCGATGGCACGGTCGGAAAGGATGAGTACTTCAAATCCTTCACCTACTGCGTCTTCGGCATAGCGGCACAAACGCGCCAAACCTTTTTCCATCGATCCGGGCATACCATCGGCTACAAAATAAGTTTGCAGGGTTTTTGCATGGAACATCCCGGTATCAATACTGCGCAATTTTTCCAGCTCATGATCGGTCAAAATTGGCTGTTTCAATACAACGCAATGGCAATGCATCTTGTCTTCGTCTAAAAGGTTGCCATTGTTGCCGATGAAAGTAGCCAAACTCATCACCAGTCGCTCGCGAATAGGGTCGATAGGCGGATTTGTTACCTGGGCAAAAAACTGTTTAAAATAACTTGATAAATGCTGTGGTTTATCAGAAAGCACCGCCAGCGGCACATCTGTACCCATCGAACCGATAGGTTCTTTCCCATCAACCGCCATAGGTTTGATGATGGTTTCAATATCCTCGCGGCTATAGCCAAATACTTGCTGGTAACGGAAGACTGCATCTGCCGACAGGCTGGCAAATGCCAGACGCGGTTCGGCAAGATCCTCTAATTTGATCTTATAATTTTCAAGCCAGGTGCCATAAGGCTGACGCGAGGCAATTTGTCGTTTAATTTCTTCGTCGGTGATGATCTTACCTTTTTGGGTATCGATCAATAACATTTTGCCCGGCTGCAAGCGGCCTTTGCGCAATACATTGGCCGGATCAAGTTCCAATACACCAGCCTCTGATGCCGCAATAGCGCGACCATCATGGGTGATCACATAACGCAATGGGCGCAGACCGTTACGGTCAAGCAAGGCACCGATCAGTTTGCCGTCGGTAAATGTTAGTGCTGCAGGACCATCCCAGGGTTCCATCAAAGTAGCATGGTATTCATAGAACGCTTTTTTGATCGGATCCATTTGTTCGTTACCGTCCCATGCTTCCGGAACCAGCATCATCATTACGTGCGGCAGTGAGCGACCGGTATGAACCAGGATCTCTATGATATTGTCAAGACAAGCGGAATCCGACTGGTTATTGTCGATTACCGGTAACAACATTTCCATTTCCTCGTTCGAGAAGTAGGATGATGCAAAAGATTTAACGCCGGAATAAAACCAGTTCAAATTACCGGTCAGCGTGTTGATCTCGCCATTATGTGCCATCAGGCGGAAAGGCTGGGCCAGACGCCAGGATGGGAAAGTATTGGTTGAAAAACGGCTATGGATCATTGCCAGCCCCGAAGTCATCCTCGGGTCAGACAGGTCTGCAAAATATTGGCGCAGCTGGTAAGTGGTCAGCTGTCCTTTGTAAACGATGGTCTTGCAGGAGAACGAAGTAAAATAAAAATGTTCACCGGCACCGGGTATCGTTTCGGTGATGGTTTTATTGATATAACGGCGTAATACATAGAGTTTACGCTCGAAATCTTCAGCATTATTGATGCGATGCGGCCTTAAAACAAAAACCTGTTCAACATCAGGTTCGGCCTGGCGTGCAGTTTCGCCGATCACTGACGAATTGACGTTTAGCTTACGATAGCCCAGCTTCTGCAAACCCAGTTTTTCGATCGCATTGGCGATAACGATACGGCATGCTTTTTTTAGCGAAGGATCCTTAGGTAAAAACATCATCCCTACCCCGTATTCGCCGGGCTCCGGAAGACTGATCTCGAGATTCGAGCATTCTTCCATCAAAAATTCATGTGGCAATTGTATTAAAATACCCGCACCATCGCCTGAATCCGGATCACAGCCGCAAGCGCCGCGGTGTTCCATATTCTCGAGCATGGTTAAGGCATCATCTATGATCTGGTTGGTTTTATGACCATTTATATTGGCTATAAATCCCGTTCCGCATGAGTCGTGTTCAAATTCAGGTCTGTATAGGCCCTGTTGGGGGCATTCCGTTTGATCCATCTTAAATTCCCTGTTTCTAGTCTTTTTATAAAAGGTGCGTAACCACGAAAATACAAAATATATGTCTTTTTTATAAAATATTCAGCAATTTTTCCAAAAATGTTAAATCCAATCAAATCATAAATTAAAATTTTATCAAATTACTATTTTATAGACACAAATTATACGAATTTCATAATGATAACATTTCTTGATTTTGTGCTTTAAAATAACCAATAGTTTAGTTAAACACCCTGATTCTCTAAAATCCGGTGTAAAAATCACACTTTGTTAGTGATTGGTTAACTGGTGATTTGTTAATTGATGCCTAATGACCCGATGCCTGAACCGCTGATTCGTGTGATGGTAATGATTAGGTAGATTATTTTTTTTAACTAACAGCTAATGCCAAATGACCCAATGACAGCGCAGCGAAATGACAGCACAGCGAAATGACCAACCAATACAACCAAAATATTACCTTTGCCCCAATGACCAACACTACTAAAACAAAAGCAGTTTTCCTTGACCGCGACGGGGTATTGAACAGGGAAATGGGCGACTATGTATGCCGCATCGAGGACTTTCATATCCTTACCTATAATATACCGGCATTAAAACAATTGCAGGATAAGGGTTATACCTTAATAGTAGCAACCAACCAGGGTGGTCTGGCTAAAGGCTGGTATACTGAAGAACAATTGGCTGAAATGCACCAATTGCTGCGCAATACCTACAAGGCAGGAGGCGTAGAAATTACCGATATCTTCTATTGTCCGCATCATCCAAATTTTACCGGCGATTGCGATTGCCGCAAACCAAAGCCGGGCTTATTGCTGCGGGCTATAGAGAAATACAATATTGATCCATCCCTATCTTATTTTATAGGCGACCGTGAACGCGACGTGGAAGCAGGGACAGCAGCGGGTGTAAAAGGGATCTTGATTGATAGTGATCAGCCGATAAGTGATGTGCTTGGATTGATTAGTTGAAATTGGTTGTATTGATTGTATTAGTAGTAGTGATGGATATATATATTAGGGAATTAGAAATTTGAATTTTTTGAATCAATAAAAAAGAAACCAGTTTAACTACTAAAACCATCCCTATAACTATCGGGTCAACCAATACAACCACTTCAACTAATACAACTAATACAACCAATACAACTAATACAACTAATACAACCAATACAACCACGATTAAACCAAAAATGAAACTCAACCGCTACATCACCAACCTCGATTCCTTCATTTTTGCCTGTATAGGGTTTTACGCTATATATCTGTATACTTCGTATAGCGGCGTTGGGCTGTCACCCGATTCGTTGATGTATGCCAGCGCGGCGGATAGTTTTCAGGCGCATGGTAATTTCATGACTTTCAATAAAACACCTATTACCTTTTTCCCGGTGTTCTACCCGTTTTTTCTAGGGCTGATCCAGTTTGTTTCGAGGGTAAACGCGGTTGGTGCGGGGACATTTATCAATAGTTTCCTTTTTGCTTCGGTTATTTTTACTACCGGTTGGATCATGGAGCGTTTCCTTTCGCATTCCCGTATTTATAAATGGATCATTTTGATCGCTATCATTTTGAGCCCGGCTTTGCTTGAGATCTATTCTTTTTTATGGTCCGAGACCTTATTTATACTGGAAATACTTTTATTCATCGTCGCCTACTGGAAATATACCCACGGGCACACGATGAAAGCGCTTATCATAACTGCGGCAATAACTGCTATAGCTTGTATTACCCGTTATGCAGGCATTACCATCGTGGGTACCGGCTGCCTGATGATATTGCTGGATTTTGAATTGCCCATCCGTAAAAAAATCGAACATTTACTGATATATGGTGCGGTATCGATCTCCTTACTGACTGCAAACCTGGTTTACAACAGTACGGTGACCGGCCTGAGCACCGGCACCCGCGAACCATCTATTACGCCATTTAGTCAGAACCTGTTTCGGGTTGGTACGGTCATCAACGATTGGGGCGCGCTAAGTGAAAAAGCTGATAAATTTGCGATACTGGTTACCTGTGTCATCATGCTATCTCTGATCGGTGTTTTAGCATTTAAAACATTTAAACACCGCATTAATAGTTACGAGAATGTGGTGATCGGCTTTGCTGTGGTATACGGTTCTTTCATGATCATTCTGGCTACTTTCTCGCGTTTCGAACCGATCAACAGTCGCTTATTGTCACCGATGTTCATTCCGCTGCTCATTTCCTGTACCAGCTGGGTACCCGATGTTTTGAGAGGCATTACCAACAAAAAAATAAAATACCCGCTGGCAGGCATTGCTGTCGCAGCGATGCTATTGTTTGAATACTCAACGGCCCAGGTCGACTACCAGCGCTATGATGACGAAAACGATTTTGGCGTACCGGGCTATAGTGATGACAGCTGGAACAAATCGGAATTTGCACCTTACCTTAAGGAACATAAAAGAGAATTTGATCCCAATATTCCTATCTATTCAGACGCCAATGAAGCGGTTTGGTTATTTACTAGCATGTCATCGCAATTGGTACCCCATAGCTTTTTTCAGCGGGATGTCGACAAATTCTACACCCAAAAGAAATTTTACATCATCTGGTTCGACTCCCTGTATAACCACGAACTCATCAGCCTGAAAGATATCATGGCCCATAAAAAGGTAACGAAGATCGGCGGGGCGAAAGAGGGGGAGATCTATTTGTGCGAATAGGGTTGGCGCAGAGCGTTATCAATAGAATAACAAACGATGGGTGTCACCCTGAGCTCGTCGAAGGGTGACGCGGGCCGGGCCTTTGCGCACGTGCTTCGACGTGCTCAGCATAGCAAAGCACATAATTGTTTCGTACTAAAAGCAAGAGGTGTCACCAGATTATCGCAGACGTAGTTTTGGGGTCCGGAGATGCTTAATTCAAAGGGACAAACCTTCGCCGCTCATGGCCGCGGAGGCCTAGTTACTTTGTCGCGCCAAAGTAACCAAAGGCGCTCCCGTCATCGCAAATGCCTCTTTGCCCGCAGGCCTT
>CAIPDP010000178.1 GCA_903863845.1 uncultured Mucilaginibacter sp. | reverse complement strand
GCAGAGGGTACTACTTTGATCATCTTCCCTGAGGGGGGCATTGCCGACGACTATCCGCCAGCTTTACAAGCTTTTAAAAACGGACCTTTCCGCCTGGCTATAGAGGCCGGTGTACCGATAGTGCCGGTTACGATCATCGATGCCTGGCAGGTTTTGTGGGACGATGGGCTTAAATTTGGCAGCAAACCGGGCAATTGTCATATATTTGTGCACAAACCCATTGACACCATTGGCCTTGGCCCTGAAGATGCAGATGATTTGAAACAAAGGGTTTTTGAAACGATCAAAAAGAAGCTTTAGCGCATGCATATTGATAAAGAGACCGTAGATAAAGTAGCTAACCTTGCCCGCCTCGAACTGGCGGAGGATGAAAAGATCACCTTGATCGAAGACATGGGCAAGATTCTTGATTTTATGGACAAGTTGAACGAAGTTGATACAAGTGGTGTGGAACCCCTGGTTTACATGACCGATGAGATCAACGTTTTTCGCGAAGATGTGATCAGTCACGAGATCACCCATGAAGAAGCGCTAAAAAATGCACCTAAACACGACGACGATTATTTTTTGGTTGCGAAGGTGATTGAGAAGTAATTTTGTTAAGTCGGGAAGTCTGAACTCCGGACTTTTGCGGACTTTCGGACTTCCTGCTGTAACAAAACACCTACCAGCATAGTCAAAGGACAAAAAACGAATGGAGCCACTAATAACCATTAAAGATATCGGGCGCAAATATGTTATCGGCGCCGAAACTATACACGCCCTTAAATCAGTATCCCTAAACATCAATAAAGGCGAATTTGTGGCTTTAATGGGCCCTTCTGGTTCGGGCAAATCAACGCTCATGAATATTTTGGGCTGTCTGGATACACCCAGCAAAGGCGAATATATCCTTAATGGGATCAATGTAAGCCATATGTCTGACAGTGAGTTGGCTGAAGTGCGTAATAAAGAGATTGGCTTTGTTTTCCAAACGTTTAACTTATTACCACGTAATACCGCATTGGATAATGTAGCACTGCCGCTGATCTATGCCGGCGTAAATAAGCAGGTTCGTCACGACAGGGCATTAAAAGCCCTTGAAAATGTGGGCCTCGGTAACCGAGTAGAACATAAGCCAAACGAATTATCTGGCGGTCAGCGCCAGCGTGTGGCCGTTGCAAGGGCGCTCATCAACGATCCTTCGATCATCCTGGCGGACGAGCCGACTGGTAATCTGGATACAAAAACCTCGATAGAAATTATGGGGCTATTGGAAGACATCCACGCAAAAGGAAATACGATCATCCTGGTAACTCACGAAGAGGATATCGCCCTGCATGCCCACCGCATCGTGCGTATGCGTGATGGTTTGATCGAGAATGATTACGCTAATCCCAATATTCAAAAAGTTGACCGCGGGACGCCCGTTGCCTGACCGTTTATTCTTTTGATTGGTTGCTGTTTTTCAGCAGTTATTACACAACCTCACCACAAAATCTGCCAGGTTCATTGCAGTTTCGGGGGATACCGGCTTGCCATAGCCGATGATGAGTGTGTGATCGATGACTTCGATCACGATATCTTCGTGCCGGACATCCATGGCCACATTTCTGAAATTGCGGTCCATCGCCACATCGGCTTTCCAGCGGTCGTTCACTAATACATAATAGGTATCACTAAAGGCTTTGTCCTCATCAAAATCAAGTTCTACCGGGTGAACCAGTTCTATTATTTTATCAACCAAAGTTTCGGGTCTGATCAATACCCGGCCAAAGTCTTTTTTTACATATGCCAGCGCCCAAACCTGGTATTCTATCATATTTACCTTTTCCGGTAGATGTGACCCCCTTCTTTCAAATTTATGGGTTTCGATGAAAAGCAAATAACAGTCGCTGCGCGCACTTTTAATAGTGAACGAACCCTTAATATTCACGCTGACGCAATCTCTGAACACTTCGAAATCTGATAGCTGGAAATCAATATTCCCGCTCAGTTCAACACTGTACCTGGTTTTCAGCGCCTCGTAAGTTTCTTGAAACAGGTCAATCTGTTCACCGTTCAGTCCCACGGTATCAAAGGGGTAGTTCATTCACAAGTATAACACGATTTTGTGATTTAAGACAGGATTTTGAGAATCAGGCAGGATTTTAAGGGATAAATTTGACCAGGCACGCGTTTTTGTATACAAAAAGGCAGAAAAGTCCCAACGCTGTAACGTTTATTAATTGAATAGCTTCAATTAGTATGGACAAAGCGATTGAGTATTGCTATTTAGTCAAGCTATCAATTTCGGCCTGAACAACCGTATTTGCTAATGTGAAGGCTACTAATACTTCTTTAGCAATGATAACATCTCCGTTAAAATCTTTCACCAGCGAGCCGTTATTTAACCATCCGGGTTCTTCGTAACTTTTGTATGCCAGGAAAACTGTATCACCTGTTGAATCATGTTTTACTGGTTCAATAGTAATCCAATAATTATGACCCCGGTAATTGTAATTTTCAACCCTGGGTGTTGTAATTTTAGGGGTATTTTTTTCTAACATAACGCTA
Source organism: uncultured Mucilaginibacter sp. (assembly GCA_903863845.1). Taxonomy (GTDB): domain Bacteria; phylum Bacteroidota; class Bacteroidia; order Sphingobacteriales; family Sphingobacteriaceae; genus Mucilaginibacter. The sequence continues at coordinate 17,377 of CAIPDP010000178.1, read as the reverse complement.
ATTTATATAAATTTTTATTAGACAAAATCTTTTTTACTTTTTTGATGCAGCTTTCCCGAAGCGTACTTTGATGGTCCGTTAAAATCTTAAACGCTTGTCAGTATGTTTTCTTATTATAATTTATAAAACGCCGAAAATGTTTTATAATTTTTTATTTCGGGTGCCCCCCATGTTCGTGTCCCCACGAACATGCAAACCAATGTTCACATTTTCCAAAACAATTCTTAATTTCAAGTCCAATTTAAGCTACTACCTGATGTAACGCTTACCCGTTAGGCGTTAAACCAATAAATTCAATTCGCCATGAAAAAATATTGCCTCATAGTATTGATCGGACTGCTTGCTTCCTGTAATTCGCAGGATCCAAATATTAAAAAATACGGAATTGATTTTAACCCAAACAGGCAAAAACTTGGCCTTCCTGCACTGCAAGGCAGATGGAAAGTAGTTAAAAACGATCAGGGTATCATCAGATGGGCACCCGAAGGTAATTTGAATGGACCTGGTTATATCCACAAAGAAGTAACTATCAAAAATGATAAGATATACAGTGAAGAAAACCGCTTTGAAGGCAAAAGCAAATATACCCGCGACGGCACCGATTATAACGAGGAAGTATACATCGGCTGTTATTTTGACGACAAGGCACAGGTAAGTGAGTGGAACTGCATCTTCAAAGGAACCCGGAACCCTATCAACGGCTCAGCTTCCGACGGCGATACCCGGCTCACTGTTAAACAGGCGGATTCGATCGTGACGGCCTGGGGGATAAAATATTGAACACGATTCAGAGACACGATTTTGGGATTTTGTCAATGATTACGCTGACTAATAAAAAAACTATATAATTACTACACATTCTCTAATGCCTAAATGCTGCGCCGCAAATGACCCAATGCCCCTTTTTTTAATCACAGATTTAAGGTGATTGTGCTGATTTTGCAGATTTAGCAGCTATTTCATTGGGTATATTTTATTAAATGACCAATGCCCAATGACTAATTACCAATTATCAATACGCCGCCATAGCCCCGCAGGAGCATGCGCAGTTTGGATCGCTTAGCTTGAGTTTTTTCAGGAAGTATTGGTAAAATCCTATGCGGTCATTCATGTTAAACAGGTTGTCGCCTTTGCCGCATTCTACTGCGCCGTTGATAATGTTGATAGTCATACCGAAACCCGGTTTGCGGTTTTTGGCGATGTCGTCGGCTTTGGGTTTCCATTTGCCGGTCATTACATCGTGGGCCGATGGCTTATAGGTTTGCGGAGTCATCCAAAAATAAATGGCCACTTCAAAAGCCACCACGGGGTCGGTTTCCAACAGTTCGGGGTTGTTGAGCAAAATCTTTTTGTCGCCGAAAATGCAATCGGAGGCATAACCATAATTGCCATTATAACTTAACTGCAGCGGACCGCGACCATAATATTTTTTGCCGGGTGCAGCAGGGTAGGAGTCGTTGGGAGCGATATAGGCCAAACTGGTATTGGTCTCGTGGATAAACATCAGCCCGTCGTTATATTTCCCGTTCTCGCCATGGCGGGTCTCATGGGCGATATTGGCAAAAAAAGCTGCCAGTTCTTTTTTATTGCTTTGCAAAGCGAATTCGCTGCAAAAATTCCCGTAGTCGATGGTATAAATGCTGTCAGGTTTCTTTCTGGCCCAATCTTCGTTCCAGTCTTCATCCTGCCGGACAATGACCGATCTGCCAGAGTTTTTGTCGGTCCGGGTAATTTGATATACCGAAACAGCGCGTTTAGCCACTTTTATCCTGATGTGTCCTATTTGGCGGATAGCCTTTATAAATGCGCTGTAGGAGTAAAATTTATCTCGTAAGGGAAAAAGTTCGTTAAATTGTTTTTCGCTCAGGTAGCTGCTTACCGGGGTGCTGTTTGAGATAGTATTGGTGTTCGGAATTTTAAATGAAAAAAGTAACAGCGTGCTTACCGCAAATAAGCAAATGACACGGTATTGGGTATAAATTGATCTCATTATCTTTTACAAATGTCAAATTTAATAACATTATTAACTGAACAAGGTTTTATATGGTATAGTATGTAGATTCGCGATTTGCAGGAACAATGAAAATATACACCAAAACAGGCGACAAAGGTCAAACTTCGCTCATCGGCGGCACCCGCGTGCCTAAATATCATTTACGGATCGAGAGTTACGGAACGGTTGATGAACTCAACTCTTATATTGGCCTGATCAGCGACCAGGAGCTGACTTTGCATGATAAAGAATTGTTGAAGCAGGTGCAGGATCGGTTGTTTACCATCGGTTCGTCGCTGGCATCAGATCCTGATAAGTCGAAAATGGTGATACCCGATCTTTTCCTGGCTGATATTGAATTGCTGGAAAAAGAGATGGATGCTATTAACGAGGTGATACCAGAACTCCGCCATTTTATTTTGCCGGGTGGCGACCAGGCGATTTCTTTTTGTCATGTTGCCCGCTGTGTATGCCGCAGGGCCGAACGTTTGGTAGTACACCTGGCTACGGAAAGCACAGTTGACGAAAAAATTACGATCTATCTGAACCGTTTGAGCGACTATTTGTTTACCCTTGGACGCAAGATAGCCCATGAGCGTAAAATAGCTGAAAACCAGTGGATACCGCGCGTTTGAATTATTGAAAAAAATATTTGATAATCAATTTAAAAATATTATACTTTTGCCAAAATTTAAAATTACCTCATAGCATTAAAAACATATGTATTGGACACTTGAATTAGCATCACACCTGGAAGATGCGCCATGGCCGGCCACAAAAGATGAATTGATCGATTATGCTATCCGTTCAGGAGCGCCCGTTGAGGTTATTGAGAACCTGCAGGCCCTTGAAGATGACGGTGAGCCTTACGAAAATATTGAAGAGATATGGCCGGATTACCCTACTAAAGACGATTTCTTCTTTAACGAAGACGAGTACTAAAGCAATTTGCTGATAGCTAAAACCCCGGGGAATACTCCGGGGTTTTTTCATTTAAAACTTTTTGTCGCTGTTTTTAGTTATCCATTTACACACCTAAAAACATAAAAAACAATGAGAAGTTTATTGTACATCATCGCCGTGATCCTGATCATAGGATGGGCTATCGGATTTTTCGCTTATTCGGCCGGAAGCATCATCCACTTACTTTTGGTAATAGCCATTATTGCGCTCATACTCGGCGTTATCAGAAGGGCTTGATTTGGTCATTGGTCATTGGTCATTGGTCATTGGGTAGTTGTTCATAGTTCATGGTTCATAGCCCATTGTCGATAGTCCATAGTCAATGACAAATGACCCAATGCCGCGCAGCAAATGACCAATGACCGATGCCAGCGCAGCGAAATGACGCGCAGCAAATGACCAATGACCAATGGCAGCGCAGCGAAATGACGCGCAGCAATGATCAATGACCCAATGACAGCGCAGCGAAATGACGCGCAGCTATTGACTCAAAAGAAATTCTGCTATCGCGATATCTTCGGGGTAGGTGATCTTGATGTTTTGGTAGCTGCCGCCGATGAGGTTGATATTGACGCCGGTTTGTTCGACCACGCTGGCGTCATCGGTAAAATTTTCCTGGTAGGGCTGGAGGTAGGCTTTTTTTAACTGATCGGCCTTAAAGGTTTGCGGGGTTTGGATGAGGTAGATCTCGTCGCGGTTAAGGCTTTGCGAACGGTTGTCTTTGATCTGCCTTACCGAATCGCGACTTTTTATTGCCACTACAGCGTTGCCGTATTGCTCGGCGCAATCGAAAGATTCGTCGATGATATCCGGTGTTACCAGCGGTCGTACGGCGTCATGTATGGCAATGACAGCATCTTCATCCTCAATGGTAAGTATTCCGTTCTTTACCGAGTGAAAGCGTGTCTCGCCGCCGCTAACAAGCTGGTAGGGTAGCGTGAATTGATGCTCCTGGCAAAGCGAAAGCCAATATTCGTGCGAATCGGGATGCAATACCAGAATAATATCGGGCTGAGTGCGGCTGTTTTGAAATACCCTGATGGTATGCATCAGTAACGGAAGGCCATTGAGCAGCAAAAATTGCTTTGGAACTGCCGAACGCATCCGGGTACCCGAACCGCCTGCAACGATGATAGCGTAGTGTTTCATTTGGCGTAGTACATTATCGGTTAAACGTTCGTTGTGCTACGATTTATTGAATATGCTGCAATTAATAGCTCGAACGGAATCGTGGTATCCAATAGCTGATAACCGATACCCAATACCTGATACCCAATACCCGATCAACCGCCCTTAAATAATCAGCATCGCGTCGCCGTAGCTGTAGAAGCGATATTTTTCTTTCACAGCCACTTCGTACGCATTCATTACGTGCTCATAGCCGCCAAAAGCACAGATCATCATCAACAGTGTTGATTCTGGTGTATGGAAATTGGTAACCATGGTATTAGCAATGCTGAAATCGTATGGAGGGAAAATAAATTTGCTGGTCCAGTCATTCGCTGCCTTCAGTGTCTTACCGGCTGAAACGGCCGATTCGATAGCACGCATCGAAGTTGTACCAACGGCACAGATGCGTTTTTTCAGCTCAATACCGCGATTGACGATATCAGCCTGTTTTTGCTCGATGATGAACTGCTCCGAATCCATTTTATGTTTGGTCAGATCTTCCACCTCAACCGGGCGGAAAGTGCCTAAACCAACGTGCAGGGTAACTTCAGCAAACTCAACACCTTTTAATTCAAGGCGTTTCATTAGCTCGCGGCTAAAATGCAGGCCGGCTGTTGGCGCCGCTACTGCACCTTCGTGCTTGGCAAATATGGTTTGGTAACGTTCTTTATCTTCGGCAGTAGCCTTACGTTTGATATATTTAGGCAGAGGAGTTTCGCCCAGGATCTCTACATTTCTTCTGAATTCCTCGTCGGTGCCGTCAAACAAAAAGCGAATGGTTCGGCCCCTTGATGTTGTATTGTCTACAACCTCGGCGATCAGCAGGTCGTCATCACCGAAATAGAGCTTATTGCCTACCCTGATCTTACGAGCCGGATCAACAAGTACATCCCAAAGGCGCAATTCCTTGTTCAGCTCGCGCAGCAAAAATACTTCGATGGTAGCACCGGTCTTTTCCTTGTTGCCATACATACGGGCTGGAAATACTTTGGTGTTATTCAGGATCATCACATCTTTCTCGTCGAAATATTCGAGTATGTCCTTGAATATTTTATGCTCAATTTTACCAGAGTCTTTGTGCAGCACCATCAAACGCGACTCATCGCGGGTGTTTGCGGGGGTATGTGCAATAAGAGAGTCGGGTAGATTAAATTTAAATTGAGATAATTTCATGCTTGAATCTAATGATTTTTCAGGGCGCAAATGTACGCAATAATTTTAGGGATTTCACCTAATATTTTTATTGGCCCGGCACCGATCATGAATGGAGGTGGGTGTCGAAGGAATTATTTCGGTAATTATTGCCTTTTTACTTTAATTATGTCTTTTTCTGTAACTTAAATAAATAATCGGGGTCTAACCAAGTAACAACATTTTTTCAATTTTGGTTTTATTTGATTAGAAGATATCTATCGCTGAAATCAAAATTATAAAATAGCTGTAATCCCAAAAATATGCTCGTAATAAAACTCATCTTCGAAAGTTTCCGTTTTGCATTTGATGCACTCCGACACAATAAGCTGCGTACCATGCTTTCGCTTTTGGGCGTTACGATCGGTATTTTTACGGTAATCAGCGTTTTTTCTGCTGTGGATACGCTGAGGGCTAACCTGCAGAAAAGTGTCAATAAATTAGGGGGAAATAGCGTTTACGTTAATAAATGGCCATGGTTGGGCGGCGAAGATTTTCCATGGTGGAAATACCTGCAACGCCCTAACCCCAAATTGAAGGATTTTAACGAATTGCAAAAGCGCAGCCAAACTGCGGGTGCCATTTCTTATGAAATTAGCATGGGCGGACGGACGATCAAATACCTCGATCACACTGCCGAAGGAGTTGATATCAATGCTGTAACGCAGGATCACAATAAAGTTTCGGATTTTGATATTGCCGAAGGGCGCTATTTCACCGATATCGATTCGCGTACCGGTGCAGCTGTTGCATTGATTGGTTATGATATAGCAAACAATTTATTTCCACAGGGTCATGCGCTTGATAAGCAGATCAAATTAAAAGGACGTTATGTTACCGTGATTGGTGTGTTTGCTAAGGAAGGGAAAGACATGTTCGGTAATTCTAATGATAAAACCGTGCTGATCCCCTTAAATTTCGCCAGGGATATGGTTGATGTACAGAGTGATAATTACCAGCCAACTATCATTGTAAAGGGGAAAAATGGCCTGACCGATCTGGATGTGGAAAGCGAACTGGAAGGTTTGATGCGATCGATCAGACGTATAAAGCCGGGTGAAGAAGACAATTTTTCGCTGAACAGAGCCACGCTTATTTCCAACCGGTTGGATGAAGTGTTTGCTTTTCTTCACGTGGCGGGCCTCATCATCGGTGGTTTTTCAATTTTAGTGGGTGGTTTTGGTATTGCCAACATCATGTTCGTGTCGGTTAAAGAGCGTACCAATATCATTGGTATACAGAAATCTCTCGGCGCAAAAAACTATTTTATCCTGCTTCAGTTCCTGATCGAAGCGATCGTATTATGCCTTTTTGGTGGTATAGTCGGCCTCGGCCTGGTTTACCTCGGTACCCTGGCCGTTAGTGCTGCAGTCGATATACAGGTAGTACTCGACATGAGCAATATCATCTTTGGGATGAGCATTGCTGTTGTTATCGGTATCATATCCGGTATCATCCCGGCATACTCTGCCTCCCGGTTAGATCCGGTTGAGGCGATAAGGACTAATTAGGGATTGGTTGATAATTGGTCATTTGCTGCGCGTCATTTCGCTGCGCTGTCATTGGGTCATTTGTTGCGCGTCATTGGGGGTATTGTCATTTGTAATTCAGTTTGGGCTATTAATAATCGACTTCGGAACCTGGCCAACTATCCCGGTACTCAATTCTAAGTCCCCCAAATAACTATCCCGATAGATATCTTGAAATCTAATACAACCAATACAACTAATACAACTAGTACAACCAGTATAAGCACCCCAATAATCAGCGTCACAACAACTACAACTTTTTTACAATTAGTGACATCCGGCATAAACTAAAATAGCGGGATTTAATTACATTTGCTACCATTAAAATGTACGTCTATGTCGGAAAATGCATCATTAACAATAGGTGATAAAACTTACGATCTTCCCGTAATTGAAGGTACCGAGGGCGAAAAAGCCATTGATATTTCAAAACTCAGGGATCTGACCGGATTCGTTACCCTCGATATCGGATATAAAAACACCGGTGCTACCCAAAGTGCTATTACTTTTTTGGATGGCGAACTGGGTATTTTGAAGTACCGGGGGTATCCTATCGAACAGTTGGCAGGCAAATCGAGTTTTATTGAGGTGGCTTATTTGCTAATCTATGGCGAATTGCCGACAGCGGCCCAATTGGATGAATTTCAAAAGCATATCAGCCGGCATACATTGGTTCATGAAGACATGAAAAAGTTTTTTGATGGTTTTCCATCAAAAGCACACCCAATGGGGCAATTGTCTTCTCTTGTTTGTTCCCTTTCGGCATTTTACCCTGAATCGCTTAAACCCAACCAGTCCGAAGCAGAACTTGACCTGAGTATCATTAAAATGCTCGGAAAGATGGCAACCATTGTTTCCTGGATCTACAAAAAGTCATTGGGGCACCCTTATATCTATCCTCAAAACAAATACGATTACGTTACCAACTTCCTGCACATGACCTTTGGTCAGCGTACCGAGCAGGTAGAGATTGACCCGGTAGTAGTAAGCGCTATGAATACGCTGCTTATCCTGCATGCCGATCACGAACAAAACTGCTCAACTTCAACCGTAAGGATCGTAGGGTCCTCGCAGTCTAATATCTATGCTTCTGTTTCAGCAGGTATTTCGGCACTATGGGGACCTTTACACGGTGGTGCAAACCAGGAAGTGATCGAAATGCTCGAACGTATCAAAGAAGATGGGGGAGATACTGATAAATGGATCAAAAAAGCAAAAGACAAGAACGATCCGTTCCGCCTGATGGGCTTTGGTCACCGGGTATATAAAAACTTTGATCCGCGCGCTCGCATCATCAAAAAAGCATGTGATGATATCCTCGAAAAATTAGGTATCGATGATGAAGTGCTCGAAATAGCCAAACGACTCGAAGAACACGCCTTGAAAGATCCTTATTTTATCGAAAGGAAGCTTTATCCTAACGTAGATTTCTATTCCGGTATCATTTACCGCGCATTAGGCTTCCCAACCGATATGTTCACCGTGCTGTTTGCCTTAGGCCGCCTGCCAGGATGGATCGCCCAGTGGAAGGAAATGAAAGAACACAAAGAACCTATCGGCCGCCCGCGCCAGATTTTTGTTGGTGCAACCAACCGGGATTACGTGGATATTGCTAGTCGGTAGTTCATCATAGTTCATGGTTCATAGTTCATGGACGGTAGAAAACTTACGAAGTTTTTAAAACTTCGTAAGTTTTTTTTTGGACACGATTCAAAGTAGTTAATTAAAATCTTGTCCGTCTTTTCAAATCCTGGCAATCGTGTTCACCGACCACCTTGCATCCGACCAATCTTTTAAATCCCAAAATCGTATCCCGGAATCGTGTAATAAAAAACCCGCCCCGGTAATCCGGGAGCGGGAATTCAATCAATCAACTCTATGTTATTATTTCTATTTCAGTGAATAGGTAGCAGTAACAGAAGGTGATCCGCTACCTTGAGCGGTAAGCGGTATTGTAAAGGAGATAGTATGTGTACCTGCTGTTGCAGTAATGTTTCCACCATTTGAATCTGTCGCGTCTGCACCATCAGCCGGCGAAATATCACCCCAGCTATAGGTCCAGTCGTCATTCTGCCTGAATTTAAACTGACCAGCCAATAATGGGTAGGTACCTGTCCAGGTGTTGGTGCCGTCGTTTATGTATTTCAGGGCAAGGTCCGTCGACCAGTTGCCACCCGGTGTTGCCGATCCAATGATACTGTACGAGTTAGCCAATTGGAAGGTTATAGTACCGGTATTCAAATTAAACGTAACAATGTATTGACCCGGTGTTGCCGGGGCATACAGGTTGTTGGGTGCATTGTAAGTTACCGTAGCACTTGTGCTTCCCTGCGCGTCATTCGTGGCGTATTTATTGTTCCAGTTTTTTGCAGGAAGGATCAGGAACTGGTTATTGAGGGCAGTAAAGTTAATTACCCCTACATAAACCCCATTACCTGTAACCGATACTAAGCTGTCTTCCCGTGGACCAGGGTTTTGCCAGCCGGCAAATGCTCCGGTAATGTATAACCACGAGGTCAAATTAAATGGTGTAGCGGTAATGCCAAGCACATTTGAATAAATAGGCTTCGCTGCACCACCCAAATTGTAAACGATACGTGCTGCTATTTGTGCCGGAGTACCTGCCGGTAAATTCAGTTTCAGTAATAAATTATTGAAATCGGCGATACTATAGCCTTGTGAATAAACACCAGTAGTTAAGGTAACCGAAGCAGGGTGTGCCCAGTTATCACCTACCGCATCAATTTGTAAGGTGTTGGTAGCAGCTGCACTGAAGCCAAAATTAGGCTTTGTAAAGTTGAATTTGATCACCTTGGTAGTATCAGTTAGCTTGGTTTTGTCTAATACCGGTGTAGTGGTACTGGCTGCCAGCGTACCCGCTGTTCCACCATTGGTGGTAACGATCGGGTCGTTCTTTTTACACGAGGCCAGGAGCAGCAGCGATGCACTGCCCAGGACCATAAATCTTGTTAATACTGTTTTCATGTTGCTTTTATTTTAGTTAACTCTCCTAAAAATTGTTAAAAGGGTCAGCAATATATTTTAAAGATTAATATCCTGGATTTTGTTTCAGATTTGGATTCACAGCACGGTCAGCATCAGGTATCGGGTACAAGTTCCTGAAATCGGCAACGCCGGTACCTGTTTTTACACCACCTTTAAATGGCCATAAGTAGGTACTGCTGGTAAACAAACCATAACGGATCAGGTCGGTTCTTCTGAAACCTTCCCAGTAAAGCTCGCGGCCTCTTTCATCCAGAATGAACTGTGTAGTAAGCTGCCCTGAATTAATATCACCGGCTGCACCGCCGTAAGCACGTTCGCGTACCAAATTAACATATTTCAATGCTGTATTGGCATCGCCACCTGTACCGCCACGTAACACTGCTTCGGCGTAGATCAGGTATTGCTCTGATAAGCGGAATATTGGTTCATCGATATCTGAGAAACTTGAGCTGGTGGCACCCGAACCATCTGAATTAACATTGCGCCATTTGTTAACGGCATAGCCATCAGTAAATGATGTTACATCATTGATAGCCAGGTTTTGACCCTGAGTCCAGAATTCGGCCCTGGTATCAGGGTTGCCGTTGTTAGGGAAAGTTAAGTTTGCATTGGCAGGGAATAAACCGATCAGGTTACTTGTTACCCTGATACCATCCCATCCACCAGTGATTCCAAAATCACTTGCCGGCATTGAACCACCAACAGGGGCGTGGGTCATAAAGGTAGTACCGCCATAACTTTGAGTTTTGTTACCATCATAATTGATAGTTAAGATAAACTCGCTGGTGTTTTTGTTATTATCGGCCAGCATCAGGTGTGTGTAATCAGGAATAAGCGAATAACCTGCAGCAATAACTTTACTCGAATAAGTTATCGCATCGTTATAACGTGCAGTACCTGTATAAACCTGGGCATTCAGGTACAGGCGTGCTAACAGTGCCCAGGCAGCGGCCTGGTCGGCACGGCCGTATTCATTTTGTTTTGGAGCAACCAACAAAGGGTCGATAGCCTTCAATTCACTTTCAACATAGTTGAACAAAGTTACCCTGTCAGTTTGAGGTGGAATGATAGATCCAACGGCGTTGGCATCGGTTACAAACGGAGGATTACCAAACAGATCCAGTAATACCGAATACTGATAAGCGCGCAGGAAGCGGGCTTCAGCACGGAAATAACGGATGTTTGTTGCATCCTGACCGCTGATACCACGGCTAGCTAATTGCGCGTCGGTCGACTGGCGGATAAAATCATTAGCCAGGGTGATCTGGTAAAGACTGCGGTAGTATAAACCTTCGTTGATCACGTTAGACGATGACCAGTTCATGGCGTGCAGGTCAGGTACTCCAGGGTCGCCCCAGGCAATAACTGCTTCGTCAGTTGGTAGTTCCTGCAGGTACCATAACAAGCGGAAAAAATCAGAAGTACCTTCATCGATGCCCTGAATATCGCCGCTTCCGGCCGGGCCCGCGTTACCAGTCAATGCAAATGACCCATAAACTTTTGCCAGTGCCTGTTTGTAACCGGCTGGCGTGCTGTAAACCTGGGCGGAAGTTACAGCATCATTTGGTGCGATAATTTTGTTTTTATCGCACGATATCAGACTAACGGACAAAATTCCGGTAACTAATAATGCTTTAATTGATTTCCTTTTCATATCAAAATTTCTTTATTGCTCTAATTATTTCAAACTCAGGTTAAGACCCAATACATAAGTCCTTGGGCGGGGATAAAAATTGTTATCTAAACCGCTGGAAATTTCGGGGTCAACACCTTTATAATCTGTAATGATAAATACGTTCTGAACGTTAGCACTGATACGAAGGGAACCGCCATTGAAAACTTTTCCCAGGTTATAGTTCAGGTGTATATTATCCATTCTGAAGAATGATGCATTTTGGATATAGTAGTCAGACAACAGGTCGTTGCTACCATTTCCGGTTAAACCGCTAACCAAAACGTCTGAAGAACCATTGTTAATAATGCCCAATGGGTTCAGGAAGTTACGCTGTATACCGGTAGATGAAGCCACGTTATTGTACACATAGTTGCCAATGCTGGCACGTGCTACAAATCCAAGGGTCCATTTTTTATAACGGAAATCACTGTTGAAACCTAAAAACTCCTGTGCGTCGGGGCTGTGATCTTCGTATAGGTCTTTGTTGTTGATGATGCCATCGCCATTGCGGTCAACAAATACACCATCAATTGGTTTGCCGTTGGTGCCATATACCTGTTCGTAAACAAAGAAAGTATACCTTGGGTAACCTACCTGGTTGATCTGGATCGTATTACCTGTACCACCAGAAATTCCTCCGGTTAACAAACCAGGGAAGTTAGGGTTAGGTATCGAAGTAAGGTTGGTGATCTTGTTACGGTTAACCGTAAGGTTAAAGCCTGCGGTCCAGGTAATATCTCTTTGATCAAGTATACGACCGATAATGTTCAACTCAAGACCTTTGTCCTGCATATCACCGATATTTGCTGTGATGATGTTACCAAAGTTGGTACCTGCAGGCTGGTTTTCAGGTGCAAGCAGGTTTTTGGTTTTTCGGTAATAATACTCGATGCTACCGGTCAGACGGTCATTGAAGAAGCCGTAGTCAAGGCCAATGTTTGAAGTTGAGGTTTGTTCCCAGGTACGGCCGGGGAAATAGGCTGCCGGGCGGTATAACTGATAAAATGAGTTACCAAACTGGTATTGAGCAGTTGTATTACTCAGGCTATAAGGCGAAAGGTAATCGTAATTACCAATACCATCCTGGTTACCTGTAACGCCATATTCAGCCCTTAATTTTAAGGTTGAAATAACGGTACTTGATTTCAGGAACTCTTCATTGCTGATTTTCCATGCACCGGCCACCGAAGGGAAGGTACCTGTACGAATACCAGGAGCAAACCTGGTTGAAACGTCGCTACGTACACTACCGGTTAAGAAGAAACGGTCGTCATAGTTATAATTTACCCTGCCATAAAGCGAGGTCAACTGACTTTCCTGAATATCTGTAGGATAATTAAATGTTGAATTCGGGTTAAGGGTTCCATCAGCAAAATAGCTCAGGAAGTTATAATTGGTTGTTTTAAAATCCTGGAACGAATAACCGGCAACGGCGTCAACATGGCTTTTGATTTCTTTAAAATCGTGACCGTAGCTGAAGAATCCTTCAAACAACTTGTTACCGTTGGTTTGTTTGTACTGGCTTTGGTTACCACTGTAATATTTGCCGGTATTTGGGTCTTTATAGCTGTCGATATTTGAAGCGGCATAACCCGGAATAAAGTCAGAACCTTTACCTTCCGAACCGTCGTACGATGCGTTGATATTGGCATGAAGATCGGGGAAGAAATGGAAACGGTAATCTAATGCTAAACTGGTGATCGCTCTTTGAACGGTACTGGTATTGTTGTTTTCATACAATAAACCGACAGGGTTAAGAGGAGCCAGTGATTTAAGACCGCTTACTGAAGATGGATCAAGTAATTCGGTATAACCACCGTAATTGCTGTTTCCTGAATAAACAGGCAGGGTAGGGTTGAAGTCCACAGCGTCGCTGATCACACCGCCTTCGTTTGCGAATCTTTGTTTTACCTGCGAACCTTTGAAGTTGAAATTCACTTTCAGGTGATCGGTAAAAAAGCTTGGGCTTAAGTTTACTGCCGCGGTATAACGATTTAGATTAGTAGTTTTCAGGATACCATTCTGATCTGTATAACCTACCGACACGCGGTACGGAATTTTTGCAGTTGTACCAGAGATGCTTAAGTTATCGTCATTGCTGATCGCTGTCTGGTAGATCTGTTTTTGCCAATCGGTGCTGGCATTACCTAACAGGGCTTTGTATTTGCCTGCCGATGTAGTGTCATTAGCGTTTACATAAGCACGGAATTGTGCAGCCGTAAGCACCGGGGCTTCTTTGGGTAAAGTACCTGCCGAAACCTGGGCACTGAAATTGATCACCGGAGCACCTGATTGGCCTTTTTTGGTGGTGATCAGGATGACACCGTTTGATGCACGGTTACCGTAAATAGCAGCTGCAGATGCGTCCTTTAATACGGTAAAAGACTCGATATCGGCAGGGTTGATCAAATCCAATGGGTTTGCAGCACCAGCTATACCACCATTACTTAATGGCACACCGTCGATAACGATCAACGGATCGTTGCTACCATTGATGGAAGCACCGCCGCGGATACGGATAGTACTACCGGCACCCGGAGCACCGCTGTTTGAAATAATTGATACACCAGGCACTTTACCTTGTATCAACTGCTCAGGTGTGGTAGCTCCCCCCTGGTTAAAGTCTTTTGCAGTAACCGTGGCCACAGAGCCCGTAATATCTTTACTTTTTACAGTACCATAACCGATCACAACCACCTCATTTAAATTTTTGCTGTCAGGCTTTAAAGAGAAATCTACTGTAATTACGGAAGAACCTACAGTAATGGTTTGCTTGGCGGTTGTATACCCGATAAATTTTGCAGTAAGGGTATAATTGCCGGGGTTAACGCCCGAAATGGTGTAATTACCATTAACGTCGGTGGCTGAACCCAGGGTGGTGCCGTCAATGCTGACTGCGACACCAGGCAGGGGCTGATTTGTTTCATCGAGCACCTTACCTTTGATGCTTCCTTTTTGTGCAAATGCCATTACTGACATCATTAGAAATGCACAAAGAAGCAAGTACTTTTTGGAGTAATTTTTTCTCATACTTTTTGTGTGTGTAAATAAAAAAACGGCGGTGTACACCGGAGTAAAATTGGTTTGTTAACTTAGCTTTAAGAGCGTGTGACTAATTTACACTTACGAGTAATAATTCCAAATTTTATATAAAAGATAATTTTAGCCACTTTTAACCGATTAAATTTAACTTTAAAGCAAAATTCGGCAAGGGGTATTTTCTTGATAAAAAATCAGTTTTTAGGCCATATTTTACTAAATAATCAAGTTTTGTAGATTTTTAAGTGTATGAATTACACTTATGGCAATTTTACTTTAATGAAAACGTTACCGGGAACGTTCCCGGAGAAATAACTGTAAAAAAGACAATTTAAAATGATAAAAAAATATTTTTTCTGCGCGTTTTTGCTCTTTTCACAAAGTTTTTTGCTTTTCGGGCAGCTGAAAGTGAGCTTTATAAGCCGGCAAATTCCACCCTCAAAAGACCTTAGTGTACACCTGTTTTTGGCTGGTGATTTTAACGGCTGGAACCCTGCTAATAAGGCATTTGAACTAATGCCTGACAGCACCGCCAACTACAGGTTAACTTACACCTTTCAGCCCGGTAAATACCAGTTTAAAATTACCCGGGGCAGCTGGCTTAGTGTAGAAAGTAACACTACCGGAGGGCCTGTGGAGAACCGAAGCCTGAAGCTCTCACACGATACCACGATCCAATTAACCATTGCCGGATGGCAGGACAATTTTAAACCTGCTGAAAAGCAACATACAGCCAGTGCCAATGTGCATATCCTCAGCGATACCTTTCGTATGCCCCAATTGGGAAAGACACGCAGGGTTTGGGTCTATCTGCCTGCTGATTATGCAGTATCCGGCAAAAAATACCCGGTTATTTACATGCAGGATGGCCAAAACCTGTTCGACGAATTTACTTCGGCCTATGGCGAATGGGGAATAGATGAGCTGCTGGATAAAATGCCGGCCAAAGACCAATGTATCGTGGTTGGTATCGACCATGGGGGCGATTACCGCATTACGGAATATGATCCCTACGATACCAAATACGGCAAAGGCAGGGGCGACGATTATGTTGAATTTCTGGTAAAATCACTCAAACCTTATATCGATCATCACTACCGTACCCGGCCCGATGCCCGCCATACTACCATCGCCGGCAGCTCAATGGGTGGTTTGATCTCGATGTATGCCATTTTAAAATACCCCCATGTATTTGGTAATGGCGGTATTTTCTCACCGGCTTTTTGGATATCGCCAGAGATATACCAATATGCATCCGCCAGCAAAATCCCTCAAGGCGCCAGGATCTATTTCGTTTGCGGTGACGCCGAAAGCGATGATATGGTAGCCGACATGCACAAAATGGTTTTGATCGCCAGAAGCAAGGGTTTAAGCCCGTCCAATACCCCAGAGGTCAATGTTAAAGGAGCCAAACACAACGAAAAGCAATGGAATGGCGATTTTCCGGAGTTTTATCATTTTGTTATTGGGCGGTAGTTATTGGGCATTGGTAATTGGTCATTGGTCATTTGTCATTGGGCATTGGTCGTTGGGCATCGGGGTATTACTGGTAACCTCAAAGCAACTTTCGGACTTCCGGACTAAAATAGAATCACAGATTCAGGCTGATTACTCGGATTACTCAGATTATGATTACAGAAGGATTATACCTGAATCCCCAAAGCATCTTTCGGACTTCCGGACTTTCGGACTAAATTAGAATCACAGATTAAGGCTGATTGCATTGATTACACAGATCATGAATAAAGGGGGATTATAAATCCACCCCAAAGCAACTTTCGGACTTCCGGACTAAATTAATCAATCCCCATCCTGGCTGCCGTATAGGTATGTTTCGGTATTGCCGACGGGTTGATTCATGGCTTCGCCGCGATTCAATTGCCACCAGAAGCGCAGGCGCGGTTTTTCACGGTTGCCGATCTCGTTCATCGAATCGGCATCATACAGACGCCCGTTAACCATTACATATTTTATCTTTTGGCTGTTTCTGATGTCGTCCAGCGGGTTATCATTCAGCACCACCAGGTCGGCCAGTTTTCCATTCTCCAGCGAGCCGATCTCTTTATCCATACCCAGGTAGGATGCGCCATTGATAGTAGCACAACGTATTGCCTGCAGAGGCGACATACCGCCCTGTGACAGCATCCATAATTCCCAGTGCGCACCAAGGCCCTGCAACTGCCCATGCGCACCAAGGTTAACTTTGGTGCCACCATCGGCTATTTGCTTTACGTATTTTGATATCTCGATATGGCCATAGTCGGCATATTCAGCCGTGGTGCGGCGCCTCGAACGGGCATCTATAATTGATTGAGGCGTAAAATTAAGCAGCCGTTCGTTTTTCCAAACCTCCGTGCGATCATACCAAAAGTTTTCGCCGAATAAGCCGCCGTAGGCAACAATCAGGGTAGGTGTATAGCCTGTTTTGCTGGCATTCCACAACGATTTTACGTCTTTATAAACCGGCACAACCGGGATCGCATGTTCAATGCCCGTATGCCCGTCGATGATCATGGTCATATTGGTAAAGAAAGTCGATCCACCCTCAGGTACTACTTCCATCTGCAATTCGCGTGCTGCTTCAATGATTTGCTGGCGCTGTTCGCGGCGTGGCTGGTTATAGCTTTTTACCGAAAATGCGCCAACTTCTTTCAACCGGCGGATATGCGAGCGGGCATCGTCAATATTGTTGATCACGGCTTTAAAGTCGCCATCAGCGCCATACAATATAGTACCTGTGGAATATACCCTCGGGCCAACCATCACGCCGGCTTTCAGCATTTCCGACTGGCTGAAAACCATTTCGGTATT
>CAIPDP010000177.1 GCA_903863845.1 uncultured Mucilaginibacter sp. | reverse complement strand
ATCAAACAAAACAAGCCCGTGCCCGTTTATGGCAAAGGCGAAAACATTCGCGACTGGCTATGGGTCGAGGATCATGCACGGGCTATCGATCTGATCTTTCATCAGGCCAAAGCCGGTACCACTTATAATATTGGCGGGCACAATGAATGGAAAAACATCGATCTGATCCGCCTGTTATGCCGCATACTCGACCAAAAACTGGGCAGACCCGAAGGTGAATCTGCCAAACTCATTACTTTCGTAACAGATCGCGCCGGACACGACCTGCGCTATGCTATTGATGCTTCCAAACTTAAAAATGAGCTCGGTTGGGTACCAAGTATTACCTTTGAACAGGGCCTGGATAAAACTGTCGATTGGTACCTCGATAATCAGCAGTGGCTTAATGACGTTACATCTGGTAATTACCAACAGTATTACCAGCAACAATACGCTAAAAGATAATTATGTTTAGTTTCTTCAAAAAGAAAGAATCCCTTATAGAAAGTAATCTCGACTACAGCGCAATCGCCGTAGACATGCATTCGCATGTGTTACCGGGGATAGACGACGGAGCGCAAAACCCAGAGGAGTCTATATTCCTGATCAGAAAAATGATGGAGTCGGGTATTACCAAAATAATTGCTACGCCACATATAATGGCAGATTATTATAAGAATACCGCCGAAACAATTAATGGTGCACTCAAAGTACTAAAGGAAGAGCTGGTTAAGGAGAATATCAATATAGAAATTGAAGCAGCTGCTGAGCATTATTTCGACGAAACTTTCGAAGATCGTATCAAAAACAATAAGTTGATGATCCTAGGCGGCAATTATGTACTTTTTGAATTTTCGTTTATTAGTCCTCCGCCAAATGCATTTCCTGCAATTCAACGAATGATTCAGCAGGGCCTTAAACCGATACTTGCGCATCCCGAGCGATACTCCTATCTCGATTTCGATCAGATCAGAATCTATCGCGACTGGGGCTGTTGTTTGCAATTAAATACTATTTCCCTTACTGGTTACTATGGTAAAACGGCCCAGAAAATGGCAGAGACATTGGTAGATAACCAGCTGGTAGATTTTATTTCAAGTGACATGCACCACCCAAGGCACGCCGAAGCGTTTCAAAATGCCCTAAAAACACCATACGTTCATCGCCTTTTGACCGATTACCCGCTTAAAAATATTATGCTGAAATAAGGTACTCAGTTCAACTGGTTTATTTATCTAACCCAGGCGATCTGCAAAAACCACAATGATAGCAATTAGAGTTAGCAGGTGTAAAATTGTATGATTGGCATCCGGGGTTCTTTTCCCGGTTTGATGAGGGATCAACTTAAGTGTCCGGGAAAATCGTTTCTCATATTCAAAATTAAATTTTGATTTTGCAAACTCCTTTGAGAAATATGGCATCCACCACTGGAAAAATTCACCTGAAAAAAGAAAAGGATAATAGATTAGTGGATAGTAGTGGTAAAACCCCGCATTATTTTGAAAAAGGCAAAAAACCCCAAGGCCCATCAGTATACCATTAGTTATACATTCGATCAGGATATCCTTTCGGCTTAAATTTTCGATATCATTCCAGGGAAAAAGAGGTAACCAGGTAGTTATCTGGTGATAGAAAAGAACCAGGAAAGCAAAAATAATAGCCGTCGCATTCATACCAATGGCCCTACATTTTCTGTTATTCGTATCGTAAAGCTTCCACAGGATCAAGCCTCGATGCTTTCTGAGCAGGATAAAAACCCGAGAGCAAACCAATAACCGTACATACGCAAACTGCTATCAGTAACCATAGCCAAGGCACTGCGAATGATCCACTGATGCTCACCGCGATAAGATTTCCAACCGCTATACCCAATATAATACCCACAACCCCGCCGATCAAACAAATTAATACCGCCTCTATCAGAAATTGCTTCCTGATCACAGAAGGCGTTGCCCCGATCGCTTTACGCACGCCGATCTCGCGGGTTCGTTCTGTGACAGAAACCAGCATGATATTCATCAGGCCGATTGATGCACCCAAAAGCGTAATGATCGCGATCGCCAGTCCCCCGACAGTCATTCCCGATATCTGGCTGTTCAGCTCCTGTTCAATGGACTCATTGCTTGAAATTTCGAAATTATTCTCCTGCTTCACATCCAGCCCCCTTGCATTTCGGAAAACAGAGATCGCTTCCCCTTTAGTAGCATCGAGATTAGTTCCACGTGCTCCTTTTATGGTAACAGTGAAGGATGGGCTTGATATGCTATCCAACTGTTTTGCTTTGGTTACTGGTATTACACAGAATTTATCGCCAGGGCCAAAACCTGAACTTGAACCGCTGGATTGGGCGATCCCTATGATCCGGAACCTGTTTTTACCTACAAATATGTATTGATTGATCGGATCATCATTTTTGAACAACTTCTTTTTGATCTCATCGCCAATAATTACAACACCTTCCGCATGCTCTATCTCGGAAGTAGAAAAATTGCGCCCAAAGGCAAGTTTTTTCCCATTATTCGCCAGGTAGTTTTCATCGGAACCAGTGTAATAGATATTTGGATTTGATTTAATATTACCCCTTTTTGCAACCGCAGTACCGGTCAACACCAAATCGACCGAAGTAACAACCGGCATATTAAAGGTGTGTTTAAACTTTTCGGCCTGCGCAAAAGTGATGGGTGGATATACTTTACGATGCCCGCCATTACCAAAGTTGAGGTTATCGTTGGTATTTTGAATAGAAAATGAATTGGCTCCCAGTTCGCCGAAGATATCATTAGCCTTGCTTTTTATCCCTTCAATGGAAGTAAGAATACCTACCAGTGCCATTATGCCAATGGCGATAATAAGCGAAGTAAGCGAAGCCCGTAACCTGTTACCGGATATGGATTGCAATGCTATAGATATGTTTTCGCTCAGCGAAGTTTTAACCGCCATTTGGATTGTTCAAATTCTGTATTTTATGACGCCCGGCCTGGCCGGTTTGTTACAAGTACCTGAATAAAAAAATGCGTTGGTTCATTGATGCCGATAAAAACCATTGGAACCTGGCCGAAAAATAAAAAAGCAGCCTCACAGCTGCTCCCAATATTTTAATTCAAACTATAGTTAAACAGAGAATGAAGTACCACATCCGCAGGTACTTGCGGCATTAGGATTATTAAATGTAAAACCACGCGCATTCAAACCATCCTGAAAATCAATTTGCATACCAGCTAAATACAATCCATGCGCTTTGTGCATAAATACGCGGATACCTTCTATGTCATATTCCTGGTCGCCGTCCTTTTTATGATCGAAGCCCAAAACATAGCTCATGCCTGAGCACCCCCCACCTTCAACACCTACCCTCAGGCCAAAATCTTCGCCTAATTCTTGTTGATCTTTTAATTTATTTAACTCTTTAACGGCACCTTCCGTAAAACTTAAAGGCGCAGCTTCAACAACAGTACTCATGTTATTTAAAATTAACTATACAAATATAAGGTAAAATGCAGATTTTTACACGCGGTCTGATTTTATGACCTTCTCCCAACATTAAGACAAATGCAGATCTACAATTATTTTCTCGAAATCATCAAATTTACTATGGCCGGTGTCGGCACCGTTTATATTGCATTTTTCCTGGTAAAACCATACCTGGACAAGGCAGAAAAAATTCAACTGGTTGAATTGAAAAAAAACATTGCGAGCCAAACTTTACCTCTGCGTTTCCAGGCTTACGAACGATTGGTTTTACTGATCGAACGTATCAACCCGGCAAATATGCTTTTACGTTTGCACGGTACTTCTTATTCGGCTCATGAACTGCATAGCCTGGTTGTGACTGAGATACGGGAAGAGTTTCAACACAATGTATCGCAACAGATTTACGTGAGTGACAGGTCATGGAATGTAGTGAAACGCGTTAAAGATGATACTATCAGTGTTGTAACTAATGCTATAAAGGCACTTCCCGACACCGCTACTGGTCTGGATCTGAGTAAAACCGTATTGGCTCACCTGGGTTCGTTACAAGACAATCCCTATGATATAGCTACCCAGATGTTGCGGAGCGACCTTGAAGAGTTGTTTTGATTTGAAAATGAGACAATTTGAAGATTTGACAATTTGAAAATTTGAAAAGTGCAAGGAAAGAAAATCACCACCACTTCGGGAATCGAGATCAAGGAGGTTTATTGCGAACCTTCAGCGATGACGGAATTGCCGGGTGAATTTCCTTTTACCCGAGGCATACAAGCCGACATGTACCGCGGCAAACCCTGGACCATGCGTCAATACGCTGGTTTCTCAACCGCCGAAGAATCAAACAAACGCTATCACTACCTTCTGGGCCAGGGCACCATGGGGCTTTCTGTCGCATTTGACCTGCCAACACAGATCGGCTATGATTCGGACCACGAGTTAGCTGAAGGCGAGGTTGGAAAAGTTGGCGTAGCAATCGACTCTTTAAAAGATATCGAGCTTCTATTTGAAGGCATCCAATTGAAAGGCATCAGCACTTCGATGACCATTAATGCTACGGCGCCGATCTTGTTGGCAATGTATATCGCACTGGCAAAAAAACAGGGTGCCGATTTAAAACAGTTGACCGGAACGATACAAAATGATATCTTGAAGGAATACGCCGCCAGAGGCACTTATATATATCCTCCAGGGCCCTCAATGCGCCTGATAACCGATGTTTTCGAGTACTGTAGCAAAGAGGTACCGAAATGGAATACCATTTCCATTTCAGGCTATCACATCCGCGAAGCAGGATCTACTGCGGTGCAGGAACTCGCCTTTACTTTGGCAAACGGCAAAGCTTATTTACAGGCAGCGATCAGCAAAGGTCTCGACATTAATGTATTTGCAAAAAGACTATCATTCTTCTTCAATTGCCACAATAATTTTTTCGAAGAAATTGCCAAGTTTCGTGCGGCGCGCCGTATGTGGGCTAAAATGACCAAAGGATTAGGGGCAACTGAAGCCGGAGCACAAAAATTGCGTTTTCACACGCAGACCGGAGGATCAACCTTAACTGCCCAGCAGCCGATGAATAATATTGTACGGGTCACTACTCAGGCATTGGCAGCGGTACTGGGCGGCACACAATCGCTGCATACTAATGGATATGATGAAGCACTTTCGCTGCCTACCGAAGCTGCTGCAAAAATAGCCCTGCGAACACAACAGATCATTGCTTTTGAAAGCGGTGCAACAGATACTGTCGATCCGTTGGCTGGGTCATTTTTTTTAGAATCACTGACGGATGAATTGGAAAAGGCTGCAAATCAATATATCCAAGGAATTGATGCTATGGGTGGAGCCGTAAAAGCGATTGAACTGGATTATATCCAGCAGGAAATAGCCAGATCGGCCTATGAATACCAAAAGGCGATTGAAAGTGGCGAAAGAATAATTGTGGGTGTTAATAAGTTTGATGAGCCTGAACCTTCAGCGCAAAATCTTTTCAGAGTGGATGACGCTATTCGAAATACCCAGATAACTAAACTAAATATACTGAGGGCTGAGCGGGATAATGCGGCGGTTCAAGAATCATTGGATCAACTAAAATCCGCAGCCCAAAGCGATTCAAATTTGATGCCCTATATATTATCTGCTGTTGAAGACTACGCGACACTTGGTGAAATTGCCAACACTTTGCGAAGTGTATTTGGAGAATACTAATTTTAACACGCTCCAACGCTTATACTGGCTGGGAATAAGGCTGAAAAAAACATTTAACTGCTATCAGAAAAAGAGGGAAAACAAAGGTATTTTTAACCCAAACCGCCGACTATTTAACTAAAGCTACGACTATGACGAGGCGAAAATTCTTAATAGGAAAAAAAGACAACTAAATTTAAATTTTACTTCATTCGTACTGTAAAACAATGAAGAATGCTATCCCGCATGCGTGCGGAATATATAATTTTTATTCCGAATAACTGCAAAAAATGACATTAATAAATGATGAAATAATTCAATAAAAATTTCAAATTTTATTTTTTAATAAGCTTTTTTTTTGAATATTCGATGTTCCGTAGCAGCCCCATTGGAAGCTTGCCTGGGGCTTGAAAATCAATACTTTAATTGAAACTATATGGATAAAACTTGTACTACCGTTTGGAACAGCTGCCTGCAAATCATCAAAGACAACATTCCGGCCCAGAGCTTTAAAACCTGGTTCGAGCCAATTAAGGCTTTGAGGATAGAAGGGAGTGTGCTAACGATACAAGTTCCGAGTTTGTTTTTCTACGAATGGCTGGAAGAACATTATGTTGGCCTATTGCGTAAAACCATTAAGAAACAACTTGGAGAAGACGGTCGGCTGGAATACAATATTGTTGTAGAACAATCGTCGTCGAGTAAACCATATACCACCAATATGCCCTCGAACGGTAACGGCGCTGAATCTAAAAACCAGTCAATGCCCGTGCCTATTTCCATCAATAAGGATATAAAAAACCCGTTTGTTATCCCGGGTTTGAAAAAACTTAATGTTGACCCACAGCTGAACCCGCAGTACACTTTCGAAAATTTCGTAGAAGGCGACTGCAACCGGTTGGCACGTTCGGCCGGATATGCTGTTGCCGCAAAACCTGGTGGTACTTCCTTTAATCCACTGATGATATACGGCGGTGTGGGCTTGGGTAAAACCCACCTTGCACAGGCAATAGGAAACGAGATCAGGCAAAAATTACCAGATAAACTGGTTCTGTACGTTTCATGCGAAAAATTCACCCAACAGTTTGTTGATGCGCTGAAGCATAATAACATCAATGATTTTGTTAATTTTTACCAGGCGATCGATGTACTCATTATGGATGATGTGCACAACTTTGCCGGCAAGGAAAAAACCCAGGATTTCTTTTTCCATATATTCAACCACCTGCATCAGTCGGGCAAACAACTGATCATTACATCAGATAAGGCGCCAAAAGATCTGGCAGGGCTGGAAGAACGTTTGTTATCCCGATTTAAATGGGGCCTTTCGGCCGACCTGCAGGTTCCGGACCTGGAGACCCGCATGGCTATCCTCAAAAATAAAATATACCAGGACGGCATCGAACTTTCAAACGATGTGGTAGAGTACGTTGCCCACAATATTGATAATAACGTGCGCGAACTTGAAGGCGCCATGGTTTCATTGTTAGCTCAATCAACCCTGAACCGTAAAGAGATCGACCTTAGCCTTGCCAAGCAAATGCTGAAGAATTTTGTGAAAAATTCTTCCAAGGAAATTTCGATGGAATATATCCAGAACCTGGTTTGCGAGTATTTTGAAGTGCCGATCGAAATGGTAAAATCACAGACCCGCAAACGCGAGATCGTACAGGCAAGGCAAATTTCTATGTACCTGGCCAAGGCGCATACAAAAAGCTCCCTAAAATCAATTGGAAGCTTCTTTGGTGGTCGCGACCACTCAACAGTGATTTACGCCTGCCAAACCGTGGAGGACCTGATCGATACTGACAAAAAATTTAAGGGCTACGTTGCTGATATACAAAAGAAATTGAAGATGTCGTAGCCTGCGAGCCTGAACACAAATTTTTTAAAAACGCCTTTGCTTTTGCAGTGGCGTTTTTTATTTGGTGTTCTTTTTACAACACCCCCAACTTCACCAAACCAAAAAACAGTGCCGAACTGTGCATCGCCTGTAAAATCTCGTTATCCAAAAGCATTTGTTTTACTTCTGCAACGCTGTATTCGTGAACGATGATCTCTTCATGAGGGTCAAGATGCTGTTCCTGAACTTTTTTACCGCCCCGGGCCAGATAGCTGTATACCCGGTTATTGGCAGTAGAGGGGTTTGAGCAGAGTTCGCAAAGGAATTCAAAATCATCAAATTCGTAGCCGGTTTCTTCCAGCAGTTCGCGACGCAGGCCTGATACCTTATCTTCTCCATTCTCTACTACACCGCCCGGGATCTCCATTGAAACAATATCTGCTGCATGTCGGTATTGTTCAATCAGCAATATTTTACCTTCTTCGGTAACAGCAACAGCGTTTGCCCATGAACCATATTCAAGCACATAGTAATCATCAACAATAGTACCATTGGGCATTTCACAGGTATCTACCCGTAAAGTGGCCCACTTGCTTTTGTGAATATATTCGGATGAGAGTAGCTTCCAACGGAGCGCTTCGCTGTTATTCTTTTTTATGTTCATTGTTGATAGATCGTGGTTGGGCATCAGGCATTAGTATAATTGCCATGGGTTTATAAAAATACACAAAGGACTATTGTCTAAAAACGATAAAGTATAAACTATGAACCAAAAATCACCACCCTCCGCTGGCACCACCGCCACCGAAATCGCCGCCGCCGAAGCCACCAAAGCCGCCACTGTCGCCACCGCCGCCACTATCACCACCGCCCGAAAAACCACCCCAGCCACCGCTTTCACGGCCAAGAAGGGCGCCACCAAGGAACCACCAGAACGGACTTGCCCCACCCCTGCTATCAATGATCTGTCCGCCGCCACCGCGACCACGAAAAATGATCACCAGGATAATGATGACAATAATAATAAGTCCTAATATATTACCCCCATTACCATTGGTTTGGCGGGCTTGTGCTTTTTTATCGGATTTGTACTCACCTTTGGACAGGCGCATCAAGTCGTCCGTAGCCGCATTTAAGCCGCCATAATAGTCGTTGGCGCGAAAACGAGGTGTAATATCATTTGTAATGATTTCGTGTGCCGTCGCATCCGGAATGGCGCCTTCAACCCCATACCCAGTTTGAATAGAAACTTTCCGATCGCCAAGGGCAACCAGTAAAAGCACACCATTATTTTTACCTTTTTGACCAATACCCCAACTGCGGGCTACTTTCTGCGTATAGTCGTTGATGTCATATTGTCCAACCGATCGGATAATTAGTACCGATATCTGAGTAGAAGTAGAATCATCAAAGACAACCAGTTTGTCTTCCAAACGTTGCCTGTCTTGTTCAGACAGAGTATTAGTATAATCGGTAACCAGCGTACTGGGTTTGGCCGGCAGGTCTTGTGAAAAAGCCACGAAGCCACTCAACAAAAACCCGCAGACAAATATGATCTTTTTGAACATTGCTTTATCGTTTAATTGCCATCCATGAAGGCGATATCATCAGGCAGTTCGTTTTTACCATCGGACTGATGTGGGAAATATTTTTGCAAATGGTCACCCGCTATGGCAAGGCCGGTTACAATACCCTCAACCACATCACCATATTTAAAATGGTTGAGCATATCTTCCTTCACATCATCCCAAAAGTTCTTAGGAACCAACTTATTTAAACCCCTGTCACCTATGATAGCAAACTTACGGTCGACCGTAGCCACATAGATCAGAACACCATTGCGCAGTTTGGTTTTATGCATATCCAACTGGTGGAAATACTTCGCAGCGCGATCGAGCGGACTTTCGCCGCATTTCTTCTCGATACAAACACGTATTTGTCCCGAAGTATGACGCTCGGCATCTTCTATGGCCTTGCGGATACGCAATTGCTCTTCTTCATTAAATACTGCCATAGATCAATGCTTGA
Source organism: uncultured Mucilaginibacter sp. (assembly GCA_903863845.1). Lineage (GTDB taxonomy): Bacteria > Bacteroidota > Bacteroidia > Sphingobacteriales > Sphingobacteriaceae > Mucilaginibacter. Next base: position 21,545 of record CAIPDP010000177.1, on the reverse strand, counting down.
ATGGGTGAAATAGCAAAAAAATAAATTAGTGAATAGATTGACCAGATCGCTTATCCACTAATTTATTTACATATTAAAATGATACTTTAGGCGCATTTTGTGAAGCTGCGTCAGCCTGAAAATACCCTTTCTCTTTGAATCCGGTCATACCTGCCAGAATATTGCCTGGAAACGATTGGATTTTGGTATTATAATCACTAACGGCTCTGTTGAAGTCGTCGCGTGCTACGTTAATACGATTTTCGGTTCCTTCCAACTGAGCCTGCAGAGTGCTAAAGTTTTCGGTTGCCTTCAAATCAGGATAACGCTCAGAAGCGACGAGCAAACGGCTCAATGCCGAAGTCAACTGCCCCTGCGCAGCCTGAAACTCCTGTATTTTTTCAGGGGTAAGTTTAGTTGGGTCAACCTGAATAGAAGTAGCTCTAGCCCGGGCATTGGTTACGTCTACCAAGGTGCTTTTTTCGAAATTGGCAACACCTTTCACTGTGGCGACCAGGTTCGGAATCAGGTCGGCACGACGCTGGTAGGCTGACTGAACAGCGCCCCATTTTTCCTGTGTCGTCTGATTTAGCTTCACCATGCCATTATAGCTGCTACAACCGCCGCATCCGCCGAGTAATAAAACAAATAGGATCACACCTATCACTATGTACGAAGTTTTCATGTTTGTTATGATTCAAAAGTTGAATTTACAACTTTGATGTCAAAAGCCATACCGTTGTTACATTTTGTTCTTACCTATTGGTTTTGTGGACTTTTTGGCAGGGCTTGTGGTTTATTAATTTGCGGTTTGTAGGGAAACATTGTCGCCTCGATACTTGTGTCTTCCTCCATAGGCCAATAGACAGGCGCCCTCCGTAATGTAACTAAACTGTTGATATTACACATCATACTGCAATTATAATTTTTTTCTCCTATATTACAGCGTCAAACTGACACAATAAACCTGCACGATATTGTTACGTTGTTACCTGCGCTATTGCGCCCACTTGTTATCATTCTTGATTTGCTGTCTTTGCGGGCATGAGGCTATTGCGCAAAAAGCCAATGCCAATTACCGCTATCATATCCGAAGGGCCACTTCACCTATCACAGTCGATGGGATGATGGACGAATCGGCCTGGCTGGCCGCTGATTCAGCAACAGATTTTCACATGGTATTGCCAATGGATACCAGCCTTTCAAAAGTGAAAACCGTGGTGAGGATGACCTACGATGATAAAAATCTATATATTCTTGTCGTCAATTATAACTTGCTTCCAGGCCCCTATATGGTTGAATCGATGAAACGAGATTTCAGTTTCGTCAAAAACGACAATTTTATATTTTTTATCGACCCATTTGATGCCCGAACAGACGGATTCACCTTTGGAGCCAATGCGGCCGGCGGACAATGGGATGGCAGCATGTATGCGGGTGGTAGTGTCGATCTGAACTGGGACAATAAATGGTATTCGGCCGTTAAACATTACCATGATAAATGGATATTTGAGGCAGCCATACCCTTCAAAAGTATCCGCTACAAAAAAGGCATACGCGAATGGGGGATCAACTTTAGCCGGAATGATTTAAAATCGGCCGAAAAATCATCATGGGCACCGGTACCCCGACAATTCCCAACGGCATCCCTGGCCTATACCGGTACACTGGTTTGGGACGAAGATCCGCCTACTTCCAGTAGCAATGTTTCAGTAATACCCTATGCGCTTGCCGGTGTAACCAAAGACTACAAAGCTGGTACGCCTGCCCAATTCAAACGGGAAATTGGTGGCGATGCTAAAATTGCGGTTACACCGTCTTTGAATCTTGACCTCACCGTGAATCCTGATTTTTCGCAGGTGGATGTTGACCAGCAGGTCATCGACCTTAGCCGCTACCAATTATTCTTTCCCGAAAAGCGGCAGTTCTTCCTTGAAAATGGCGACCTGTTCTATAATTTCGGATATTCGGATATCAGGCCTTTTTTTTCGAGACAGATCGGGCTGACGCAACCAATTGACTTTGGCGCAAGGCTCACAGGCAAACTCGATAAAGATTGGCGCATGGGTGCAATGGATATTCAAACCGGTAATTCCATCAGCAATAATATAGATGCAGCAAATTATGGTGTACTCACCCTGCAGCGACGTATACTCGACCGATCAAATATTGGATTCATTTTCGTCAATAAAGATGTAACGGGCATTTTGCCAGGAGCAACAAGTATCAATAATAGCAACGTCGGAATGGAATTTAACCTGGCATCACGCAGTAATGTGTGGACAGGCAAAATACTGGGTTTAAAATCTTTCACTCCCGGCGAAAACGGGCACGACCTGGTACTTGCCGATCACGTACAGTATTTCAGCAAATACTGGCAATTGTACCTGCAGGAAGAATACGTTGGTAAAAATTATACCGCAGCAGTAGGCTTTGTTCCCCGGGTAGGTTATGTAAAAATAAATCCGCTGATCTTGCATAATTTCTTCCCTAAAAAGAGCAAAATATTGAGCCATGGTATACAAGCCAGTTCCAATTATTTCTTCAACGAAAAGCTTCAGCGGACCGATAACGAAAGTGTGCTTTCCTATATCCTTACTTTGCGTGACAGAAGTACCTTAACCATATCGGGCATCAATGATTTTGTGAAACTGCAATCGCCGTTTGACCCTACCAATACCCGTAAGGATAGTTTGGCCATAGGCACCGAGCACCGATATAATACACTTGACATTTTAGTGGCTTCAAAACCACAAAGCGTATTTACCTACCAGTTGGAAGCGACTGGTGGTGGCTATTATGATAATGGGCACAGGCTTAGCCTTAGCGGCACTGTTGGCTACCGTTTTCAGCCCTATGTCAATATCGCGATCAATGGTAATTATACCGACTTGCGCCTCCCGCAACCCTATGGTGATACCCGCTTTACACTGGTTGGGCCTAAAGTAGATGTCACCTTTACCAATACCTTATATTTCACGACCTACGTCCAATATAACGATCAACAAAAAGACCTGAATATAAATGCCAGGTTTCAATGGCGATATCGGCCGGCTTCTGACTTGTTTATCGTATACGCCGAGAATTCGATACCAACACCTTATTCACCCATTAACCGGCAGTTGATCATTAAATGGACCTATTGGTGGAATATCTGAAAAATCGAACGCTAAATGCTATACCTACCGGGAGGTAGGTATTGAATAATGAAGTACTTTGAAATTCGCTATTCGTTATTCGAAATTAACTTATCGCTTGTTTTGTTTCTCTAATACTTTAAATTTACCCTAAAGTAGTTTGCTGCTTTATCCGATAACCTGAAATTAGTAACCATGAAAAATCGACTTACATTTTCTGCGATCACATTGCTTATCATTACCTCACTTGCTTTTACACTCAAAACCAATAAACCATCAGCACCAAAAGGCCATTGGATCAGTTTGTTCGACGGTAAAACGCTAAACGGCTGGCATGGTTACAACCAAACCGGACCTGTTAAAAGCTGGGATATTGAAGACGGCGCATTAGTTTGCCTCGGTACTGCCAAAGATGCCGCCGGCGGTGATATTGTGACCGACCAAAAATTCGCCAATTTTGAATTGAAATGGGAATGGAAAGTTGATAAAGGCAGCAATAGCGGGGTAATGTATCACGTACAGGAGGGCCCTAAATGGCAGTCGCCTTATGAAACCGGTCCGGAATACCAGATCATAGATGATGTGACCTTCCCCCAACACCTGGAAGAGTGGCAAAAAACCGGTGCCGATTATGCCATGCATATCCCTAATGATCAAAAAGTGTTAAAACCTGTTGGCGAATGGAATACCAGTAAAATAGTTTTCAATAAAGGACACGTAGAGCATTGGCTCAACGGCAAAAAAATTGTTGAGTTTACTGCCTGGACCGAAGATTGGTATAAAAAAATACAAGCTTGCAAATGGAAGGAACATCCCGACTATGGCCTTGCCAAAACCGGCGAGATAGCCCTGCAGGACCACGGCGACAAAGCTTATTACAGAAATATCTGGATCAAAGAATTGTAGTAGTCCGAAAGTCCGCGTAAGACCGGAAGTAAAAGCTAACCAATACAACAAAGACAATCAACAACAACCAATAAATGGAAGAAAACAAAACAAACTCCAGGCGCGAGTTTCTAAAGAAATCGGCAATTGCGGCGGCAAGCTTTACAATTGTGCCGCGCTTTGTGCTTGGAAGGGGCTTTACTGCTCCGAGCGACCAGATCACCAAAGGTATCGTAGGCGTGGGTGGTATGGGTAAAAACCATATCCCCTATGGCAATACACGCGTAGTTGCCATTTGTGATGTAGATAAGAATCACTTGCAGGATGCTGCAAAACTGATCAATAATAGTGTGAAAATGTTCGGTGACTATCGCGACCTGATCGCGCTGCCCGAAGTTGATATTGTACACGTTGCAACGCCGCCGCACTGGCATGCCATTATTGCTGCTGACGCTGCCAGACAAGGGAAGGATGTTTGGTGCGAAAAGCCGATGACGCATACCATTGGCGAAGGTAAACGCCTGGTTGAAGCGATACAGCAAAACGGACGTATTTTCCGCTTGAATACCTGGTTCAGGTTCACTGATAATTTCTACGGTATGGGAACACCGGTTAAGCCGATCAAAAAATTGGTTGAAAGCGGATTGCTTGGTTGGCCATTAACGGTAACTGTTGGCAGGCATACTGGTTTCGACTGGAAGTTTTACTGGGTGGGCAAAACCAACCTGCCCGAGGTACCTGTACCAGCAGAATTAGATTACGATACCTGGCTGGGTCCGGCACAATATAAGCCATACCACCCACATCGTGTGCATCAAACCTTCAGAGGCTATTGGGATTACGATGGCGGCGGATTGAGTGATATGGGACAGCATTACATAGACCCGATACAATACTTTTTAGGTAAAGACGACGACAGTCCGGTTTTGGTTGAAGTTGATGCTCCGCAGCAAAATTTTGATGCTGTTGGTACCTGGCGCAAGATCACTTATACCTATGCCGATGGTTGCAAGATCATATTAGATGGCGAAGGCAGTGTTGATGGTGTACCTTATATCGAAGGGCCAAAAGGCAAACTATATCCTGGCTTCAAGTCGGATATTCCTGATCTGGAAAAGAAATTGGCAGCCTATCCCGATCCTGAACCACAGGTGACTGACTTTATTGAAGCGGTAAAAACCAGGAAGAAATTTGCATTGAACGAGCAGAACGGTTATCGCTCATGCACCATCGTCAATATAGGTTTGGTGGCACTGAAATTAGGAAGGAACCTGCACTTCGACCCGGTAAAGCAAGAGTTTATCGGCGACGAAGAAGCCAATAAACTGATTTTCCCACCTATGCGTGCTCCCTGGATCATTTAAACTGAAGACCTCACATGAAAAAAATATTATATTCCATCCTATTCTTGTCAGCGCTCGGGACCAGTGTATTTGCCCAGCAAAATGATAGCCAGATAAATGCTATCCTGGCCAAAGAACCTGCACAAAAAGCTTCCGACCTGAATGCTAATGCCGAGGCAACTGCTGCTTTGGGTGAAAGTGGTGTTACAGAACTGTTGTTCAAACTGCAACCCAATGGCACGGCAGATAATACTAAAATTTACGATGCTATCAACGGGTTCTCGTATTATGTTACCCAAAACAGTAAAGAAGCATGGCGTTCACTGGCGGTAAAAGCCTATACCCACGCTTTGTCAAAGATCAGCGATAAATTCAACCAGGCTTTCATCATCAGTCAGTTGCAGATTATCGGTAAAGATGATGCTGTGCCAGCCCTGAAACAATACCTCGGCGACGAACGCCTGGTTGATCCTGCCGCACGTGCACTTGTTAAGGTGAATACGCCTTTATCAAAAAGCACCTTGTTGCTGGCCTTGAAGGGCTCAGCAGGGCAGGCTCGCTTATCCTTAATTGAGGCTTTGGGCGATAGCGAATATTCGCTGGCCGCCGGGCCAATTGCCGCATTGATCGGGCAGGATAAAAAACTGGATAGGGTCTCGCTGTATGCTCTGGCCCACATCGCTAGCTTGAAGTCGGCCGGCGTGCTTGCACAAGCCGCCCAAAAAGCCGGATATACGCTTGATGAATCGAATGCTACATCAGCTTATGTTGCCTATCTCAGCAACCTTGCCAAAAAAGGATTAGCAGCCAACGCGTTTACACTCGCAAAGAATTTGCAGACCAAAGCCGCTCAAGCCGGGCAGGTTCAAACCCAAACTGCTGCGCTGAAATTATTGGTTGATATCAGGGGTGCAAAAAGTACACCGCTCCTGGTACAGGCAGTGGGCGACAAAAATCCGCAATACCGTGCAGCTGCGCTGAAATATGCTGCGCCGTATCTGGGGCCGGCAACCGTGCAACAATGGCTGAAAGCACTTGCAAGTGCAGATAAAACTACCAAAGCTGAGCTTATAGCCTTTTTTGGCAATAACCACGCTAATGCGGCTTTGCCAGCAATTACCAGATCGCTCAATGATACTGACCCTGCAATTGTATTGGCTGCCATAAAAGCTGCACAACAAATTGATCAGGATAAAGTGATCAACAATCTTATAGGTGTTTTAAAAAGCGGCAATGCCGACTACGCTACTGCTGTGCAAAACGCTTTATTTGTTGTTAAAGGACCTGCGGTAGTTAATAAAGTGGCCCAGGCCTTGCCTGATGTACCAGCAAATGGCAAAGTTGCTTTGATCAATGTGCTGGCAGCAAGGCGGGCTCATGACAAGATCGATATTGTTTGGGCTTTATTAAATAACAGTGACAATCAGGTAAAGTCTGCGGCCTACGCTTCGCTGCAGTCACTTGCCGATGAAAGCAACTTACCCCAACTGTTTAGTTTGTTGGGGAAATCTGAGGACCCTGCTCATACAGTGGACATACAAACAGCAATTAATGCTGTCATAAGCCGACTTAAAAATCCGTCGTCACAAAGTACCCTCGCTTTGCAACAGTTGAATAATGCACCTGCCAGTCAAAAAACGCTTTATTTTAATATCCTGGCTGGCATAGGCGATAAAGCTTCCCTTGGTGCCGTATCAAAAGTCTATGATAACGGGGATGCGGATACCAAAAAAGCTGCGGTGACCGCCTTAGCTCAATGGGTCAACGGAAGCGCTGTAAGAGAACTATTGCAAATCAGTAAAAACACTAACGATGCAGCTCTGCAAACCAAAGCATTTCGCGGAGTTGTTGCACTGATAGGCAAATCAGATTACCCTGCCGAAGAAAAAGTGATCTTTTTGCGCGAAGCCTTTGACATCGCAAAGAATACCGAACAACGCAATATGGTGCTTGAAGAATTGACAAACGACAAGACCTACGTAGCCTTACTATTTGCCGGCAAGTACCTTGATGATCCGCAGTTACAGACTGCCGCCGCGGAAGCTATCGTTAGTATTGCTCTTTCAAACAAAGAATTTTACGGCGCAGATGTCAGGAATATCTTAAACAAAGTAATAGCCATGCGCCGTGGTGGTGACGGCGATTATGAACGTGAAGCGATCAAGAAGTTTATTGCCGAAATGCCTTCAGGGGAAGGTTTTGTTGAACTATTTAACAACAAAGACCTAAATGGCTGGAAGGGTTTGGTAGAGAACCCTATTGCACGGAGTAAAATGGATGTTGCTACCCTGGCAAAAGCTCAGCAAAAAGCCGATTCTATCATGCGAAAAGGCTGGTACGTAAAAGATAGTGTGCTCAATTTTAGCGGTGATGGCGACAATATTTGTACGGTAAAACAATACCGTAATTTCGATATGTATGTCGATTGGAAGATAGAGCCGAAAGGCGATGCCGGTATTTATCTGAGGGGTTCGCCACAGGTTCAAATTTGGGATACTTCGCGGGTGGATGTGGGTGCACAGGTTGGTTCAGGCGGCTTATACAATAACCAGGCACATGAAAGCAAGCCTTTGAAACTGGCTGATAACGCTATCGGCGAATGGAACAGCTTCCATATTATTATGAAAGATGATAAGGTGACGGTTTATTTTAACGGCGTACTGGTAGTTGACAATGTTGTGCTGGATAATTACTGGGACCGCAAAATACCTATCTTCCCTAAAGAACAGATCGAATTGCAGGCACACGGTACACACGTTTATTACCGGGATATTTATTTGAAGGAGTTGCCTGAATAACGATTCAGGTTTCCGTGACGAAAACAACATGAAAAAAATATTAAATACCGGACTAATAGGTTTCGGTAATTCGGGGCAAACATTTTTTGCCCCTTTTATTGAAGCCGACCCGGGCTTTAAGCTGGCTATGATCAGCACTTCTGATCCCGGTAGGGCACAGCTTGCTACATCCATTTACCCGGATGCTGCGATCGTAAGCAAAGCCGACGAGATCATAGCTGATGAAGATATTGATCTGGTGCTGGTGGGCTCACCAAACACATCACATTTTGAATGGACAAAAAAAGCTTTGCTGGCTGGTAAGCATGTATTGGTTGAAAAACCTTTCACAGTTACCAGCCCCGAAGCGGACGAATTGATTGCATTGGCTAAAAAGCAGGACCTGGTATTGAGCGTGCATCATAACCGGCGTTTTGACAGCGGCCACAATACAGTGAAAAAAGTGCTGAACAGTGGCCGATTAGGTACGCTTGTAGAAATGGAGGTGCATTACGATCGTTATCGTCTTAACCTGCGGCCGGAGGCCTGGCGTGAAAAGCCGCTGCCCGGATCAGGAACATTCTATGATCTTGGTGCCCACCTGATAGATTCTACGCTGGATCTTTTTGGCAAACCAACAGAAATCACCTGTTTTTTGATCACCCAACGCCCGGGTGGATTGGATGTGGAAGATAATTTCGAACTTATATTATGGTATCCGGGATTAAAAGTAACGCTCAAAGGCGGGATGTTGGTAAAAGAAGCCGGCCCCGTTTACACGGCTTATGGCTATAATGGTACTTTTATCAAATATGGCATGGATGTGCAGGAAGAAGCACTCAAAGCCGGTCGCACACCAAACGAACCGGGATGGGGCTTAGAGCCGGAAAGCATCTGGGGGCATGTTACTTACGAAAAGAACGGTAAAACCGTCATCGAAATAATCCCAAGCGAACCCGGTCGCTACCAGGACCTGTTCAGCAATGTTCGCGAGGCGATACTGGGCGAAAAAGAGCTGATCGTAAAACCGGAACAGGCACGTACCACGATTCGCATCATCGAGTTGGCTATCGAAAGTAGCTTAAGGAAGAAAACTGTTTTGTATAGGGATTGATCAGGGGGTATTGGTATTGGGTATTGGGTATCAGGTATTGGATATCAGGTATTAAGTATTGCACCCTAGGTATCTATGGACTATCGACTATTGACTATGGACTATCGTCCATGAACCATGAACTATCCTCCATGAACCATGAACTAACAAGAACTACGAACCAGCATAAATAATACAAGCAAGTCCGGCTACGAAGCATATGAACATTCCAGCTAAACGGACATTTACACCTTTTGGAGCATTAGCAAATTCACGCCAAACAAAAACACCCCATAGAGCGGCCACTAATGTTGCGCCCTGGCCCAGTCCGTATGAAATTGCGGGACCAGCCTTACCCGCAGCCACAAGGTTAAGTGAATTACCCAAGCCCCATATTAAACCCCCTAATACACCTACCAGATGGGTGGGAAATCGATAGGAAAAATATTGCTTATAGTTAACCGCCGGCCCATCAATGGGCTTTTTCATCAGCAGGGTATTAAATAGAAAATTGGAAAGAAAGATGCCTGCCGAAAAAACAAATACAGCAGTATAGGGGGTCATTTTTCCTGCTGCCGGATGAACAAAATTCTGAAGATCCATTGCCCCGGCAATAAAACGGTAGAAGAAAGACATCAGCAAACCAGCTATCAATGAAATGATTACGCCCCTTGGCGACACCTTTTTTCCGGACCCTCCTGCCCGCAGGTAGGCCAGGGCATTAAGAATGATAGCTATAGTGATAAAGGCTACTCCGACAAACAAAAACAGCGGGTCGCCTTTTTGGGCTGCGAAATAATTAATAAGCACGCCCAGGATCAGTGCCAAACCAATCCCAACCGGGAACGCAACCGCCATTCCGGCGATTGCAATTGCAGCTGAAAAAAGAATATTAGCTGCATTGAACACAACACCGCCGATCAGAGCGCTCAGGATATTATTTCCCGAGGCTTGTTGCAAATCGGCAATGAAGCTGCGTCCTTCAGTTCCTATGCTGCCAAGGGTCAATGCCGAAACCACCGAAAACAACAAAATTCCGATAACATAATCCCAATAAAACAGCTCGAAACGGAGGGTTTTACCTGCCAGCTTTTGCGTATTAGCCCACGAGCCCCAGCAAAGCATGGTAACGATACAAAACAGGACTGCAAGCGGATAGGTGTGAACAATATACATAAATCTGATCTATGAAGGTTTCAATGGCTTGTTTTTAATTTCATTACGATAGGGCGCTGCTGCCTGCGCCCCCAGGCGCGTAACACTTATCGCAGCAGCCCGGCAGCTAAAAGCAACCGCATCTTCAAGCGGTCGCCCTTCACTCAGAGCAACTGCCAGCGCGCCATTGAACACATCCCCGGCAGCTGTAGTATCTATGGCTTCAACTATAGGAGCCTCCACCAATAATTCAATATCGGCGTTGCTAATCCAGGCACCTTTGGATCCAAGCGTTATGATAACCGTTTTAACGCCCCGGGCGCGGATCGCAAGTGCTGCCGACCGAACGCCGTCTAAATCAGTAATTACTTGCCCGCTAAGCATTTCTGCTTCGGTTTCATTTGGTGTGATGACACTCACCAGTTTTAGCAATTCATCCGGCAAAATACAGGCCGGGGCCGGATTCAGGATGAGCATTGAACCACCCATTGCAGCTAACGATGCGGCAAACTTCACGGTTTCTAAGGGAATCTCGAGCTGTATTAAAACTACAGCCTCTCTATTGATCTGTGTTTCGGCAGGTAAAATATCTTCGGGCAGAAGTTTACTGTTTGCGCCAGGAGCAACTACGATCGTATTTTCGGCATTTTCATCAAGGGTGATCAACGCAACGCCCGAAGGATTTTGAACATCTCTGCTCATGTAATCTGTAATTATGCCTTCCATCCTGAATTGTTTTAAGGCAGTTTCGCCAAAAACATCGTTACCGGTCTTTGCGATAAAGATAACATTACCACCCAGTCGTTTGGCAGCAACAGCCTGGTTGGCCCCTTTGCCGCCGGGATTCATAAAAAAGTTACTACCCAAAAGTGTCTCTCCGGGCAAGGGTAAATGCGGCGCACGGATTACCATATCAGTATTCGTGCTGCCGATGACAACAATTGTAGAATGGTTCATGATCGGTTAATTAAAATTACCGATTTTTTGAAGAAAATAAGAAAAGAAAATGGCATTCAACAGCTGCCATCCCCGCCTGAAAAAAATTCCAGCACCACTATCAGGTTTACAGACCTGTTCTACAAATTACGCTGCATTGCGTCGGTTTATGTCATAAAGCATACTTATTCGTCAGAAATATTCAATACCCCAGTACTATGGCACAGTATTTCGTATATTTATATAACCAATAAAAAGCAAACTAAAACGTTATCTCACAATAGCCGAATGCCAGGCTGATAGCAATTGGTTAAATAGCTAACATTTTGCTTAATTCTTATAATTCCGAAAATAAAATGAAATCGATCATTAAATATTTAACACATGCAGGCTTTACCACAGTTTTGTGTGTTATCATCTCTTTACCATCTTTTGCACAACGCGGAGGCCATTCCGGTGGTGGTCGTAGCGGTGGCGGCGGCAGCAGTCGTGGTGGCAGCGGCGGCGGTGGCAGCGGCGGCGGTGTCTCCGTTTCACGGGGTGGTGGTATTTCAGTTGCGCGAGGTAGTGTTTCAGCTGGTCACAATTTTTCAGCAAGGCCCTCAGTTGGTGTGCGTAATTCGGCGGTGGTGCCACGGGGTTATGTTCGCTCGGTAAATGCCGGAGGAACCCATGCGGTTGCAGCGAGGGGCTATGGTCACAGTTATGCTGCAGGTGGTGTTTATGCCCGGACTTATGGTTGGGGAAATCATGGTGGATTCTTTTATTCACATGGATATTATGGCAGCTTATACTATCCCTGGTTAGGCCTTAGCTTCGGTTATTTACCATGGGGCTATTATCCTTTCTGGTGGGGTGGTGCAAATTTTTATTATAGCGATGGCCTTTTTTATCAATACAACAACGAAGAGTACACTGTAGTGGAACCACCGATAGGCGCGCAAGTGAACAAATTGCCCGCCAAAGCACAATCTATCGTAATTGATGGACAACAGTATTACGAGTTGAATGGCGTTTACTACCAACCAATAACAAAAGATGATGGCACAACCGCTTATCAGGTAGCAGGTAAAGACGGCGAGCTAAATACGAATGGCGGTACCGGTGCTGATGCAGTTATCCCTAAAGTTGGAGATATCACGTTAAGCCTGCCCGCCGACAGCCGCAAGGTTAAGCTAAATGGACAGTTGTTGTTTGTATCTGATGATGGTATCTATTACCAGGAGACAACAACTCCGGATGGTAAAAAGGCTTTTAAAATTGTCGCAATCGAAACAGATGAGCAACAATAGCAGTAGAAAGTTTCTTCAGTGCAAGGTACAATGATATACAGGCAGCGCCTGCTAAGGAGCTGGCCTATTGACGGCACCGATCAAACCGTCAAAGCTGCTTTAACCAAATACGGTAGGATCTCTTTCTGAAAAGAAACAAAATTCTTGCGGACATCGGAGTCACTGACGGAAGTAAAAGCAAAACTGAAGACAATGCTTTTACTGCACTTGATCAGAAAACGAATCCTTTGTGCATAATTTTCGGTTTTTCGGATACCGCCCAGGTGCATAAACGAACTCACGAGAAGATCCTCCAGTTCGTTTGAAAGATTGCGCAAAAACTCCTGTGAGTTAGCTGATTCACGGATAAAGTCCCAGCCAATAAACTCATTGCAAACCGTATAGCTCAACCGGCAGGTTTTCATGATAAGGTTATTGAGCTGCCTTTCTTCGTCGATCTCGTTGGTATTAACATGCACCAACTCATCCACGTTGACACGTATATAGTCCATCAAAAGTGCATGTAAAACTGATTCCTTGCTGTCGAAGTATTTATAGATAGTAGCTTTAGCAATTTTAGCGCGTTTGGCTATTTCGTTAACGCTGGTTTTATGATACCCGAATTTCCGGAATAGTTCCTGTGCGGCACGTTTGATGCTTTCTTTGATCTTATCGGCTTCCATGTATCAGTTTGATACAAATATCTCAAAATTACTCACATTTACACTATAGGCACGCAAGGAACGGGTTGCCGGTGCTTTTACGGGTGTACCGTCAATCAGAGAAAACTTAGAGCCGCTGCAGGGGTCGGTACAAGTGAGTGTATTGTTGTCGAGCACTACAGCACAGCGTGCAGCCGGATTATAGCTACTGCAGGCATCGTAAGCCGCATAGGTAAGATCAGCTTCACGATACAGGATGATTCCGGCTACACCATAACCTTGTATAATTACAGCACCACCAGGGCTATGCAAGGCTGTCAGGCGGGGATCATTGACGGCGGCTTCAAAACTAACTGCAACATTTGGCACCAAATCTCCGCTCTTGCCGCATGAGAAATAGACAAGCGTAAGAAGGGCCAGCATGCATAGTTTGCGGGTCATATGATCTCTGTTTTAAATTGCTGCAGAAAACGTACATCGTTCTCAGAGAATAAACGCAGATCGCGTATCACATATTTTAAATTGGTTATTCTTTCTATACCCATGCCAAAGGCAAAACCCGTGTATTTTTTGCTGTCTATTCCGCAATTCTCCAATACATTCGGATCAACCATGCCGCAGCCCAATATCTCCACCCAACCGCTATACTTGCACATATTGCATCCCGAACCACCGCAAATAGTACAGCTTACGTCCATTTCGGCCGATGGTTCAGTAAATGGAAAATACGAAGGGCGGAAACGTACTTTGGTACCTTCGCCATAAAGCTCCTGAACAAAGTGGTAAAGCGTTTGTTTCAGATCTGCGAAGCTCACATTTTCGTCAACATACAAGCCTTCAACCTGGTGAAAGAAGCAATGTGCCCGTGCTGAAATAGCCTCGTTACGGTAAACCCTACCAGGCATAATAGCACGGAAAGGTGGCTTGCCATTTTCCATCATACGTACCTGTACCGATGAAGTATGGGTGCGCAGGGCAATGTCATCCTGACCGCTATTTTTCTTGATAAAGAAAGTATCCTGCATATCGCGGGCCGGGTGCTCTTCCGGGAAGTTAAGTGCAGAAAAGTTATGCCAGTCGTCTTCAATCTCCGGACCTTCAGCCACCACGAAACCCAGACGCTTGAAAATATCAACGATCTCGATGCGGGTTAATGATAAAGGATGACGCGATCCCAGGGCGAAGCCATCACCTGGCAGGGTTAGGTCTTGATTTGAGTCCTGAGTCTTGAGACCTGAGTCTAAAGTCTCTTTTAATTGGTTGAATTTGGCTTCGGCGGTTTGCTTAAATTCGTTTAAAACCTTGCCCAATACCCGCTTTTCTTCAGCGCTTACGCTTTTAAACTGTTCGAAAAGATCCTTGATGATACCCTTTGTACCCAGGTATTTGATACGGAAGGTTTCCAATTCATCAGCATTTGCCGGGCTTGCAGCATTGATCTCGGCGATATATTGGTTAATGGTATCCTGCATTATAGTGTCTTTAAAAATTGACCGGCTGTTAAAACCGGGATACTTGCTTGTTTATAGTCTTTTGCGTTTCGTGTAATAATAACTTCGGCTTTGGCACTTACCGCAGCATAATATTGAACTGCATCTTCAAAATCGCTGAAATTTGAATTAACTGCCTGCTCAACAATATGTACATCTTCAGGTACTATTTTTAATTTCTTTGTCAGTACACTTATGGCTTGCCTTGCAAGTGTTTCACCAAAAACCCTTTTTGCTGCGTAGTGAATATTTAATAAACCATGTACCGATGTACAAAGTGTAAAATTAATATCATCCGCCAATTCCATTAATGCGGCACTTTCTATAAAATAAGGCTGTCTGATCAATATAGTATCCAGCAGAACGTCCGAATCAACAAATAATATCATAGGCCAAATTTTTCATCGAGGCGTTTATGATATAAAACTTTGTGGTCGAAGTCGGGGGTCGGTTCACTGGCAATGATCAAATTTTGCATCCATTCCGGATATTCAGTCAATGGCTTCATTTTCAACTCCTCTTGCTGCTTTCTCTCCGCCACTTCATTAATCAATGTTTTAAACAATTTGGATACACTGATACGATTAGATGACGCAATTTCTTTAGCCAGCATTATCGTGCCTTTATCAACACTCAATGTCAACTTTGTATTTTCCATAGCTATTGTTTTATACGTACAAATATAACAAATTTATACGTATAATAAATTTCTACCGAACGCCTATTTAATAACCCCCAATTCCTTACCAACTTTCGTAAACGCTGCAATAGCTTTATCCAGATGTTCCATTTCGTGTCCGGCAGATATTTGTACCCTGATCCTTGCCTTGCCTTGCGGCACCACGGGATAATAAAACCCAATAACATAAATACCCTCTTCCAGCATTTTGGCTGCAAATTCCTGCGAGAGTTTGGCATCATACAACATTACAGGCACTATAGGGTGTACGCCCGGCCTGATGTCGAAACCTGCTTCAGTCATTTTGCTGCGGAAATACTGAGTATTACGCTCCAGCTTGTCGCGGAGTTCGGTCGTTTCACTCAGTAGATTAAGCACTGCGATGGAAGCGCCTGTAATTGAAGGTGCAAGCGTATTGCTGAACAGGTAGGGTCTTGAACGCTGGCGCAGCATATCGATGATCTCTTTTTTGCCGGAAGTAAAACCGCCAGATGCTCCGCCAAGCGCCTTACCCAGCGTGCCGGTTATGATATCGATCTTGTCAATAACACCATGATGTTCGTGCGTACCGCGACCTGTTTTACCCATAAAGCCCGAACAATGGCTCTCATCGATCATCACCAGCGAATTGTATTTTTCGGCCAATGCACAAATTTTATCCAGTTGGGCAATAGTACCATCCATACTAAATGCACCATCTGTTACGATGATACGGTGGCGGCAGCCCTGGGTAATTTGTAGTTTTTCCTCCAGGTCGGCCATATCGTCGTGCTTATAACGTTGCCGCTGCGCCTTGCAAAGGCGAACACCATCAATGATGGAAGCATGGTTTAGCTCGTCAGAAATTATAGCATCCTGTTCGTTGAAAAGTGGCTCAAAAACACCACCATTAGCGTCAAAAGCTGCTGCGTACAAAATAGTATCTTCGGTACCCAGAAATTCAGAAAGCTTAGCTTCAAGTTGTTTATGAATGTCCTGCGTCCCACAGATGAATCGAACCGACGACATGCCGTAGCCATGTGTATCCAGGGTTTCCTTTGCTGCAGCGACCACCCGCGGGTGACTGGATAAACCAAGGTAGTTGTTCGCACAGAAATTAATTACATGGGCACCGCCCTGTATAGTAATATCTGCACTTTGCCGTGAAGTAATGATACGTTCACGTTTGAATAAACCTGCTTCTTCTATGGCAGCAAGCTCCTGCTCCAGGACTGGTTTTAATGTGTTGTACATGGTGTGAGGTTATTGAATGGGCAAAGTTAGGGATTTTGGTTGGGGATTAGGCATTGGACATTAGGCATTAGGGACTGGTTAACTGATCACCGATTAACTAATAATTGAGCACTACCAGTTCATCAGAAGTTACTATTTTCTTTGCTCCTTGCTCCTTTATCCTTTCACCTTAATCCTTTCGCCTTTATCCTTCTATCCTTTTTCCTTTCACCTCCCCGATAGCTATCAGGACACCTTTCCCCTGATCAAATTCCCCAAAAAACCACCAACAACACCCGCTATGGCACCAATAAGACTAAAAGCCATTACAAAACCGATGAACATAAGGATACTTTTGGTATCGCTGGCTCCCTGGTAAACCGAGGGCATATAAACTACAAAGATCATGTAACCAAACAAGGCACCGTTGAGGAGCGCCTCCCGCCTTTTAGCTGCCAGGTAACCTACGATTAGGGTACCCACCATCCAGGGGATGATAGTATACCAGCCAACTACAAAACGACTTGATAAAAAGCCAATCAAAGCAGCGGTGAGGATGAGCAGGATCTTATAACGTGACATTTTTTTGTGGATTAATTTTGATATCAAATATATAATTATTTACTTTGAAAATCAAAGTGCTTTTAGATGGAAGAAAAAGAACTCGAAAATGAGCTGGCGTCCATACGCAACATCATGGAACGCTCATCGAAATTTATATCGCTCAGTGGTTTCTCGGGCATACTGGCAGGAGTGTACGCCTTATTAGGTGCAGGAGTGGCCTATAAAGTAATTAACGATGATCCTGAATATGCATTGTTACGTAGCTTACCCGAGGCGCTAACACAAAGGCACCGATTCGGTCCAGTTGAGATCGAGTTGAGCGATTATTCAAATCTGATCGTAAAATTGATACTGATCGCTGTTTTGGTGCTTATAGCTTCAATTTCAACGGCCATTGTTCTTAGCATGCGTCAGGCAAAACTAAAAGAAGTGCCTATATGGGGGTCGATCAGCCAGTCGCTGTTATTTCATATGGTGGTACCGCTTTTAGCTGGGGGTGCATTGATATCGATTTTTATATTTCACCATCATTATGGTTTCATTTCGGCAGTTTCGCTGATCTTTTATGGAATAGCATTGGTTAGCGCCAGTAATTATACATTTGCCGACGTAAAATACCTGGGTTTGCTGGAGATTTTAATTGGACTAATTGCCGCTTGTTTACCCGGCCATGGTTTATTATTTTGGGCCATTGGTTTTGGTGTACTGCATATTATATACGGCGCCCGCATTTACTTAAAATACGATAAGTGAAGATAGCTTTTGATAAACTTGATAAGGCATTTGAGAACCGGGTTAGGTTGCAGATCATGAGTGTATTATCGGTCAATAGCCGGTACGATTTTAATTCGCTTAAAGAACTGCTGAACATCACCGACGGCAACCTGGCTTCGCACCTGAAGGGATTGGAGAAAGAAGAATATATCCTGGTGCATAAGAGTTTTCTGGGCCGAAAACCCAATACCAATTATGAAGCAACCGATAAAGGCAAGAAAGCATTTAAAGATCATCTTGATGCATTGGAACAACTGATCAAACAACAGAAATCAACTTAATATTTTTTTTATGCATTTACTTTGTATTTCAAAGTACTTTTACTTAAACAAAAAATGACAACTGAAGAACAACCACAACAATCGCAGGGCTTTATGCACTGGCTCAAGGAGTCAGTAACGGTTAAGCTCGGCTTTATCGCCGTTTTGATCCTGGTTTTACTGATACCGCAGGCACTCGTCGACGGGCTGATCAACGAACGCGCCAGCCGGCAGGAAGAAGCCATTAAAAAGGTGTCCGACCAATATTCCGGCGATCAGCTTGTACAGGGGCCGGTATTGGTGATCCCCTACCGCGAGCAAACCACAGAAACCGACGATACGGGCAAAAAAAGCACCGGGGAGGTAATTGAAAATCTATTCATTCTGCCAAACGATCTGCATTTTAAAGGCAATGTATACACAGAAATACTTTATCGGGGCATCTACAAGGTGCCGGTATATACCAGTAGCCTTAATGTGTCAGGTAATTTCACAAAAGCCGACCTAAGCTCGCTTTCAGTAGATCCCGGTAAGCTGATGCCCGAAAAAGCCTATCTGGTATTCAGTATCAGCGACCTGAAGGGGCTGAAAACAAATCCGCAGGTAAGCATAGCTGGTCAAACTTTAGCTGCAACTCCTATAGCCGGAGAGGGCCTTTTTCCTAACGGTCTGCAGGTGCCTGTTAATCTATATAACAAGTACGACGGACCCATCTCCTTTAGTTTTAACCTTGATCTGAAAGGCAGTCAGGAACTCCATTTCCTCCATCTGGGTAAAACTACAGACGTAGAACTTAAGGGCAACTGGCCCGATCCGAGTTTCGACGGGCGTTTTCTGCCGGATACCCGTGTTGTCAATCACGAAGGATTTAATGCTAAATGGCGCATGCTGTATTATAACAGGCCATTCCCACAGCAATGGGTGCACGACCTTGGTTTGATCAGCAATTCCAAAAAAACCGATGATGCAATATTCGGGCTGAAACTGATGCTGCCGGTAGATCAATACCAGCAAACTACACGTACCAGTAAGTACGCCATCCTTATCATCCTGCTTACTTTCGTGTCACTATTTTTCACCGAAATGATCGGTAAACAAAAGGTACACGCCTTTAACTACATCCTGATCGGCGCAGCTATGGTTATATATTATACCTTGTTGTTGTCTTTTTCAGAGCAGATCGGGTATAACTGGGCTTACCTTGTCGCCTCAGGCGCTACCGTGATGCTTATTGCCGTGTTCCTGGCTTCAGTGCTCAAAAACCGAAAGGCAGCAAGCATCTTTGCCTTTATACTTAGTCTTTTTTACGCGTTCATCTATGTTATCATCCAGTTAGAAGACCTTGCATTGCTCATCGGAAGTATTGCATTGTTTGTCATCATAGCGGCATTGATGTATTCTTCGCGAAAGATCAACTGGGATAAACACTAAACCTTTTCAAAGGGCGGAGTTCAAATTCCGCCCTTTTTTTCTGCTATGAAAAGACAAATATTACGATACACGCTTAAAGTATGGCTATCGAGTGCAACAGTATCACCAGGTATAGCTGCTATACTACAATTTTATAACGACGATGGCGATACTTCAAAATTAAACTGGCTACCCGGTTACCCGCTCATACTATTCCTTGAACTGGTACTGACAAGTCCGCTTTGGGTACTCTTTTGGGTATTTACAGAAACCACAAGTAATTTTTTCAGGGAAGATATTTGGGTTAGAAGTGTTGCTGCTGCTACCGGCCTCGCTATTACATGCACGCTATGCTTACTCGATGCTGGTACGCAGGTTTTAATGGACGACCAGTTTTTCACCATCACTCTCGGCAACTGCTTCTGTATCGTTGGTGGTTGCTGGTATTTTGATGTTTCTAAACCAATACCCCGATCTATTGCGCCTGCTCTGTCAAATTCTAGTGCACAATGATTGATCAAAATAACACATAAATCAAACCTTATCGCTGTCCACATCACAGCAAATCATTTGTTGTTGCTTAGCTGTATTCAACACCCCGGCAAATAAAAACCTGTACCTGTTAAGCACTTATCATTTTATTGTTAAAATTTAAAACAATCTATATACCAATTTGGTTTTTAGTATAAATACTATTACTTTAGATTTTAAACAAACAAATCACCCCATGAGCCGCGAGTTAATTGAAATCACCGAACAGATCGACGAACAGTTTGAGATAGAAGAGATCAACCTTACCGATGATGAATTCTGGCAGTCGGTTTTGAATCTTTTTATTTAGTCATTAGCTTCGCGTCTTTGGGGCATTTGCTTCGCTGTCATTGGGTCATTGAGTCATTTGCTGTGCTGTCATTGGATCATTGGGTCAATGGCTTCGCGTCATTGGGTGATTGGGTCATTTGCTCCGCGTCATTAGACATTAGGAATTAGAATTCGCGACAAATACCAATTACAGCGCAGCAAAATGACAAATGACAGCGAAGCGAAATGACAGCGAAGCAAAATGCCTAAAATCCTTACCTTTGCTGCCGCATGAAAAAGAAGGCGCCGATTGATCTCCTGTTCGAGAATGTAAGTATTATTGATATCGCTGAAGAAGGCAAGGGCGTGGGTAAAGCCAATGACCTTGTTTTGTTTGTCGAAAAAGCTGTACCGGGTGATATAGCCGATGTCAGGGTTTACCGGAAAAAGAAAAATTTTGCTGAAGGAAAGATCGCGGAGCTAAAAAAGGCATCGGAATTTCGAACCAGTCCGTTTTGCGAACATTTTGGTACTTGTGGTGGCTGCAAATGGCAACATATGAGCTATGACGCACAATTGCAGTTCAAACAAAAAACGGTTGAGGGCGCTTTCACGCATTTGGCTAAAATAGATGTGAGCGGTATATTGCCTATCCTTGCTTCGCCTGCCGACCGGTATTACCGCAATAAACTTGAATATACATTCTCTAACAAACGCTGGCTGAATGAAGGTGAAAACCGCACTGAGGACGCTCCCAATATGGATGCCCTCGGTTTTCATATACCAGGCAGGTTTGATAAGATACTGGACGTAGATCATTGTTATTTGCAGTCAGATCCTTCCAACGAATTGCGTAACAGCATCCGCGATTTCGCCAAAAAACAGGGCATAAGTTTTTATAACTTAAAACAACATGAAGGGGCCTTGCGCAACCTCATTATTCGTACCTCATCAACTGGCGAGCTGATGGTGATCGTTGTTTTTGCCTATGCATCGGAAGAAGAAGTGAACTCTATCATCTGGGCAATGACACGCCGCTGAAAATCGCCACCGCCCGGATGCGGCCTGTGCCGCCCGCCGGCTACGATTACGATGTTTGCGGTGATGAGGTTTTGGT
>CAIPDP010000176.1 GCA_903863845.1 uncultured Mucilaginibacter sp. | reverse complement strand
TGTAAAATTTGCGTTTATTTCCACTGAGTAGTTTTTATAAATGTACCTATCAAGCCAAAAATATTCAAATAAACATAATAAACAAGGTCAAAGACCGGTAAATACCAGATTAAATTTTTGCCGTCAAGTTTCCTGAATATCCTGTAGTATAATATTAACTGGGTTATTGTTCTTAAAAGCAGCAATCCTAATGCCACAAACAGGTAAGGACTAAACAAAACAGATAGCACGAAAAAGATATAAAAAAAGAATCCCGTCAGTGCATCGAAACTTAACATACGACGATGTTTGTTTTTGTACATTTTCCCTACGCCCATATGTCTGCGTTTTTGACGATACAATGCCCCAACGCTGGCTTTGGCCGGGCTGTAGGTAAAAGCCTCAGGGTGAATGACGATTGTGGTATTAGCTGCTGTGGCATTCTCGTTTACAAACAGATCGTCATCGCCCGACATCACATGCATATGCGAAGCAAAGCCCTTATTTTTAAAAAACAGCGTCTTGGTATAAGCCAGGTTTCGCCCGATACCCATATAAGGGTTGCCAGCTAAAGCAGCCGACAGGTAGTAGATAGCTGTACGCACTGTTTCAAACCGGATAAAGTTATTCAACAGGCCCCCGGTACGCTCATAAGGTGAATAGCCAAGTACGATCTCGGTATCGCCCGTAAAATTAGCCGCCATCCTTGCGATCCAGTTCGCGGATGCAGGCCGGCAATCGGCATCAGTAAATAAAAGATGTTCGTATTTAGCTGCTTTGATACCCATTGTAAGTGCAAACTTCTTTCCGGTTTTAAAGCGATCATTCTCTGTAACCTGTACAATTTTCAATCGCGGATAACGGGCTGCTATTTCTTTTAAAACCTCTTCGGTTTCATCGAGCGAACAATCATTCACTACGACCACCTCAAAATCTGGATAATCTTGTTCTAAGATCGATGGGAGATTATTTTTAAGATTCTGCTCTTCGTTTCGTGCACTGATGATAACAGAGACAGGGATATTGCCCTGCCCCGGCTCGCCGTCGGGTGCATATACGGTAAGCCGGCGGTGATAATAAAGCAAATAGTACAATTGAGCAATAAAACAGGCTATGAATATTGCTAAAAGGGCCCAGGGTAAATATGCTTCCAAATCTTCGAGTTTATCAGGTTCAAAGTTGTTAAAAATCAATGGGAATATTGGGGATGGTTGAAAAGTTGTAAGGTTAAGGGCCTGTAATGTTGATAAATGTAAGTGGTAATTAGCGCAACATCATTTCAGCTTTCCAACCTTACAACAAATGAGTACTTTTGTCGCCTCATAATGAAGTTCAGTTTAAAAGCCCTCGATCCGTTATCCAAAGCCCGTGCAGGTGAGATCATTACCGATCACGGCACGGTACAAACGCCAATTTTTATGCCGGTAGGTACGGCAGGCACCGTTAAAGCGGTACATCAGCGTGAACTAAAGGACGATATTGAGGCCCAGATCATTTTAGGCAACACCTATCACCTGTATTTACGACCAGGACTGAATACGCTTGAAAAAGCCGGAGGATTACACAAATTCATTGGCTGGGATAAGCCAATTTTAACGGACAGCGGAGGTTATCAGGTTTATTCGCTTACCGGGGTGAGGAAGATCAAAGAGGAGGGTGTTACTTTTCGCTCCCATATCGACGGATCGAAACACCTGTTCACGCCCGAAAACGTGATGGACACTCAGCGCATCATCGGTGCAGATATCATGATGACGCTGGATGAATGCACGCCATATCCCTGCGAATATGGTTATGCGCGCAAGTCGATCGAAATGACGCATCGCTGGCTCAAACGCTGTTGCGACCGGTTTGACAGTACCGAACCTAAATATGGATACAGCCAAACCCTGTTTCCGATCGTACAGGGCTCTGTTTATAAGGATTTGCGAATTCGTTCGGCCGAGGTTATCGCTTCA
>CAIPDP010000175.1 GCA_903863845.1 uncultured Mucilaginibacter sp. | reverse complement strand
GGGCGACCAAACCTTATTATAGGTATCAAAAGTTACTTTACGCATCCGGGTGATCTTTAAAGCCTTTTGCGCAACAACATTGGTGCAGATGCAAAAAACAAAAAACAAACAAATGAAGCCTTTGAAAAAAACACCAGCTGCAGGCATTAATTGTTTAACGCCAGCGGATATCCTGCGATCCTGATCCTCGCCCCAATACCTTTTCCATTTTTTTGCGATCATAACAGTATAATTTAAAAGGCGGTAAACAAACTGTACCGACAATTAAAAATAATAAAAACTGCTTACCTGGCAAAACAAGAAAAAAATCAAAAAGCACTCTTATGCCGCTTATTGCTCCAAAAAAAAAGACGCAGTTTCCTGCGTCTTACATACTTTTGCTTTATAATTTTTTGACTCAAAGGTTTTACTTAACTGGCGGCTGGTATCCCGGCACTACATTCTTTACTGGTTTGGTTGATTTCAGATAAACAAATACCGCCTCAATATCGGCATCTGTTAAATTACGAAAATCTTGCCATGGCATTGGGGGAACCATCATACGCTCTTCTTTTAAGCCCATGAACCTGCCGGTACGCAGGGCATTTCTAAACTGTTCGACAGTCCAGTTGCCTATACCAGTTGCATCGCTGGTAATATTTGCGGCATAGGAGACGCCCCATGGACCCGATGCTGCTGTAAGATCAGGCGTAAATACCACCTGACCCTTCTTTTGTTGCTCGGGAGTAGCTGCTGGCAGGGGTTCGCCTGCCGGGTAACCCGACAATAATAGCGCAGTATCCAAAAATGGACCCTGCGGACCCATTTTCTTGGGTGAATGACAATCATTACAGCCCATAACGGTTACCAGGTATTTACCCCGGCTAAGCAGGCTGTCTTTGGAAACGGCATTAGTGGTTGTTCCTTTTTCCTGGCTTAAATTACAGGCATTGAGCAGGCCGACAAAGCCCGCCAAAATTAAAATGGTGATAAATACTTTCATGTGTTTAAGGTTTTGTGATAATCTGTTGGTTGATAACCAAATATAAAAATTAAATCGATCCAAAAACAAGCGAAAATAATTGACAAACCATGGTATCGAACCTATTTTACCGGGAATATTGAAAGAAAAGGAATTGCATTCATATCAATAAGTAAAATAACAGCGCTGATAAGGCTTATAACACCAGAATGAAAGATTTTTTATATATTGAGCCATCCGAAACTCAAAACGATGAAAACCGCCCTTAAAACAATAGCACTAGCTGTAATAGCAGTTACTATTTTCAGCTGTAAACAAAAACCACATGACCCGCTCGCCGGTTCGAGCCGCGAGGATAAAAATGGCTGGATCTATGTACACCTTGAAGGTTCGCCCCATGATGTGGGTTACCAGCACGGTTATCTGGTAGCAAAAGAAATAGATACACTGGTTAAGGTTTTTCAATTTTACCTGCCACATACCACTAAAAAAGATTGGGCATGGTATAAGGCAGCTGCCGGCAGGTTTATGTGGAATAAGATCGATACCGAGTACCAGCAGGAATTGATTGGTATGGCCGAGGGCTTAAAGGCCAAAGGTTACAAATATGATTCACTCGACCTTGTGGTGTTGAATGCCAATATCGACCTGTCGTCATACTACCTGCCAACTTTAATGAATAAAGAAAAACCAGGTAGCGGTGATAATAAAGCCCCGGGCAATTGCAGCGCATTTATTGCTACAGGAAAGTATACGAAAGACGGCAAAATTGTGATCGCCCATAACAACTGGACCGACTACATTGAGGGTGAACGCTGGAATGTTATAGCTGATATAAAACCCGCAAAAGGCAACCATTTTATTATGGATTGCGCGCCGGGATTTATACATAGTGGTGACGACTTTGTGATCAGCAGCAGCGGGATCCTGATAACAGAAACTACGATCACCCAATTCAAGGGCTTTGACACTACTAAAGCGCCTGAATTCTCTCGTGCCCGTAAAGCCGCTCAATACGCCAATAGCATAGACGAATTTGTAAAGATAATGACCACTGATAATAATGGTGGCTATGCCAATGACTGGCTGATCGGGGACACTAAGACCAATGAAGTTGCTAAGCTTGAATTAGGATTAAAAGACTTTAAGGTATGGCGTTCAAAAGATACGGCGATGATAGGGTCCAACTTCCCAAGCGACCCAAAGCTGATCAAAGAGGAAACTACTTTTGATGTGAACAACAAAACCAGTTCGCCAAACGCGCGTAAATTGCGCATGGAAAAACTGGTGGCTATTGATTACAGAGGCAAACTTGATGAAGCAACCGGCAAAACCATCGAAGGCGACACCTATGACGCTTTAGCCAACAAGAATGTATTGGACCGCTGTGTAATCGACGGACATATTGACAAAGACCCGATGGGCTCAAAAGAATGGGACGAAGGTCCGTACTACCCAATGGGGGCAGTACAAGGCAAAGTAACTACTGCTGCTCTGGCATCAAAAATGCAGTTCTGGGCACATATGGGCCACCCTAGCGGGGACGACTTTTTAGCTGCACCTTACTTTGCAGCACACCCCGAGTATAAATGGATGAGTCCATATTTAAGAGATATGAAGGCTTACCCATGGACGCTGTTCGGGCCGAAGTAAAAGGCGGTTGGCGCGAGGCGCATAGTGGATAATAGAATTGCGAAGTTTTTAAAACTTCGCAATTCTTGTTTTATTATCAGTGTTTTCCAATCAGATTTTTCAATTCGGCGTAAAGTTTAGGATTCCGTCGATCTACTGCCATGCTATCGGCTACTATGCCTTTTTGATCGATGATGAGATGTCTTGGGATATAGAAACCCTTTTTAAGTTTACCTCTTCGGTTTTCATAAAAGGAGAATTTTGATTTAGTATCGGTATCGAGTTTTAGATTAGTAAGTATATGATAACCAACAAGATGATTTTCTTTAATAAATGATTTCCATTTACTTCCGTCATAATCAACACATACATACAAGATCACAATATCATTTTTCAACGCGAAATTCTCGAACTTTTTGATTGCTTTCAAATCGCGTAATTCCTGCCTGCATGGCGAACACCAGGTGGCCCAATAATCAACGTACACAATTTTATTTTTGAATTTGCTGATCAGTTGGTCAAAACTTGTAAGGGTATCAAATAGATAATGAATTTTGCTTTGCTGAGCGCTCGCATTAAGTAAAAAAAGAAAAGCCAAGATAACCAGGCAAAAGGTTGATTTTGCTTTTTGTTGTCTCATTGATTTGATAGTTTCCTAATCCAATGGCGGATCATAGACTTGCGCAGTTTTAAAAACTTCGCAATTCTTGTTTTTAAACGTAATGATATCGGCATTGCAAAATATGCAACCTATTTTCTTTGACCTGATAGACCAGCCGATGTTCGTCTGTTATTCTTCTGCTCCAGCAACCAGAGAAATTGCCTTTTAATGCTTCTGGCTTACCAATGCCTTTATAAGGTGTTCGCAGACAATTCTTTATCAACTCATTTATTCGGACTAAGGTTTTTTTATCGATTTGTTGCCAGTATAAATAATCCTCCCAGGCTTTAGTTTGCCAAACCAATTCCATCTTAATCCTCGATCAGCTTTTGAGCTAAATATTGTCCATCATTCATTTCATCGATGGCTTCCTGCAAACGCTTCCTGTTGACTTCGTTTCCCATCAGGTGCATAGTCTCAACCATCGAATTATATTCTGCGAGTCCCACGACCACGACATTCTTTCCTTTACTGCGGGAAACAATTAATGTTTCTGCATCATCATTCACCATATCCAGGCTTTTAGCAAGGTTCTTTCTAAACTCCGTATAATTTAAGACTTCCATGTAACTAAATTAAGTACTTATTTAAGTACAAAAATAAGGGTTTTTATTAAACTAATAACTTCTGCATTCAAAACTCTGCATTTTACCCCGTTCCGCATTTGAAACTCCGAATTTCGCATTTCCCCTACTCTTCCATCAACCGCCTGATCAACTCCGCACTTTGTTTCTTACCTTCTTCGAGCCGGTCTTTAAAAAAGTCTTGTACTTCGTTAAAGTGCTTTTTATAGCCTTCCATATCGCCGTAACCGATGATGGCCGACCATTCCCGTACCGCCGAGTGGAACTCCAGATCATCACCCCGGATAGATTTATCATAAAGTGCAGTAACGATCGATTCCTCCAGTAACTCTTCATTTCTGAATAAATATTCGGCTATACCCAGTCGCAATCGGAATGGTGGCGTTTGGGCAATAAGGTTATCATAAGGGTTTACACCCAGGTGATACCAGGCATCAACCATACTTAATATACTGAGGTGCGAATTAGGTTTTTGCAGTTCGTGATTTTGAGATAGCGAGAACTCTTTCATCACCTTATCATTCAGCAATATAGGCTTACGGCTTTCGTGAAAAACAAAATCTCTGGCCCTGTACAGCCTTGCTCTGAATTGCGCTTCTTCTTCCTGGATCATCAGCTTAAACAATTCCGACTCAGAAACCGCATAGCGCTTTACATGCTGGCGTGCATAAGGGTTCAAAATGGCCAGTCCGGCGTAAACGTGGGCCTTGTAGCTAAAAATACGCAGGGTAGTCAATATTTTCACGTTATCAATGCCACCAATGTATGAGCCATTTTCCCAGGGGAAAAAACCTGCCTCTTTCCATGCCGTTCCCATACTTTCAAAACCCACATGGGTAACCGCCTGGGTATCGGCTACGATCTTATCGTGTTCATGAAAATCTGCAATTTCAACAATATCACTGCCAATGGAGCTGAACAGTTCAAGCATGCGTTTATAGGCAGCAAGACCAGAACGATGGCGGATCAGGATCAGCTTTTGCCCCTGCGGGTCGAAGCCCGGCCCATGCATTGCATGAAAAGTGATTATCTGTGAATCGGCCGGCAGGTATTTTTCGAAGACAGCTATTTCGGGGTGTTTAACAGAGGTTTGACCGGCTACAATAGCTCCAAATTTTGTCGATGGGCCATAAGCCGCTACTACTTCCTGCAAACGTTCGGCTTCTACCGAATAAATGATCAGATCACTGGAACGGGCAACGTCGCTGCCGCGCTCAATAATTTTTATGCCAAGTGGCTCCAGTTCTTCTTCCAGCTTCGCCCGATTTTCGGGCAAATCGCTACCAGAAACCGCATATCCTGCCTTTGCAAAAGCCTTTGCGTACAGTTTACCCATATCGCCCAGGCCGATGATGCCTATATTCATGCCCCTAATATACTCAGCCCCGGCAAATTTTATAATCAATACTTAATATTCCTTGCATTTTAAGGCTTTATTTTTATCTAAATTAGTATATCTTTTGCATGGCAAAATCAGTATAAGTTATGGAGAGGGTATTTTCAGGAACTTGATTAATTTATAATTAAAACAGAACCAAATTTATAACCATGATAAAGCGCATTTCCGGATGTTTTTTTGCTATTTTATTTTGCCTGTGTTTCAGTACCAGTGTGTTACATGCACAGGATAGTACTGCCACTAAGCAACCCGAAGCACCCAAACCAATTGTTACAAAGCCTGCGGAAACCACGCCAGTAAAAACAACGCTTGTAAAGCCGGTACACCATTACTACCGAAAATTCACCCCGCCAGCTGTTAACCCTGTTCAAACAACAGATACGTCAAAAGCAGGTATAACCGCCGCCCCGCCCGAACCTGCCCAGCCAACTGATAAAAGCCTGAACGGCCAATACCAATACCTTTTAACGAAAATTTACCATTATCAGCAGCCTTTACTGGCGGCGCTTTGGAAAAATGCCATAGATACCCTAAATGCTAATCGTGCACAATTAAAAGATGCTAAAGCAAAACTTGCCTTACAAACCAAATTGACCGATAGCCTGAAAAAAACTGCTGCCGACCAGCAGCAATCCACAGCCCAGGCCGAAGAACGTGTCGATGCTATCAGCCTCTTCGGTATATTATTAACAAAATCGAGTTATAACCTTTTAATGGTTGGTCTGGTGAGTCTGTTGGCTGTTGCATTGATCGTTGTAATACTATCCACATCAAGACATAAGAAAGAAGCCAAATACCGCACGGAACTATACGAAGAGATTGAAGAAGACTTTAAGACCTTTAAAGCTAAAGCACACGAAAAAGAACTCAAGCTTGCCCGTGAGCTGCAGACAGAGCGTAATAAAGTTGATGAGCTATTGGGCAGAGGCTAAACTTTTGATGCTTTAAGCTGCCTTAATAGTTATTTTACATTGGCTGGTTATATTTGTTTGTTTTAATGCAAAACAAACACCCTAATTAATGATCCCTAACGAACGGAATCCGCGCACGAGGCCGGTATTTAAGTTAGCAGCTATTGATGACCAGGAAAAGTTTAAACCGCTGCCTGCTCCTACCGGAACTTACCCATACCGCCTTAACATCAATAAGCTGATTCCTGAAATCAATGACGATCATCTTTCATTCCAGATGGCTGGCGATACCGGCGAACTAAGCACGCCCGAATACCAGTCGCGCGTGATCAGTGCGTTAACCGAACAGTGCAATGCTCATAACGCACAAACACCGCAATTCTTTTTTCATCTTGGCGACATCGTATACAATTACGGTCAGGCCTCTGAATATTACAGACAATTCTTCAATGCCTGGCGCAAATACCCCTGCCCTATTTTTGCTATTGCCGGTAACCACGATGCAGATATCGATCCTTTTCAACCTGATCCGCCGCAAAGCCTTGATGCTTTTATGTCGGTTTTTTGCAGCAAGAAGTCGGGGCTGCTTGAAATCGCCGGTGACACAGGGCGCAAAACCAATATACAACCTAATGTCTATTGGGTATTAGAAACGCCAATGGCTGATATTATCGGTTTATACAGTAATGTGCCGAGGTTTGGAAATGTTCAACAGGACCAGAAGGCCTGGTTTATTGAAGCTTTGAAAATTGCTGCGTCTAATCAAAAAGCGATCATCGTTTGCTTACACCATTCGGCTTATTCAGCAGATACCAATCACGGTTCAAGTATACATATGCAAATGCTGATCGATGGCGCCATTCGCGAAACTGGCATTTATCCTGATGTGGTATTTAGCGGGCATGTACATAACTATCAGCGTTTCCATAAATACTATCCCGGTGGCCAAATTGTCCCTTTCATCGTAGCAGGTGGTGGTGGCTATGCCGGTCTGCATAGTTTAGCCAAACCTGACGATCCTGAATTTCCCGACAAAAGTTTTTTACTCGATGATGTCGAACTGCAAAACTATTGCGACAACGAACATGGGTTTTTGAAGATAGATCTTTGCCGAACGGTTGATGGTGTGCTGATTGAAGGGCGGTATTTTACGACAGATACTGGAGAAGCTGTATTGTATGATAGTTTCAGCATTCAGAGTCGTATTCATTCGGAGGTAATTCCGATGGTGGATATTTAATAGTTTTGTCATTCATTCTGAACGCAGGCATTGAATGCCTGTCGAACAAAAATGTCATCACTAAAAAGGAATGAATCTTTTTAACTATAAAATTGGCTCCTGCCGGTTATCCCAAAAGAAGAGGATTTCCAAATGGGTTGCCTTTATTTCATAGAACATTGAACAGTTTTTATGTATAATGGCCTTCCGAACATTTGGATTGCTGTCAATAGCCTGAAAGATAAAAGGCGATTCTTTGATTGCTGAAATTACTTTTAAGGTTCGAGATTCAAATTTAAATACATGTTTTAATCCCCACCTTTGATCAAATCTGTTCGCTAATTGAATCAAAAGTTTCTATTGCCAGTTCTGAATATATAACATCTAGGGTCATTTAGTCGATCTCAGCCGCTTCACGAACTCATCATGCGTAATAAACCGTCCAGCTTTAATATCTTCCTGCCCCCGCTTTAACCCTTCTAACACAAAATCCGGTAAAGTTTCGTCGTCCCTAAAAAAAGGAATATGTAAACTTTCCAGGAATGCCTTTACTTTTTCTTCCTGATCGCCTGAGGGGTTAATTACATAAGTGCTCATATAACAAATATACAAAAGGAATATTAACTAATTAAAAAAGCCGCCCCTTTGCAGGAATGGCTTTTAATAAATTCTTTTACAATGCCTCATTTAATTGTATATACTAACATCGTATAATCTATTTCAAACGATCAACTTAACAAGTTGCTTTCTGTTCTGTTCGCACTATTATGGGTTTAATATCATGATCTTTAAATACAACCTTTGCTGAAACAGGAAATTCTTTCCAGCTTTTAATCTGTATCTCAAATTTATTTTCCGGATTTTCACTAACCATTACTGACGGACTGACAGAGCGATCCAGATAATATTCAACCTGGTCAATTTCATTTAAATTATCACCTTCAACATTAATCGTCACCTCATACCATTGGGTATTACCCGACATCGCAAGTTTATTGAACTGCTCATTTAATAAGATTGCCATATATTTTGCTTTTATTTCAATTTAATCCTTCGAGCCTCTAGCCACTCTGAGCCTCGATACTTTCTCCCATTGATTTCTATTGTAACGGATAAAGTCTGCTTGTAGTTTGAAATCTCAACGTCGCTACACAGACCTTCGTTATCATGATAAAGTTTGCCTTTTAATATAGTCTCTTTATTATTTTCGTCTTGATTGATCAATTTGGCAATATAGCCGAAAGTTGACACGGAATAAAGGTCGTACTCATCGTCAATATCAAAACGAAGCTTTACTTTTTTTGGTTTGCTTAAAATTTCCGATTTAAAAAGTGCAACTACACCACCGATCACCTCAACAATTAAGCCATAAAATAACTTATTTAAATACCCTTCTTTAATGTTAACATATCCGATTATACCCAATAATGTTATGACAGCAGTAAAACAAAATATGCTTACAAATACATAAAAGAGCGTTTTAGTCATAACTATTGCGACAAGGTTGTTGTTATTTAATGAGCTATGAGTCAAATATAATAAACATAATATGACAAAACAAAAAAGCCACCCCTTTGCAGGAATGGCCTTTAATATCTGATCTTCCGGTACTATCACACCTTGATCTCAACTTCAACACCGCTTGGCAATTCAAGCTTCATTAAAGCATCAACAGTTTTTGAGTTTGAACTGTAGATATCCAGCAACCTTTTGTAAGAGCACAACTGGAATTGCTCGCGTGCTTTTTTGTTTACGTGCGGTGAACGCAATACTGTAAACACTTTCTTTTCGGTTGGCAGCGGAAGTGGTCCGCTTACTACAGCGCCCGTAGGCTTCACTGTCTTTACGATCTTCTCAGCTGATTTATCAACCAGGTTGTAATCGTAGGATTTTAATTTGATTCTGATTCTTTGGCTCATGTTTTTTTGTTTTATTCAACCACTATAAGAGCTATTGACTATAGTTGATTGAATTGATTATGTTTATTGAGTTGATTGGGTTAACCAAGTTAAGTTAGGTAAAGCCTAATCAACTCATTCAAACCCAATCAACCCCTTTACTTATTTAAGCATTAGCTGCTGCTCTTTTACCTTTTGCTTTAGCAACTACTTCTTCCTGTACGTTACGTGGCGCTTCAGCATAGTGATCAAACTCCATGGTTGAAGTAGCACGGCCGGAAGTGATGGTACGTAACTGCGTTACATAACCAAACATTTCAGAAAGTGGCACAGTAGCTTTAATTACTTGTGAACCTGCGCGTGAGTCCATGCCCAAAAGCTGGCCACGACGACGGTTCATGTCACCGATAACATCACCCATGTTTTCTTCAGGGGTTAATATCTCTATCTTCATGATCGGCTCAAGCAATACCGGTTTACATTTTGGCAATGCTTCGCGGTAACAGCTGCGTGCGCAAATTTCGAAAGATAAAGCATCTGAATCGACTGCGTGGAACGATCCGTCGAATAAACGAACCTTCATGTTCTGCAAAGGATAGCCAGCAAGCACACCATTATCCATGGCTGCCTTGAAGCCTTTTTCTACAGATGGAATAAACTCACGTGGAATTGAACCGCCTGAAATTTCGTTCACAAACTGCAATCCGCTAACACCTTCGTCGGCCGGAGAAATATGTACCTGTATATCGGCAAATTTACCACGACCACCGGTTTGTTTCTTGTAAGTTTCGCGGTGAGTAGCATTACCTGTAATAGCTTCTTTATAAGCAACCTGTGGAGCACCCTGGTTAACTTCAACCTTAAACTCGCGTTTCAGGCGGTCCATGATGATATCCAGGTGCAACTCGCCCATCCCTGAAATTACGGTCTGACCGGTTTCTTCATCAGTATTTACGCGGAAAGTTGGATCCTCTTCAGCCAGTTTACCTAAAGCCATACCCAGTTTATCAACGTCGGCCTGAGTTTTAGGTTCGATAGCCAAACCGATAACCGGCTCAGGGAAATTCATCGACTCTAAAATGATCTGGTGCTTTTCGTCGCAAAGAGTATCACCTGTTTTGATATCCTTAAAGCCTACTACCGCAGCAATATCACCCGCACTTACGTTAGGGATAGGATTTTGCTTGTTAGCATGCATCTGGAATATACGGCTGATACGTTCTTTATTCCCCGACCTCATGTTATAGATATAAGAACCAGCATCCAGGTTACCTGAGTAAACACGGATAAAGCACAAGCGGCCCACAAACGGGTCAGTTGCTATTTTGAATGCTAATGCAGCAAACGGTTCTTTATCAGATGGCAAACGAACAATTTCTTCTTCCGTGTCTGGGTTGTGACCAACAATACCTTTGGTATCCAAAGGTGAAGGCAACAATTCCATCACATAATCAAGCATGGTTTGCACGCCTTTATTTTTGAAGGAAGAACCACAGATCATCGGAACGATCTTGGCATCCAATACTGCCTGGCGCAATGCATCCAATACTTCGCGTTCGGTGATCGTTTCAGGAGCATCAAAGAATTTCTCCATCAAACTTTCATCGTATTCAGCAACAGATTCAAGTAATTTTTCTCTCCATTCTGTAGCTTCTTCTATCATGTCAGCAGGGATCGGCACTTCAGTAAAGGTCATACCTTTATCGTGCTCGTTCCAAACAATGCCTTTCCAGTTGATCAGGTCGACAACACCTTTGAAATTTTCTTCAGCGCCGATCGGTAACTGCAATGGGATAGCGTTGCTGCCCAGCATGGTTTTCACCTGCTTAACAACATTCAAAAAGTCGGCACCCGAACGGTCCATTTTGTTAACGAAACCTAAACGGGCAACATTGTAGTTATTGGCAAGGCGCCAGTTAGTTTCCGATTGCGGTTCAACACCGTCAACAGCCGAGAACAGGAACACCAAACCATCCAATACACGCAGCGAACGATTCACCTCAACGGTGAAATCCACGTGACCCGGCGTATCGATAATGTTGATATGGTAGTTATGACCACGATATTTCCAGTTAACTGTTGTAGCAGCTGAAGTAATGGTGATACCACGCTCCTGCTCCTGTGCCATCCAGTCCATCGTAGCAGCACCTTCGTGAACCTCACCTATCTTATGGCTTACACCCGAATAGTAAAGAATACGCTCGGTAGTAGTAGTTTTACCGGCATCAATGTGAGCGGCAATACCAATATTTCTTGTATATTTTAGATCTCTTGACATTTTCTTTTTATTGAGTGAATGATTGATTTAGCGAATGAGCGATTTTAATATGTACTTAACATTAAAACCCTGCTAATTCAATCACCCACTAATTCACTCATTCACTAATTCACTTAATCACTAATTAGAAACGGAAGTGCGAGAACGCTTTGTTGGCTTCAGCCATTTTATGCGTGTCTTCTTTCTTTTTCACTGCTGCACCTTCACCTTTTGAAGCCGAAATGATCTCACCTGCCAGTTTTTCGTGCATGGTTTTTTCACCACGTCTGCGGGCATAGCTGATCAGCCATTTCATACCCAAAGCTACTTTACGCTCAGGACGAACCTCTGTTGGCACCTGGAAGTTAGCACCACCTACACGGCGGCTCTTTACTTCAACAGCTGGCATGACATTGTTCAGGGCTTTTTTCCAGGTATCGATACCGTTTTCGTTGGTTTTCTTTTCAACGATCTCAACAGCGTTATAGAAAATTGCGTATGCGGTAGATTTTTTACCATCATACATCATATTGTTTACAAACCTTGTCACCAAAGTATCATTGAACTTTGGATCAGGAAGGATAATTCTCTTTTTTGGTTTTGACTTTCTCATTACTACTATCCTCCTTAATTATTTCTTTTTGCCTTTAGCCGGTGCACCTTTTCCTGCTGCTGCTGCTACCTGACCCGGTTTTGGACGTTTGGTACCATATTTACTACGACGCTGGTTACGGCCGTTAACACCTGAAGTATCCAGTGCACCACGGATGATGTGGTAACGTACACCTGGTAAGTCTTTAACACGACCACCACGGATCAATACAATTGAGTGTTCCTGTAAGTTGTGACCTTCACCTGGGATGTACGCGTTTACTTCTTTACCGTTGGTTAAACGCACACGTGCCACTTTACGCATGGCTGAGTTTGGTTTCTTAGGGGTAGTGGTGTACACCCGGGTGCACACGCCTCTTCGCTGTGGACAGCTGTCCAACGCTGGCGACTTACTCTTGTCAACCAGAGCTACTCTACCTTTTCTAACTAATTGCTGAATAGTAGGCATTCTTGCTTTTTTTTCTTTTTTTGTTTTTTATCCCCGCTTGTCATTTGACAGGCCTTTATTAAGGGACTGCAAAAGTACGGACTTATTTTTTGATTTTCAAGGGCTTAGTTTAAATTTATTTGAATGACTATAAGGTTGTTAGCTAATGTGGTTCTTATAAAGTTAAAAAGACCGCAAATTTGGTATTGGGGGTCCCCTCAGCAGGAAATAAATAAGAAACTAAATCGGAATCCCGTTTTAACAACCCTTATCCGGAAAAAATATTTTTTCCGACAGGCCGCACTTTTACCATTCACTCAAAATAGCATGATCGCAACAAAAATGGAGTGCCTTGAACGATAGTCAACCTATCCCACTCTGTGCGCGGCAACATGTTATTAAAATGCACTTTTTAAAGAGTTCACGATCCTAAAGTGCCTGGAAAGCGACGATTTTTGCCAATATTTTTCCACAAACTAACGTCATTTACACATTTATTCAAATTAACACTTGCTTGCATTATGTTTTTTACTAATTTTAACTTTCAGGTATGTAAGACGCCTGGAAATTAACATTTAATTAAACCAATTTTTCCGTCAATTAACATTAAACCGTAGCGTAACCCATGGTGGCAAAAACAAAAATGAATACTTCTGTTGGCAGCAAGATCAGACGTATGCGTGAAGAGAAAAAGTGGAGCCAGCAAGTCATTGCCGAGCAATTGAATATTTCGATACCAGCTTATTCAAAAATCGAAACCGGCGTTACCGACGTTAACTTATCCCGCCTCGAACAGATCGCACAGTTGTTTAAAACTGAGATCGCAAGTTTATTTACCGATGAACAGATCTCGTCACCAGTATCAACAGCTGAATTTTCTAAGCTTGAACGTACACTTTTAGAAGCTGAAAAAGAAATACTCCAGCTTCAACGCAAAGTGATCCAGTTGTTCGAAGAAATACACAAGGTTTCAGAGAGCCAGGAAGTAACTCGTTAGTCGGCTAGAATCCAGCGGCGACAATAGCTTTAAATATTTGTGAGTTGGTCGGCGTATATTCTTTCGCTGCGAACATCCATTTTTTGTATTCATCCTCTTTCTGCAATACTTTATAACACTGCGCTAAATTATAAGCCAGTTCGCCTTTAGATTGTGATTTATCAGCATTCGAGTGACGCAATCCCTGACTATATATAACAATTGCTTTATAGAATTGCTTTTCGTGCTGGTAAGCATATCCTAACTCTTTATAGAATAACATATTATTTGAATCATTCTGCAATGCTGGTTCAAGAACTGCTATTGCAGCACTATTACGGTTTAATGAATTATAAGCATAAGCCATTTCAAATTCAACGCCTTTAGCATGCCGGTTTGCCCGGTAGGCTTTTTCAAGGAAGCTTAGGGCTATTTCGGGCTCATCCAGGTCATTATATATCCACCCCCAACGGTAGTTATGTGCAATAGTATCAGTATAGGCATAATAGTTTTGTACCCATTCTGGCTGAGACTTTATTCCCAATTCAGCAAAATGAACTAAGGGTAAAAGAGCAACTTTTTTCCAATTGGGTGATATCCGATATTTTATTGAACCCATCTTTTTAAAAATCACCGTGTCGCGTATGTATTTATTATTCTCACCAACGCGAAAAACACCTTGAAGATCATAGGTAAATCCGGCCTGCTCATCAATATAAATAAATCCAAAATTGTAAGTCTTATCAGAATCCCTGGGTGATAATACTACCCACCTTTTTTCACATTTTGTGAAACTTTGATTAAAATGCAGAGATGTGTCGCGGAAATTAATTTGCTGCGCATTCAAGTTCGAAACAATCGAAATAAGGAAAGTAAAGATGACAAGGTATTTCATGTTTAATAATTTAATTGAAATAACGATTCAATTACCTGACAATTTCCATAAGTTTAACTGATTAAAATTACCAAACCAGTCAATTAAGTAGAAAACTTTGAAACTCACCAATAAAAATATGAAAAAAATATTGCTCCCTGTATGCGCTATAATCGTTTTATTCAGCTGCAATAAACCGGGCGCCAGCAATGTTGACGCCAATTTCAATCAACTATCTGAAGACTACCTGAAAGGCTACCTCGACTGGCGCCCGGCAAACGGGACAGGTCTGGGCTTTCATCAGTATGATGGCAAGGTGACTGACCTGAGCAAGGCATCGATCGCTGCTGAGCTTATAAGACTTAAGGATTTTGATCAGAAATTTGCTGCACTCGACACCGCAGCAATGAGCGCCCAGATATTTATGGATTACCGTCTGCTGCGGTCATCTATTAAAAATGAGATATCGGGTTTTGAGGATACCCAACCGCTTTTCAAAAACCCGATGAGCTATGCGGGCGCTATTGATGTAAGCATATATGTAAAACGGAATTTTGCACCTATCGAAAACCGGCTCCGGTCCATCATCGCTATAGAAAAAAAGGCCCCTGAATTAT
The DNA here is from genome assembly GCA_903863845.1 of uncultured Mucilaginibacter sp. Classification (GTDB taxonomy): domain Bacteria; phylum Bacteroidota; class Bacteroidia; order Sphingobacteriales; family Sphingobacteriaceae; genus Mucilaginibacter. The sequence goes on along the minus strand of CAIPDP010000175.1, from coordinate 10,407 downwards.
TTGCCGACGCAAAAGCAAACCTGCAGGACACCCTGGCCATTCCGCATACGCAAATAGCCATTCAAATAGCCCGCGGAACTGCTGATTTTTTAGGCGGCGACCTGAAGGTAGCCTTAAAAGATGTGAAGAATGATTCGCTGATGAAAGCATTTGAAGCTTCCAACAAACTGGCGATCGATGCCATCAACAATTTCGCCAACTGGCTTGAAAAAGTCAAACTACCCAAGGCCAACAACAAATACGCTATTGGCACTGCAAACTACAGCAAGATGCTGTTGTATAATGAAGGTATCACTTTGAGTCCGGATAAGATACTGGAGATGGGCCTGAGCGAATTAAAAAAAGAGCAGCAAAATTTTAATGATGCCGCGAGGATCATCAATCCAAATAAAAAACCTGTTGACGTTTATCATGATCTTCAAAAAGAACACCCTACCGCCGAAAACCTGATACCGGAAGCAAAAAAACATATTGAAGCAATACGCCAGTTCCTTGTCGACAAAAATATCGTAACACTGCCAACCGAGCGCAGGGTGATCGTGCAGGAAACCCCACAATTTGCACGCGCCACCAGCACTGCATCGAACGACGATCCCGGACCATTTGAAACAGTAGCTACCGAAGCCTTTTATTATATCACGCCCGTGGATGCCAAATGGACAGCACAACAAAAAGAAGACTGGCTGCGCCAATTTGACTATTATACAACAGATAACATTACAATACACGAGGCTTACCCCGGGCACTATACCCAATTCATGCACCTCAATGCTTCGAAAGCAACGAAAATTGAAAAGATATTCGGTAGCTATGCGTTTGTAGAGGGTTGGGCACACTATTGCGAACAAATGATGGTCGAGCAAGGCTACGGCCACAATGGCGACCCTGTTATTGCTGCCAAATACCGGCTGGCGCAATCAGGTGATGCACTGTTGCGGCTTTGCCGGCTTTGCGTATCCATTAAAACACATTGCCATGGTATGAATGTAGATGAAGCAACCAAATTCTTTATGGATAATTGGTACCAGGGCGACAAACCTTCGCGCCAGGAAGCCTTGCGCGGCACTTTCGATCCGGGATACTTATTTTATACGATTGGCAAACTGGAACTACTTAAATTAAGGGCAGATTACCAAAAACAAGAAGGTGCCAATTTCTCGCTCAAAAAATTCCACGACCTGATATTGGATAATGGCATGCCCGCTGTTCACCTGTTGCGTGAAAAGCTGCTGAAGGATAAGAGTAGCTGGGGAGAGGTGCTGTAGTCTTTTAAGTCAATAGTCCATAGACCATAGACTATAGTAAACTATCGATTACATGTTTTAAATGGACTGAACTATTCAAAGCACTATGGACTATGGACTATGGTCTATGGTCTATGGACTATGGACTAAAGACTCTGCAAATGCCTTTTATCAGCCGGTAAATCTTTGTACTTTTTATAGGAGTCGCTGATGTATACAGCCAGGGATTCGGCATTGTTGCTGACGATAAATTTATAAGGTGGGCGGTATAAGCTCATAAAGTCTTCCAGGTCCTGACCTTTGAGGGGCACCAGGCTGCCTACATAAGCACGATTAAATACCTTATCGATCTGGCGCTCTTCAGCCTCAGTCTGGAAGTATTTTTTCAATTTACGTGCATTCTGCGCATCCCGGCTAAACCAGGTTGAGGGTGATAAAGGTAGCACCTTTGCTTTTTCATAGACATCGGGGTATTCTTTATGCGGGTCAAAACTGGTGGTACGTGTGGCAATAATATTAATTTCACGAAGTGCAATTGGTTGTATCTTTAATTCAACATGCTGCTGTGCAAAGTTGATAACATACAAGGTATCAGCCGTATATCCCGGCAGCGAAAATACCAGCGTATGACCGGTCTCGGTATTGATAAAAAACTTGCCCGATTTATCGGTTAGTGTAGCTTGTTTATTGGTTAGGTCTCGGACAAATACATTTTCCAATTTCAAGCCGCCCCCTGCTTCAACCACAACACCCTTCAAGGTAGTTTGGGCAAACGCAAAACTGCCGGAAAAAAGTAATAATAAGGCGATCGTAAATTTTAATTTCATATAGGCGAGAAAGGTATTTAAAGATAGTACATTTTTAAGGTAAAGGTATCATTTAATTATAAGCTGACACTTTATTACATAAGCGACAAACCCGGTCGGAACCGGGTTTGTCGCTTATTTTATTGTTTATTCCAAACGTTATTGTCAGGATTGATATCAGGAAAAACCTTATCAGGGTCATAAGTAACAGATTGAATTTCTTCGGTCGAAGGATACTTAAAGGTCCAGCTATTGTTGCGTTCCCAAATCTCAACCGGCAGGGATACCCGATCAATTTTGCCGCTAACGGTTTTGATCTCGATGATCACCGGCAATGCAATTTTCTGCAGGTTGTCGATCGTGATCAAAGCACCTTTCGTAGGGTCGCCCTCAATGTATTTCACATCACGAACGGCAACATCCAATTGCCAGTTGTTGAGAAACCAGCCACGCCAGAACCATTGCAAGCTTTCACCGCTGGCACTTTCCATGGTACGGAAAAAATCTTCAGGCGTTGGATGCTTGAATGCCCAACGCGCAATATAAGTCCTGAAAGCAAAATCAAAACGCTCGTGTCCCAATATCTGCTCGCGCAGCATAGTTAAACCGGCACCCGGTTTAGAGTATAATAAAGTTCCGGTATTGCGTTCTTTCAGGTTGGCTGGCTGACTCAAAACAGGTTCTAAACCAACATGCGTAAAACCGGAAGCCTGGCGATGCATATCAGAAGGCCCGCGGCGATATTCGCCGTTGTTAAAGTCGTAGGTGGTCAGCGTATTAATAAAGGTGTTAAAGCCTTCGTCCATCCAGCCATAAAGACGTTCATTGGACCCTACGATCATAGGGAACCAGGTATGACCGAATTCGTGATCGTTTACACCCCAAAGGCCGGCGCCTTTGGCACCATAGCCGCAGAATACTATTCCGGGGTATTCCATTCCACCTACTTTACCGGCAACAGCCGTAGCAGCAGGGTAAGGGAATTCAAACCATTGTTTTGAATTGAACTCGATAGATTTTTTTACGTATTCGGTAGAACGACCCCAGGCTTTGTCGCCATCGCTTTCAACAGGGTAAGCCGAAATAGCGATCGTTTTTTTGCCGCTTGGCAGATCTACTTTAGCAGCGTCAATGATAAATGCTGCAGAAGAAGCCCAGCTAACATCCCTTGCGTTTTTGATCTTAAAGTGCCAGGTCAGTTCCTTTTTACCTACCGGGCGCGATGAGGCTTGCGTTACTTCATCAGCTGAGCGAATGATCACTGTCTTTTCGCTCTGAGCAGCCTGTGCCCAGCGTTTTACCTGCTCTGGTGTGTACACTTCAAGCGGGTTCAATAATTCGCCTGATGCGACAACGATGTGGTTTGCAGGAGCAGTAACAGTCAGGTCGAAATCTCCATATTCAAGGTAAAATTCTCCGGGACCGGTATATGGTTGCGTATTCCAGCCCAGCACATCATCATACACACACATACGCGGGTACCATTGAGCTACCTGGTATATCTTACCGTTTTTGGTATCTTGTATGCCCATACGGTCAGAACCGTAATCAGGAGAAATAAAAGACCATTCAATCTTTAATTTAACCTTCCCGCCATTAGGAGTGATATCAGCTGGAAAAAATATCTGAAGCCTGGTATCGCTGATCAGGAATTTAAGGTCTGTGGCAGCACCTTTGGGATCAATAAGCTTTACCGACTTTATCTTATCGCCGGCATCAAATACCTGGCCACGGCCCCAATTACGACTTTGCTGACGAGCTGGGCCATTAGGATTGTTAGGTGGAGTTACCCAAGGCACAATGGCCGATCCACGCGAATCCTGGCGGAACAGGTTTTGATCCAGTTGTAACCAGATAAAACCCAGTTTCTGGGGGCTATTATTGGTATAAGTTAAAAGCTCAGATCCTGAAATTTCATTGGTCTGATCATTCAAATGGGCACTGATCTGGTAATCGGCCCGGTTTTGCCAGTATTTAGGACCAGGGGCGCCGTCGGCTGCACGGTATTCTGAACCATTTTTTTGGTAGAAAGGGGGCCCGAAAGTTTCATGATAATCATAAACACTAACAGGTGCGGCTGGTGCAGCCGGAGCTGCGGGTTGAGCGGGCGGCGCCGCTGGTGGCGGAGGCGGGGGATTACCCTGTTGCGCTTGCACCGCACCAACCACCATCATTAAAGCCAGCGTAATTTTGGCTATTGATCTGAATTTCATTTGAGTTTAATTAAATATTGATTCGCAAGTTAAATATTTATTAAAGAACTGGTGATTGGGTAAAATAAATGTTACGTTGCCTTAGGCTGAATTCCTGGACAGCGTTACAAAGTTTTAAAAGCTAAATTTTCTGATACCTGACCTCCATTAAGCCAAATTTAACCTGGAACAAAACATTGTCACCAAATATTTTTGTGAAATTCATTAAATTTACATTGTCAGTAACTTGATTCACCCTGATGCCAATAAAATCAACCTAAATTCTTTTATCAATTTCATCAAATGCATACCTAAGTACCTTATCAAAATGAAACAGATCACCCTTACAGCAAATTTTATCTTACTTCTGATAATCTCGGCTTTAACGTCGGCCAAGGCGCAATCCTCTGAAGATATTACCAATAAACTAATGAAGTATACGTTGAAACACCCGGTAGAAAAGGTCTACCTGCATTTTGACAAGCCTTACTATGCGGCCGGCGATACCATTTATTTTAAGGGTTATATTACCCTTGGCGAGCGTCACAATTTGTCGGTCCTGAGTGGTGTGCTGCACGTCGACCTGGTAAATACCGCCAACAAGATCGATAAATCCATTAAACTGCAAATTGTAAACGGTGTTACCTGGGGCGATTTTGCATTGGCAGATTCCCTGCCTGCCGGCAATTATCATGTACGGGCATATACCCAATGGATGAGGAACGAGGGCCCGGATGCCTTTTTTGAAAAGACCATACCGGTTGGCAATATCCATCCCAAAAAAGTCGCTGAAAGTTTAGTTGCCAAAATTGCACAAAACAAGCCCGACGTACAGTTCTTTCCGGATGGTGGTGAGCTGGTAGCCGGCATTCCAACCCGAATTGCTTTTAAAGCGATTGGCAGCAATGGTCTCGGTATTGGCGTAAGCGGTAAAATTACCGATGAAGCCGGTCAGGTTGTTGCAAAACTCGCCTCGTCCCATGCTGGAATGGGTAATTTCTACCTAACACCCGAACTTAATAAAGTTTATACCGCCCACTTGATCTTTGCAGATGGTAATAAGATTGACTTTCAACTGCCTTCGGCGATGAATAGCGGAATAAGCATGTCGGTAAATAATGATTCCGTTCAAAAAGCCACTATAAAAATAGCAGCGAATAAATCATATTTCGATGCGAATAAAGGCAAAGCTTACAGCGTACTTATTTGGTCGGGCGGATATAGCACAATCGTCAACTGCAGACTTGATAGTGCTGTAATTGCGATGGATATCATCAAAAGGCGACTGTTTACCGGCGTTACCCGCATCACGCTGCTTTCGGAAAATTTGCAGCCGCTTTGTGAGCGGTTGATATTTATCCAGAATTTCGACCAGATGGCTATCGATCTCCATCCGGATAAAGAACATTACAAAACCAGGGACAAAGTTGCCATACGGATCCTGGCAAAAACCCGGGCTGATTCGGCCACTATCGGACATTTTTCGGTATCGGTGACAGACAAAAATAAAGTAAAACAGGATGACGCTGATCAAACGAGCATACTCAGCAATCTGCTGTTGACATCGGATCTGAAAGGATATGTGGAGCAACCAAACTATTATTTTTCCGATAGTGTCCAGGCACGACAAAAAGCACTCGACCTGGTGATGCTGACCCATGGCTACCGGCATTTTGCCTGGAAACAGGTGCTGGATAGCGCCAATATTGCAATTAAGTATCCCGTAGAAACAGGATTGACCATCCAAGGCACAGCTGAGAATTTACTGGGAAATCCTATCGCTAAAGCACGGGTGACGCTGCTGTCTTCCCAAAATAAAAGATTCATCAGTGACACCGCCGACGACAAAGGTAGGTTCCGATTTGGTAACCTGTTATTTGCGGATAGTGCGAAGTTTATTTTGCAGGCGGTGAATGCATCCGGAAAAAACTCAACAAAATTGTTTTATCAAGACGAATTACCTGCACCCAAAGTTGGTATTGCACCATCAGCTCAGCTTCAGAACGATAACCTAATGAGCACTTACCTGGATAACAACAGGAAAGAGCAGGAAATTAATCTAAAATACCTGCCCTTAAACAGTAGGGTTTTAAAAGAAGTAAAGATCAGAGCAGTAAAGAATGAAAATAACTACCCTTCATCAAGCTTGTTGGGGCCGGGTCATGCCGATCAGGTAATGCATGCAGAGGAAATCGACAAAATAGAAGGTCCGCTTTCTACGCGTTTGAATGGAAGGTTAAGAGGAGTTATTTTTTATGGCAATCTTCCTTTTTTACCCCCAGGAATGGCGCAAGGAAGCATGCTGATCATAGTTGACGGGGTAAGAGCCCAATCTATAGATGCGATAAACCCAAATGATGTCGAAACAGTAGAAGTATTACGTTTTGGAAGTACAGCTATTTACGGGATGGAAGGTGGAAACGGCGTATTGGTGATCACAAGCAAACAAGGAAAAGGCCTTCAAATAAAGGATATCGCATCCCTCGGTATCCTCCCCATCACCGTCAAAGGCTTCTACCGTGCCCGCGAGTTTTATGCTCCTAAATACGAAGCCAACCTGCCGCCCAACCCCCGCCCCGACCTCCGCAGTACCATTTACTGGAATCCGGCGGTAATTACCGATAAGGACGGCAATGCCAATTTTGCGTTCTATAATGCTGATACGCCCGGCACCTATCGCGTGGTTGTTGAGGGTATAGATAATAAAGGCGACCTGGGCAGGAAGGTGTTTTTTATTAAGGTGGAGTGAGGGTTTTTAGTCCGCAAGTCCGCGGAAGACCGGAAGTCCGCATCCCGATAACTATTAATCGCACTCAATTATTTCTTAAGAAAATGGTTTTGATAGACTCCTTCGTCAAAACCAAAAAATAAAAAATCACCATCTTCGATCACCGGCCTTTTGATGAGGCTGGTTTTTTCAAGGAATATGGGCAAAGCGCCATCGAAGCTTAACGCAGCTTCTTTTTGGGTATCGTCGAGGCTCCGCCAGGTGGCAGATTTTTTATTGAGAAAAGCTTCGAAGCCGGCTTTTTTGTTCCATTGCTTTAACTTTTTGGGCTCTATCCCAGCTGCTTTAAAATTATGAAACTCAAATTCGATGTGGTTAGCTTTGAGCCAGGTGAGTGCTTTTTGCACCGTATCGCAATTTGGTATGCCGTAAACTGTCATGCCGCGAAAATAATAAATATTTAACCCGACCGGGATAAACAGAAATTTTTATAGCTATTTGTTGAATCGGGTCATAGTAAGCTCTGTACCCACAGTGGTAAAACTTTTGATCATTTCTATAGAACGATCGATGAGGGCGGGAAGCTCTGGCAGTTCATCGTCATCAAAGCCGCTCAGTACATAATCAACCTGGCGGCCCTTGGGGAAATTATCGCTCACACCAAATCGAAGCCGTGCGTAATTATTATGACCGAGCGTGAGTTCGATATGCTTTAGCCCGTTATGCCCGGCGGCGCTGCCTTTAGGTTTCAGACGCAGCGTGCCCAAGGGTAACGCGATATCATCTACAATAACCAGCACATTGTCAATCGGTATCTTCAACTCCTGCATCCAGTAATTGAGCGATTTACCACTCAAATTCATATAAGTAGTTGGCTTCACCAGGAAAAGCGAGCGGCCCTTGTAATTCATTTCTGCATAGTAGCCCAGGCGCATGTTGTAGAATTTGGCATTTTCTTGCTTTGCCAATTCATCCAGCACCATAAAGCCTATATTATGCCGCGTGTCCGCATATTCCTGCCCTATATTTCCTAAACCGACGATGAGGTATTTCATTTTAGATCATGGTTGATGGTTCATGGTTCATGGCCACCGGAAATTCATTTTAGTAAATAGTTAACGGCACATGCCATCGGGATTCAATTATACAAAAAAAGCGACAGGTTTAAACCCTGTCGCTTTTCAAATCGGTGTAATCACCTTAATTATTTTTTGCCTGAAGCAGCAGCATCCTGCTCAGCCTGGCGCAATGCACGTGAAGTAGTTACCGAAACGATAGTATCTTCTTTAGCATTGGTGATGGTCAGTTTTTCAAATTTCAGGTCGCCTACACGTACTGATTTGCCTACTTCCAAACCTTCGATGCTAACGTCGATGGTATCAACATGGTCTTTAGGTAACGCCTTGATACGCAGTTTGCGCAGTTTCTGCACCAGTTTACCACCCATTTTAACACCCGGAGAAGTTCCGGTTAAACGGATAGGAATTTCGATGGCGATCGGCTTGGTTTGATCGAGTTCCAAAAAGTCGACGTGCAGGATCTGCTCGGTCAATGGGTGGAACTGAATGTCCTGGATAACAGCCTGCGCCTTAACAGCACCGATTTCAAAATTGATGAAATGAACTTCCGGTGTATAAATTACCGGCTTCAAATCAGCTGCGGACACTGAAAAGTGGGTTTGGGTTTTCCCACCGTAAAGTACTGCAGGCACTTTGCCTTCGTAACGCAGTTCTTTAGCGTCGCGTTTCCCTACGTTCTCTCTTGGAGAACCGCTAATAGCAATTGATTTCATTGTTTTTTATTTAATTATTGTTTGTTTGTTAGTCCATGGTCGATAGTCCTTAGACCATGGTATTATATTATTATACAAAATCAGCCATGAACCATCGTCCATCGACTAACGACCCTACTCCACCTTAAACAGCTGGCTAATCGAGCCATGCTCATTTACATTCAATATCGCTTTGGCAAACAGTTCGGCAGTTGATAAAACTTTTATCTTATCGCTATGGTGTTTAAGCGGAATGGTATCGGTAACGATCAGTTCGGCTAAAACCGAGTTTTCGATGGTCTCGTAAGCCTTTCCAGATAATACAGGATGAGTACAAACAGCTCTAACACTTTTTGCACCACGTTCCATGATCAAACCTGCTGCTTTAGCCAGCGTACCAGCCGTATCGCAGATATCATCTATCAGTACAATATCCTGGCCTGTAACGTCACCTATCAAGGTCATTGATTCGATCTCATTCGCACGTTTACGGCGCTTATCGCAGATCACTACTTCGGCGTTAAAAAACTTAGCAAAGCTGCGTGCCCGGTACGAGCCACCCATATCGGGCGAAGCAATTGTGAGCGCCTGCAAACCTAAGCTTTTGATATAAGGCACAAATATGATCGAAGCATCCAGGTGATCAACCGGGATATCAAAAAAACCTTGTATCTGGGCAGCATGCAGGTCCATCGTCATGATACGGTTGATGCCTGATGCAACCAGTAAATTAGCCACCAGTTTTGAACCTATCGCCACACGTGGCTTATCTTTACGGTCCTGGCGGGCCAGCCCGTAATAAGGAATAACTGCCGTTACATAATGTGCCGATGCACGCCTTGCAGCGTCGGTCATCATTAGTAACTCCATCAGGTTATCGGTAGGCTGGTTGGTCGACTGGATCAAAAAAACGTCGCAGCCACGTACCGTTTCATTAAAATGCGGTTGGAACTCCCCATCACTGAATCGCGATACGGCGACTTCGCCCAATTCCTTGCCGTAAGCGGAAGCGATTTTTCCAGCCAGCTCGGTAGTACCTGAGCCTGCAAATAATTTGATGGGGTTGAACTGTAATGGCATTTTCTTTTGATTTCGAATTTGGGTATTGCAATTTCGAAATTACTTATTGTAACGTATTAAAAAAAGATTTCGGACCTCAATTCTCAATCAGACCAAATCTGAATTGGAAAATCAGAAATCCGAAATCTTTTAATGTTGTCCGACCTGGATTCGAACCAAGACTAAATGAACCAAAATCACTTGTACTACCCTTATACTATCGGACAATCTCCACCGCAAAAGCACGCTTTTGAAACGGACTGCAAAAATAAGACGATTTTTTGAAGATTACAATCAAATTTTAAAAAATTGTAAAATGACCGATAAGTCAGCCTTTTACAATTTTTAGCAGGATTCGGTCATGTATCTAATATTGCGAAAACGCTAACGGTTTTTGAAAATTCATCTACCTTCTGCGCATATATATAATGGCAAATTGCTGGCCAGAGTAACTCCCACCAACTTAAATCGTTATCCAATATTTAAAAGCTGATTTAAAAAATCAATCTTCCACAACCACGCCCATAGCGCAGAACTTTTCGATCCTTTCGGTCACCAATTGATCAGCATCTTTAGCTTTAAGCTCTTTCAAATCTTTGATCAGATG
>CAIPDP010000174.1 GCA_903863845.1 uncultured Mucilaginibacter sp. | reverse complement strand
GATAGCAATATTTTTCTGCGTTCCGTCTGTCAGGCGAACGGGCACGAAGCCTCCGAGGCAGATCGGAGCATGATCCTGCGTGATCTGATAACCTTTCGGCAGATCGGCGTAGAAATAATTTTTACGCGCGAAAGTATTATGAAGGTTGATAGAGCAATTGCAAGCCAGGCCCATTTTTACGGCATACTCTACCATTTTCTTGTTAATAAAGGGTAAAGTGCCGGGATGGCCCAGCGAAACGACACTGATATGCTCATTCGGATCGCCGCCAAAGGCCGCAGAATCGGAAGAAAACGACTTGCTTTGGGTAGATAACTGCGCGTGCACTTCCAAACCCACCACTAATTCATATTGATCACTCGTGCTATCAGGTGTAACTGACATAGAAAAAAATTCAAACAATAAAGTCCAAATATAGAATTATTCCCTTAATTGCTTAGCTGATAAAGCTATTCGCTTTCGCCAAAGCCTTATCCAGGCCGCTGGCATCCTTGCCACCTGCCGTCGCAAAAAACGGCTGACCGCCTCCGCCACCCTGTATCTCTTTGGCCAATTCGCGAACGATGTTACCGGCATTCAGGCCTCTATCTTTCACCAGGTTTTCTGAGATCATCACGGTTAAGCCCGGCTTGCCCTCTATCTCGGTTGCCAAAACCAGGAACAGATCGGATACAATATCTTTTAACTGGTAGGCCAGATTTTTTACGGCATCCGCATTAGGAAGCGCAACTCTTTCGGCTATCAGATTGACGCCATTAATATTTTGCACTTTTTTAGCCAGTTCGTCTTTTAGTCCGGATGATTTTTCGATCAACGCTTTTTCCAGCTCCTTTTTCAACTTACTGTTTTCTTCCAGCAGGCTTTCGATGCTTTTGCCGATATCTTTCGGATTTTTTAGCAGGTCCTTTAACTGGTGTACAAGCTTACTCTGCTCGTTGATATAATTTTCGGCGCCAATACCGGTTACAGCTTCGATACGACGCACCCCGGCAGCAACTGCACTTTCCGATATGATCTTGAAATACCCGATCTGGCCGGTGGCTTTAACGTGGGTACCGCCGCAAAGTTCTTTAGAGTATTCATCGTCAAAAGTGATCACGCGTACATACTCACCATATTTTTCGCCGAACAAAGCCGTAACACCACTGGTGATGGCTAGTTGGTAAGCTACATTACGTTCTTCTTTCAGCCCTATATTCTGGCGCACTTTTTCATTGACGATAATTTCGATGCGTGCAATTTCTTCTTCCGTCACTTTTGCAAAATGCGAAAAGTCGAATCGTAAATATTCATCGTTGACCAGGGAACCTTTCTGGTTAACATGGGTCCCCAACACCTTTTTCAATGCAGCGTGCAGCAAGTGGGTGGCCGAGTGGTTATTCTCTATACTTGTTCTTCTTTGCGGATCAACAATAGCGGTCAGCGAATCACTGATGGCATTGGCGGTTGGCAATTCATCTACAAAGTGTACGATCAGCGCATTTTCTTTTTTGGTATCGGTCACTTCCAGAATTTCGCCATCGGGGAAAACCAGTTGGCCGGTATCGCCTACCTGCCCACCGCTTTCGGCATAAAAAGGTGTTTTGTCCAATACAACCTGGTATTGCTCTTTACCCTTAGCGGTAACCTTTCGGTATTTTATGATATGGGCAATTGTCTCCGTTTCGTCGTAACCGGTAAAAAGAGTGTTTTCTTCATCACGCAGTACAACCCAGTCGCCGGTATCTATAGCTGTGGCAGCGCGGGAGCGGGTTTTTTGAGCTTGCATAGCTGTGTTGAAACCGTCCATGTCAAGTGATAAACCTCTCTCACGCGCCATTAAATCCGTTAAATCAATCGGAAAACCATAAGTATCATACAATTCAAAGGCAAATCTACCGGGTAGGGTATCTATAAAAGCGTCAATTTTGGCATTTGTTTCTGAAATAGATGGGGTAAATTGCAACGAATTCCTTAGCTCTTGGATTTGAAAAGCTGCATATGCTTTTGTGTTATTAAAGGCAAATGAATCAAGAAATCTAATGCTATTTTCGACAAACGCTTGCTGGTTGTCACCACTAATTTGATTATAGGTTGCGATCTTTTGCTTTAAATTTAGCATCACTTGGTATACGTATTCAAAAAGACCTATCCCCTTCTCAAGTGTACGCAAGAACGATATTTCCTCTTCTCGAACCACCTTCTGCACAAAATCTCTCTGATCCCACAACTGGTCAAATACACCTTTGAATTGCGCTGCCAAAAGTGGCACCAGGGTATTCAAGAAAGGTTCTTTAAAGCCTAAATACTGGTATTGGTACCTTACAGCGCGACGTAAAATACGGCGTATTACATAACCAGCTTTATTGTTGGATGGCAACTGCCCGTCTGCGATCGTAAAACTTACTGCCCGGATATGGTCGGCTAATACGCGCATTGCAACGTCTGTCTTAGCCTCACCTAAATCCTCTCCGGAGGAGAGGACTTTTGCACCATACTTAATACCCGATCTTTCGGAAATATATTGAATCAGCGGCTGAAAAACATCCGTATCATAATTCGAGCTCTTACCCTGTAGCACGCGTACCAAACGTTCGAAACCCATGCCGGTATCCACGTGTTTAGCAGGCAAGGGTTGCAATGAGCCATCTTTCAGGCGATTAAACTGCATGAACACATTGTTCCAAATCTCTATCACCTGGTCGTGATCCTTATTGACCAAACTTTCGCCTTTAACCTTTAACCTTTCACCTTGAGCCCGGTTATCATAATGGATCTCGGAACAAGGGCCACAAGGTCCGGTTTCGCCCATTTCCCAGAAATTATCCTTTTTATTACCTAACAGGATATGATCTTCTGCTACAAATTGCTTCCAGTAGTCATAAGCCTCCTGGTCTTTAGGCAGTCCTTCTTTTTCATCACCTTCAAAAATGGTCACATACAGGCGGTCTTTTTCAATCTTATAAACTTCGGTCAGCAGTTCCCAGCTCCAGGCAATGGCTTCTTTTTTGAAATAATCGCCAAAACTCCAGTTGCCCAGCATCTCGAACATGGTATGATGATAGGTATCAATGCCTACTTCTTCCAGGTCGTTATGCTTGCCCGAAACACGTAAACAACGTTGGGTATCAACCACGCGTGGGTATTTGGCAGGCACCTCTCCCAGGAAAATGTCTTTAAACTGGTTCATCCCTGCATTGGTAAACATCAGGGTTGGGTCGTTTTTTACAACAATTGGCGCCGAAGGCACAATGGTATGTCCTTTTGATGCGAAAAAATCAAGAAAAGCTTTACGTATTTCTGAAGCGGTTATCATAGCGTGCAAAGGTAAGTATAAGTAGGAAAGCATAAAACCCTTTGTTAAGCTAATCGTAAAAGCAAATACCAAAACGAGGCCGGTTAAGTTTTCAACAATTTTGTAATTTGCAAAACTTTAGGAAACGCTCGTCGTATAAAGTCCTAAACGATAATTACTTTTGAGCTATGCCGTATAAAGAACACGAGATCAGCAAGATGTATTATACCATGGGTGAAGTGGCCGCGATTTTTGACGTGAACCAATCGCTGATCAGGTTTTATGAAAAAGAATTTGATGTTCTTCAACCTAAAAAGAACAAAAAAGGCAACCGTTATTTTACCCCCGAGGATATCGAACACCTGCGCATCATTTTCCATTTGATCAAAGAAAAAGGATATACCCTAAATGGCGCCAAGGATCACCTGAAAAAGAACATGAATGAAGTTCGCGAGAATCAACGTGTAGTAGACGCGCTCGAAAACATCAAAAGGTTCCTGCTGGAAGTTCGCGAACAACTGTAACGGAATAAGTGAATGAGTGCGTGAATTGCTTGTTTGCTTTTGCGTTCATCCCTTGTTTAATGCTTTCCGCTCAGTAGTTTTGCTGCTCAGCCTAAATATTTAGCTTCAGTTCAATAAGATCATATCTTTAACAGGTATGATACCCGCTCGTAAAAGCGAAATACCCTTTGTTGTATTACTTATCCCTTTCATCGCCGGCATTTGGTTCGGCATTTACTTTAATTTGGGCGCTGGCTCAATACTTCTATGGAATTTAATTGGCAGCATTGCTATTCTGCTGGTCCTGCTCAACCTATTTTACCGCAAACTTAAACTGTATAAATTCCGCTGGCTGGGTGGTGTATTGGTTCACCTTTTCCTGTTTGTCAGTGCCTGGGCTATGGCACTGCAGGCGAATGAGTTGAATTATAACGATCATTTCTCCAAAAAGTCATCAGATCATCTGCTGGTACGGATAAACAGTGCACCGAAAATCAGTAATGGTACAGAGCGATTTACGGCAATAGTTCTCCAAACTATAAAAGATAAGCAGACAAGCAAGTCCATCGGAAATTTGTTGCTCACTATAAAAACTGCTACCGACAGCACGCTTTTTTATGGCGACCTGTTATTGATACCGAGCGCTTATTTCACGATCGAACCGCCGGCCAATCCTGCAGAATTTAATTATAAAAAATACCTCGCCTATCAGAACATCCATTACCGCCAAATGCTAAATGCCGGGCAATACCTGCGGATCGCGACAGAAACAGGCAATCCCCTGATCAACTTTTCCCACAAGGCCAGACTTAAATTAGTTGTAAGACTGAAAAAATACATACATGAACCGGAAGCAATTGGTGTCGCATCAACCCTAATCCTCGGCTATAAAGCCGACCTCGATGAAGATACCTACCAGGCCTACTCAAAAACAGGTACGGTACATGTGCTTTCAGTTTCAGGTGCGCAAGTGGCGATTTTGTTGATTTTGCTCGAGTGGGCGCTTAGCTTTTTGAAAGAGATCAGATATGGCCTCCTGGTAAAAGCCTGTATCATCCTGTTTATTATCTGGTATTACGCCCTTCTAACCGGTTTTTCTCCTGCGGTCTGCCGCGCTGCATTGATGGTCTCATTTGCCATCGCCGGAAATTCTTTCAGTAAAACGATCAATACCCTCAATATCCTGGCGCTTTCTGCTTTTTTGCTGTTGATCATTAACCCATTTTATCTTTTCGATATCGGATTTCAGCTTTCCTACCTTGCGGTTGGCGGGCTCCTGGTTTTGCAACCAGGGGTTTACAAATTCTTCAAATTCAAAAATAAATGGGCCGACAAGATTTGGCAGTTGTGCGCATTAAGTTTGACCGCACAATTGGTCACCTTACCATTGAGTGCTTTTTATTTTCATCAATTCCCGGTATATTTTTTATTCAGCAACCTGGTTGTTATCATCCCGGCAGCCTTAGTAATGTATACAGGCATAGCCTATTTACTGCTTGATCGGATCTGCTTTTTTGGCAAAATACTCGGATACATATTAGAAAAAACAATTTCAGCAATGGACGCTGCACTTCATCTTATCGAGCATGCACCTTTTGCCAACATTGAAAAAATATGGCTGACACCAGCTTCCGAAGTCATTTTATGCCTGCTGATATTGGCTGTTACTAATTTCCTGTTCCGCAGAACTATAAATTCAATTAAAATAGCTTTAGTTATTTTTTTCTTGTTCAGCCTCTTCATTAGTTTTAAAAGGTATAACAACCTCCGCACTAGCGAGATAGTTCTTTTTGCAATTGCTAAACACCGGGCTATCGCATTTAAGTCCGGCGATCAGGCGGTGATCCTGAGCGATCTGCATGAAAACAATAAATCCTTTACGAATTCGGTGCAACCTTATCTGGATAGCTGCCAGGTGAGTAAATTAACTTTGATAAACCGCGATACGGATTACTCAAATGCCCTTTTTATCAAAAAAGGAAACCTGATAAGTTTCGCAGCTAAAACACTTTATATCTTCAATAAAACTATCCCAATGACCGTGGTGCCTCATAAAATTCAGGTTGATTACCTATTTTTACCCGATGGTCTTGTAAAAAACATCAGTAAGATCGATAAAAATTTCAACTACCAAAAGCTAATTATTTATACCGCTGATGCGTCCCGGAATAAGTCAAAAAAGCCTTACCCAATTGAACCTGAAGCAAGAAAATATCTGGTAATTAAAGGTAACAAATCGCTCACATTGGCATCCAATTGACAAAATAAAGGCACTGAAATATTTGCACCCTAAACAATAAAATTTCTAACTTGTAATAAATATCAAAAAAAAATGAAAATCAAACTTTTTAGCGCAGTATTAGCTGTTGCTTTAACATCGACCTTCCTGAGCGCAAACGCACAAAAAAATTTAACCGAAGGAACTATTACTATTCAAACTGACATGCGTGGGCAAACGGTTACGCTAACCCAATATTTCCGGCCCGATTCAAATGCACAAAGTTTTGAAGCAGGTCCCGCCAAGATCAGGTTGATATCTGATGCCAATTATAAATCATTTGTGATTTTAGTTGATGTGTCGGCCTTTAATGTAAAAAAAGCCGCTGTTTACACTCCTGATGAAATTGACCAGGTTGTTGCTGGCATGCCGACCTTCACTTTTGCACCAACAACTGAAACTAAACAGATCTCGGGCTTCAATTGCAAAAAAGTTGTTGCAACCGATACCAAAACGCAAAAAACTTATGACGTTTGGATCACCAACGACGTAAGCATACCAACTACCTCTATTGCAAAATATTATGCAGCTGCCGGCGGCGTACCAATTCAATATACTGCTTTTCAACAAGGTCAGTCAACAGTAGTTACTATTACTTCTATTACCGACGCTAAAGCACCAGCCGGTACATTTAGTATCCCAGCTGATTTCGATAAAATATCAAAAGACGATCTTGAAGCGATGTCAAGAGGCGGTCAATAATCGTTTTGTCCTGAAACAACAATGGCTCCTTCATAGGAGCCTTTGTTGTTTTATAAGATGGCCGTCAATGAGACTTGGTTATTTAACTGCCCTACCCATTTTGAAAACAAATGGGTTTCCATTGCAACTGCCCTTTCAGCATGTTCTTTCCAATCCGGTGAAAAATTTTCAAGCTGCCTGATCATCTCCTCCAAATGACCTTCTTCTTCAAGGATGATCGACTTCACATTTACTTTACTACCAGCCTTATCCAGCGCCTCCTGGTATACAGGATACAGTTCATCGGCCCGCACTTCAATAGCATAAGTAACCAGTAAATAGGCAGCGAACCTAAGTTCGGATCCTGCTAAATTCAACTGTTTTTTCAGATATCGGCATACATCAACATCGAGTTGATGCAGGTAATGCTTGCTGCTGTTAGGTGCCAGCAAATATTGGCCAGCATAAGTTGGACATGCATTGTCATCAACCTTTTCAATCTGTTTTTTGAGGTAAAAGGCGTGCCGGTGTTCTTCGGCAGCATGTTTTAACACAATATAGGTTACCTTTTCAGGGTCTTCGCTGGCCGAAATTTTCCGTGCTCCTGTATTTTCCATCAGCGATAGCGTATTGAGCCAGCGCGCATGTAATTTGTTATCATTGATGATCAAAGGCAATAATTCCCGCAGTTCCGTCTTCATATCGTTTCGAGTGCATTTTCAATTTTGCGGTAAATATAATCGAGCTGTTCATCAGTAATGCAATAAGGAGGTAATATATAAATAATGTTACCCAGAGGTCGCAAAATGATCCCGGCATCAAGAAAATACAAATAAAGCCTGTCGCGCAATGAACTAAAATAGGAAGTGTCCGCTCCTGTCTCCCATTCCATAGCGAGGATAGTACCGGTCTGGCGGGTACAGCGAATACGCGGGTGATGCTGAATCTTCAGCGCAAATTGCCTGTGCCTTTTTTCGATACGACGGATATTTTCCATGGTAGAGGCTTCCAGAAAAAGATCGAGACTTGCCTGCGCTGCCGAACATGCTACCGGGTTTGCGGTGTATGAATGTCCGTGAAAAAGTGTTTTAAGGCGATCTTCTGATAAAAAAGCATCATAGATAAACCGGGCACAGGTAGTTAAGCCCATGGCCATAGTGCCGCCAGTCAATCCTTTAGAAAAGCACATCACATCAGGCTGCACGCTTACATGTTCACATGCAAAGGCTTTCCCTGTGCGACCAAAGCCGGTAAACACTTCATCGGCGATCAGTAACACCTGTTCCTGCCGGCAATGCGCCATCAATTGATCGAGGTATTCGGCCTCATACATGATCATACCTGATGCACCCTGTACCAGTGGTTCAAATATAAAACAGGCGAGGTCAGATTTGAGATTTGAGATTTGAGATTTGAGATCTTCGATATTTTCTTTATCGGGCAGGTCGATAAATTCTACGTCAAACAGCAAACTATCAAAAGCCGCAGTAAATGCACTTCTCCCGCTAACCGCCATCGCTCCGAATGTATCACCGTGGTAAGCGTTATTAAATGCCAGTATTTTTGTGCGCATTTGCCCCTGGTTATGCCAGTATTGCAGGCACATTTTTATCGCTACCTCAACAGCTGTCGAGCCATTGTCAGAATAAAAAACTTTTGCCTGGCTGGCTGGCAGTATTTTGATCAATCGTTCAGCCAGATCGACCGCTGGTTCGTGGGTAAACCCGGCGAAGATGACGTGTTCCAGTTTATGGAGTTGCTCGGCAACTTTTTGCGCGATATAAGGATGAGCATGCCCATGGATATTTACCCACCAGGAGGATATGGCATCGATATAACATTTATCATCCTCGTCATATAAACAAGCGCCATTACCACGAACAATTGGAATGGGTGGCAAGGCATTCAGCATCTGAGTGTAAGGATGCCATACTACTTTGAGGTCCCTTTCAGAAAGATTCATAGATCAGTTCTCAATAATTTTACAACATGTTTATCCGTTGGAAAGGTAACATCGTCTTCCCTCAGCTGATCCAGACTGATCCAGCGAAACGATTGCAGGAGTTCACCCTCTCCATCAAAATCGAACGGTTCTGTTTTAAAGTTTAAATTTAAAGGGGCTCTATTTTTTACGGCATAATACACGTTGATCACCTGCGAATCATTAAATGCCGATTTCACAAAAAAATCAGTCGTGTAAAAGTGTTCTAAAACTTCAATTGCAACATTACATTCTTCTACAAACTCCCGTTTCAGACCATCGATCAGGCCCTCGCCAAATTCAAGTCCGCCGCCCGGGAATTTACTAAAGCGCATGCCATATTCCTGTTCATCGCTGATCAGCACCTGGTTATGTTCATTGATCAGTAAGCCATAGACGCGCACGTTAAATGGATAATTCATTGTTCGAAATGCTTTTTGTTACGGGTAATATTTTCCATCGTCCAGGTAATATCCGACGTTTTTGCTTCAGATCTGATGGGGCAGTTGGGTATGTTGCAATAATGACAACAATCGGGCAAACATGGATCTGCATGAATAAAAAATTCGGTCTTCACACTGGCCGCTTTACTGATCAACTGATCAACCAGCGATACTTCTTCATGTACTTTATTAAGATCAAAGTAGTTGGGCAAGGTCATGTGACAATCGATATGTAATTCATTGCCGTATTTTTGCGCCCTGAAATTGTGAAAATCGATCCACTCAACTCTGCGTTTATCGTTCAATATCGTCAGAATTTCCTGCACAAGCTCAAAATCAGTTTCGTCCATTAGCCCCGAAACCGATTTTCGCAACAGTTTATAGCCAACAAAGAAAATATACAAGGCTACCAAAATTGATAATATGCTATCCAGCAGATCGATCTTCGTAAAATAGATCAATAACAAACCCGCAACAAGCCCGGCAGCCGTAACCATATCTGTGATGAGGTGCCGGCCATCAGCTTCAATCGTAATGGACTTTAACATTTTGCCCCTTTTGATCATATAATATCCCAGTCCGCCGTTTATAACGCCTGTAACACCTATAATGTAAACACCCATAAGCAGGTCGTGGATCTGGTGGGGATAAAAAATATTATAGGTCGACTTGATCAGAATACCGAGACCGGCAATGCAGATAAGCGTTCCTTCCACAAAAACAGAAAAAAACTCCACTTTACCATGCCCGTATGGGTGATTTCTGTCTCGCGGCTGCAATGCCAGGTAAATACTGTAAAAAGCAAATGAACTGGCCAATACATTAACGATACTTTCGGCAGCATCGGTCAACACAAAATTGGACGAAGTAATTAAATAGGCGCCAAATTTTGCCACCATCAGAACGACGCCGGTAATTAAGGCCAGTAGGATGATCTTTTTTTGCTGTTGCAAAGCTTGCTTATTTTGCTGCCAAAGGTACAGAGAAAGCACAAAGCCTAAATACCAAAAATGAAAGCTTTTTTAGGGCAAAGTTGCTATCAATATTTTCGTTGTTGAACGGAGAGGGTTAAGAATAGCTACCTTTTTACTTTCAGCTTCCTTCATATTTTCTATCTTTGCACCCGAAATTAAAAAACCTACAAGATGAACGCATTGAGTACCAGGATCAACAACCTTGCTGAATCAGCTACCATTAAAATGGCCAAATTGGGCCGCGAACTGGCTGCCAAGGGTGTTGACGTGATCAGCCTTAGCTTTGGCGAACCCGATTTTCATACACCGGAGTATATTAAGGATGCTGCTAAAACAGCAATGGATAAAAACTTTACCTATTATACACCTGTTGCAGGGTACCCTGACCTTAGAAAAGCGATCACGCTGAAACTGAAGAACGAGAATGGCCTTGACTATGATGCCAGCCAGATCGTTGTTTCAACCGGTGCTAAACAGGCTATTGCCAATGCGGTGCTTTGTCTGGTTAATCCTGGTGATGAGGTGATCATACCTACCCCCTACTGGGTTTCTTACTCAGAAGTGGTTAAACTGGCCGAAGGCACAAGCGTTTTCATCAATGCTTCTGTTGAACAGGACTTTAAAATTACCCCCGAGCAACTGGAAGCAGCTATCACACCCAAATCGAAGCTGTTTATGTTTTCGTCGCCTTGTAATCCTACAGGCAGCGTTTATACACGGGCCGAGCTGGAAGGCTTAGCTAAAGTTTTTGAACGTCATCCACAGATCTATATCCTATCGGACGAGATCTATGAACATATTAATTTTGTTGACAAACACGAATCGATTGCTCAGTTTGACAGCATCAAAGACCGCGTGATCATCATCAACGGCTTTTCGAAAGCATTTGCTATGACTGGCTGGCGCATTGGCTATACTGCTTCTAATAAAGAGATCGCAGCAGCCTGCGATAAAATGCAGGGTCAGGTTACTTCCGGAACCTGCTCGATCACCCAAAAAGCCGGCGTTGCTGCGCTTGAAGGCGGGCTGGAAAGTGTACACGCCATGCGCGAACAATTCAGAAAACGCCGCGATCTGGTTTATGGCCTGTTAAAAGAAATAGACGGGGTAAAAGTTAATCTGCCTGATGGCGCCTTTTATTTCTTCCCCGACGTAACTTCATTTTTTGGCAAAAGCTACAACGGCCGCACCATCAAGGATGCTGATGAGCTGAGCCTTTACCTTTTAGAGGAAGGCAATGTTGCTACAGTAGGTGGTGATTCATTCGGAGATACAAAATCGATAAGACTTTCGTATGCCGCTGCTGAAGATGTGCTGGTTGAAGCCATCAAACGGATAAAAGAGGCACTGGGAAAATTGAAATAATCCAGATCGCCGATTTAACGAGAGCTTCCGCGATATTTCGGAAGCTTTTTTTATTTTTTAAAAAAAACTGACACCCCAACATTCCCCGTAGTTGTATCAGAGACTGCGGGTAAAAGCGTGTAAAATAGAAGGGCTGTCTAAAAAAAAGGCTGAAAGAAAATAATATCGGGATTTTTAACAAAATAAATTTGACGACCCGAATTTGACTTAACCGCCACAAAATCAAACACTATAAGGTCAGGCTAAATAGATTTTATAAAAAAATGAAAAATTGTAGGCTGATTTAAACAAAAAATTTAATTAATTTGCCTAATGAGAATTTATATTCCCCGAAAAGTGGAATGTAATCATTATCAACTAGCTAACTTTAAAGTTATAAACTTGTTTACAAAAATTTAAAGCAGGGTTAATATACATGGGTAAAAAACTACATGATAGGATTGCGTCATTTAAAGACGCAGAGATGGCCAGAGAAAAAGGTGTATATCCGTTCTTCAGACCCATTGAATCCGGTCAAGATACAGAGGTAATTATTGATGGCAAACGCGTGTTGATGTTTGGGTCGAACTCTTATTTAGGATTAACCAATCACCCAAAGATCATTGAGGCTTCAAAAAAAGCTATCGATAAGTATGGTACCGGATGTGCTGGTTCAAGGTTTTTGAATGGCACGTTGGATATCCATATCGAACTGGAAGAAAAATTGGCGGATTACGTGGGTAAAGATGCTGCAGTATTATTCAGTACCGGTTTTCAGGTAAATCTGGGGGTTTTATCCAGTATTGCCGCCAGCCGAAATGATTATTTGATATTGGACGAATACGACCATGCTTCAATAATTGATGGCAGCCGTTTGTCATTCTCAAGAGTGGTTAAATACGCGCACAATGACATGGAGGATCTGCGTCGCAAATTATCAATTCTGCCCGACGAAGGTGTGAAACTGATTGTTGTAGATGGCGTTTTCAGCATGGAGGGTGATATTGTAAAATTACCCGAGATTGTACAATTAGCCGACGAATTTGGTGCGAATATAATGATTGACGATGCTCACAGCTTAGGTGTCATCGGGTATAAAGGAGCTGGCACAGCATCACATTTTGGCCTGACTGATGAAGTAGATCTGATTGGTGGTACTTTCAGCAAATCATTGGCATCCCTTGGCTGTTTCATTGCTGCTGACTATGCAACGATTGATTACCTGAAACACAGAGCAAGATCATTGATGTTCAGCGCCAGTATGACTCCGGGCGCGGTTGCCAGCGTAATTGCGGCACTTGAATTGATTATTGCAGAGCCGGAACGAATCAATAAACTTTGGGACAATACCAATTACGCCAAAAAATTACTCCTGGAAGAGGGTTTTGACCTTGGTCCGACTGAAAGTCCGATATTGCCGATCTATGTACGCGACAACGATAAAACGTTCTTTGTTACAAAAATCCTGCAGGATTCAGGCGTATTTGTTAATCCGGTTGTTTCGCCTGCAGTTCCGTCAGATTCATCATTGTTACGATTCTCGCTGATGGCTACCCATACATTCGATCAGATCGATGAGGCAATTGATAAAATAGCGAAAGCGTTTAAATCTGTTGGTGTTAGTTACGTCAAAGAAGATATATAAACTGTCATTTTAGAACTACACCCCTATAATGAAAAAAGTAATTCCTGTTAGCAATAAAAAGGAACTTGCTAAGTTTATTGATTTTCCGCACGATCTGTACAAGGACGATCCTAATTACGTTCCTGAGTTATTTATTGCGCAACGGGATTTGCTAACTACGCATCCCTTCCATCACCACTCGTCGCTGCAAACTTTTTTAGCCTTTGATGGTGATAAAGTTGTGGGACGCATAGCTGCTATTTTAAATACCGCACATAACCAGTTCAATAAGGCAAATGATGGTTTCTGGGGTTTCTTTGACTGTATAAATGACCAGGAAGCAGCTGACTTGCTTTTTACCGAAGCTGCCAGCTGGCTTAAAAACCAGGGTATTGCAGGTAAATTTATCGGTCCCGTAAATTTTTCCACCAATGAAGCAGCAGGCTTGCTGATCAAAGGCTTTGACAGTCCGCCGATGCTGATGATGACCTACAATGCACCCTATTATGCTGAATTGACCGAAAAGGCTGGTTTTTCAAAACAGATCGATCTGATCGCCTGGCATTGGGAAGGTGATAGTTACGACGACCGTTCTGTCAGGTTGTTGGATACATTACAGGCACGTTTAAAACGCAATAACGTTATAATTCGAAAAGTTAACCTTAAGAACTTTAAAAAGGAAGCTGCTGCACTCAGAGAGGTGTACAATTCGGCATGGGACCATAATACGGGCTTTGTGCCCCTGACCGATGACGAGTTCACCTACCTTGCGAAAGATCTTAAAATGATTTTGGATCCCGATTTTGCCCTGGTGGCCGAACAGGATGGCAAATTGGTAGGTTTTGGTTTAGCATTGCCAAATTACAACGAGATTTTTAAAACCATTAAAAAGGGCAGGCTTTTACCAACCGGCATTTTTAAATTATTGTTGAATAAAAGTAAGATCAGAAGTATCCGCATTTATGCGCTTGGTGTGGTTGATGGCTACCGAAAAATGGGGATCGAAGCTGTATTATATGGCACGATCATTAAAGAATATAAGCGGAAAGGCTTTACGCATGCCGAGGCAGGATGGACTTTGGAAAATAACACCATGATCAATGAAGCCATCAAAGCGATCAATGGCGACCCCTATAAGACCTATCGGATCTATAAAAAACAGATCTGATCAGTCTAAATAAATCTACCCCTTTTAATTTTTAACTGATTGATGATGATTCATCCGTACGAGTATCGGTTCTGATTTTTATTCTACCAGTTATTAATATTATTAAATCAAAACTTTATTCTGAACGTTGATGGGCTGTAGTAGTTCACTTAACATCCATAAATAATAAAAATGAAAAGCAATATTAAACCAGCGACAGGCAAACTAGGCATACTTATACCGGGACTCGGTGCCGTAGCTACAACATTAATAGCAGGTGTTGAAGCCGTAAAAAAAGGAATTTCAAAACCATTTGGTTCTTTGACCCAAATGGGCAGCATCCGCTTAGGAAAAAGAACAGAGAACAGGTACCCCAGAATAAAAGACTTTGTTCCGCTTGCCGATTTAAATGACCTTGTATTTGGGGGTTGGGATGTATATGCCGACAATGTATATGAAGCAGCCTCTAATGCAAAAGTACTGGAGCCCGGCTTGCTTTTTTCAGTAAAAGAAGGATTAGAAAAGATCGTACCGATGAAAGCAGCTTTTGACAAAAGTTATGCTAAAAACCTTATTGGTACACATGTAAAGACCGGCACCCGCCGTGAGCTTGCCGACCAGGTTATTGAAGATATTTTGAACTTTAAAACTCAAAACGATTGCGAACGCATTGTATTGGTTTGGTGCGGCTCAACCGAGATTTATTACGAAGCATCTGAGATCCACCAAAGCCTGGCTGCATTTGAAGCTGCTTTGGATGCCGATGATCAGCGCATTTCGCCAAGCATGATCTATGCCTATGCTGCACTCAAGCTGGGATTCCCATTTGCAAACGGCGCACCAAATCTAACGGTTGATATACCTGCGCTGGTTGAATTATCAAAACTTACAGACACCCCTATTGCCGGAAAAGATTTTAAAACAGGTCAAACTTTGATGAAAACGATTCTGGCACCGGGTCTGGCTGCTCGTGCATTAGGTATCAGAGGCTGGTTTTCGACCAATATACTGGGTAACCGGGATGGCCTGGTACTTGACGACCCGGATAATTTTAAAACAAAAGAGGTTTCAAAATTGGGTGTATTGGAAGACATTTTAAGGCCAGAAGACAACCCCGACCTTTATGGAGACATTTTCCATAAGATCCGGATCAATTACTATCCGCCACATGGCGACAATAAAGAAAGCTGGGATAATATCGACATTTTTGGTTGGCTTGGTTATCCAATGCAGATCAAGATCAATTTCCTGTGCCGTGATTCGATCCTGGCAGCTCCTATCGCCCTCGATCTTGCTTTATTTATCGACCTCGCAAAACGCTCTGAAATGAGCGGAATACAAGAATGGCTTTCTTTTTATCTTAAATCGCCACAAACCTTACCTGGCCTGAGACCAGAAAATGATATCTTCAAACAACTGATGAAATTGCAGAATACCCTACGCCACCTGATGGGTGAAGACCTGATCACGCACCTTGGTCTCGACTATTACCAGGACCTGGTTGAGGCCTTATGATGAGGTTTCACAAAATAATATCCACTTGCTTCGGTATCGGATACGTTGGTAAAGGTGGTGGTACACTGGCAGCATTAGCTACCTGTATTTCCTGGTATTTTATTTTCAATCATGGTAACAGTACCTATTTGCCTTTAATAGTAACTATTGTCATCACTGTTTTGGGGATTTGGTCATCTAATGAAGTTACCAGCGATTGGGGTAAAGATCCTTCAAGAGTGGTAATTGATGAATCGGCGGGTATGTGTATCTCCCTGCTTTTTTTGCCGATAAGTATCTATTACATGGCAGCAGGTCTGGTACTATTCCGTTTTTTTGATATCGTTAAGCCCCTGTTTATTCGTAATACGGAAAACTTACCCGGCGGTTGGGGAATTATGTTAGACGATGTTCTAGCTGGCATTTACAGCAACCTCATACTGCAAGTTATTTTCTATCTGAAACTTTTCTAAAATAAAATCAATCGATTGATTAATATTTACTTTTCGACTACACTATTCTAGTCTAAATTTTTCAACTTTGTTCTCTCGTTAAATATAAGTTAAATCAAAAATGAACTTGAACAGCTTTGCAGTGAATTCTGATTCTTTGAACGATAGGCATACCTGCTCTGCAGCTGCATTGTTTGAATTCAGCAGCATTCTATCAAAAATGATATAACCAACTTTTACCGATTACTGAAATATTGAGTTTTGTTTTTGAATAACTACTATAGGAACATGTTCCAAAATAAAGTTTGCTTTAGGTATATAATTGTAGCCTTCCTATTTTTATTCCCGGTAACTACAATTGCTCAGATCACCAGGGTAAGCGGAACCATCACTGATTTTAAGACCCGGCAAACGATCCCCTACGTTAGTATTAAATCGTCAGATTCAACAGTTTTAACAACATCTCAGGCAGACGGCAAATTCTTCTTTCAGTCAAACAAGCCCATTAACCAGATACTGGTTAGCTATGTGGGTTATAAAACCAAAATTTTAAATATTAAGCCAGGCAGCGATCAAATATTGAACATCAGACTGGAAGCAATCTCACAGCAATTAGGTGAAATTGTTATCAGGGCAAAAAAAAATGCGAGATACCGGAACAAAGAAAATCCCGCTGTAGAATTGATCAGGGAGGTAATTGCGCATAAAGAGCAAAACAAACCCGAGCAATATGACAATGTTCAATTCAAGGAATATGATAAAATGATGTTCTCTTTTTTGAACGTATCACCCACACTGGCCGATAAAAAATTCTTCAGAAAGTATAAATTCCTGATCGACAATCGCGATAGTACCACTATACCAGGCAAAACCTTGTTGCCTATTTACCTGGATGAAAACCTGAGCCAAAACTATTACCGCAGATCGCCTGAAAAAAATAAAACAATAGTGCTCGGGCATAAGTCGGTCAATTATGGTGATTATTTCGACAATGAGGGTTTGGGCCAATATTTCAAACACATGTATTACAAGGTTGATATTTATGAGAATAATATTTTCCTGATGACCAACATGTTTCTTAGCCCGATATGTAATTCAGCGCCAACTTTCTATAAGTTTTTCATAACAGACACCGTTATGGTAGGCCATACTAAAGTGGTCGAATTAAGCTTTACGCCCCGAAACACTACCGACATGTTGTTTGAAGGCAAAATATACATTACACTCGACGGAAATTACGCAGTTCAAAAAGCGTCGCTCACGGTAAATAAAAATATTAACCTCAACTTCGTTAAATCTTTACATGTCGACCAGGAATTTGAACAAAATCCTGATAAAAGATACCACCTAAGTAAAAGCAGTACAATAGTAGACTTTAGCTTCAACAAAAGCGGCAGCGGCGGCTTGCTCGGTATCAGAACGATAACATATGGCGATTACCAGGTAAATAAAACCGTTCCTGACTCGGTATACAATGGCCCATCGAAAGTTGAATTAGGCGAAGCCGCTTCCCGCCCCGACGAATATTGGAGCCAAAATCGTTTGGATACTTTAACGAAAGCTGAATCAAAAGTTTACCATAATATTGACACTTTAAAGACCATCCCATCGTATCGTAGGACCATGGAGATCGTTACCCTGCTGCTTGCCGGTTACAAATCATTTGGTCCATTTGAAATGGGACCTGCAAATGCATTTTATAGCTTTAACCCTGTAGAAGGCTTTAAACTTAGACTTGGCGGACGAACGACGCCCGAATTGAGTAACCGCTATTATTTTGAAACCTATGCCGCCTATGGGTTCAAAGACGAGCGTTGGAAATATTTCCTGAGCGCCACTTATTCCTTGAATAATAAATCTATTTATCGCTTCCCTCAAAATTATTTGCGGGTAAGCTATCAAAAAGACACACAGATCCCGGGTCTAAACCTGCAATTCGTAGAAGAAGACAACTTTCTGTTATCATTTAAACGCGGTAATAATGATAAATACCTTTATAACGATTTCCTGAAATTCGATTATGTGCACGAATTCGAAAATCATTTTTCTTACAGCATAGGTTTTCGCAAATGGACACAGGCACCCGCCGGTTCCTTGTATTTTAGCAACCAAATAAACGGGCTTTCAAATACGATACCCAATTTAACCAGTACCCAAATTACAGCGGAACTACGTTATGCGCCCAACGAACAATTCTATCAGGGTAAAATATACCGTGTTGATATTCCTAACAAATACCCAATCTTTACGCTCGATTATGCCAGGGGCTTCAAAGACTTTTTGGGCGGTGAATATAATTTTCAGAACCTGCATCTTTCTATCGCCAAGCGTTTTTATCTATCGCAATTGGGCTATGGCGATTTCCTTGGTGAGGGCATCCAGGTATTTGGGCAAATACCCTGGCCATTGCTATCTATTCCCCGTGCAAACCAAACCTATGCCTACGATATTTACTCCTACAACCTGATGAATTTTCTGGAATTTGTAAATGATCATTCGGCAAGCGCGACTCTTGACTATCATTTTAATGGATTTTTCTTCAACAAAATACCATTATTTAAGAAGCTGAAGTGGCGAGAAACATTTTCATTTAAATCATTATGGGGTGGCTTGCGTGATGAGAATAACCCTACAATTCACCCTTCACTTTACCAGTTACCCATTGATGGTTCAGGACAGCCTATTTCGTATATCATGGGGAAAACGCCGTATATTGAAGGTAGCGTCGGCATCGAAAACATTTTTAAATTTGTTAGAGTCGACCTTGTTCGGCGATTTACTTACTTAAACGACCCTGAGGTAGCAAAATGGGGCATCAGAACGCACGTATTGTTTACCTTCTAATTATTGATAAAAAGATGGCGAATCAACCCTCCATAAGAACAAATCTTCAATTGGGCATCTACAAGGTGATCGACCCACTGGTTAGGGTACTGATCAAATTGGGGCTTACGCCAAATGCAGTAACAACTATCGGGTTTGTTCTAAACCTTGGTGTAGCCGTAATTTTTATAGTTGGAGCGGAAGAAGGTAACCGTGGCGATCTTTCATATGTAGGTTGGGCAGGCGGTTTGATCTTGTTTGCAGGGCTATTTGATATGCTCGACGGGCAGGTAGCCCGGCTTGGTAATATGAAATCGACTTTTGGCGCATTATATGATTCGGTACTGGACCGATACAGCGAACTGGTGATGTTTTTGGGAATTTGCTACTACCTTGTTGCCCACCATTATTTTCTGAGCTCGATTTTTGCCTTCGTTGCTTTGATCGGCTCGATGATGGTAAGTTATGTAAGAGCAAGGGCCGAGGGGCTGGGAGTAGATATTAAAGGCGGCTTGATGCAGCGACCTGAAAGAGTAGTGACCATAGGCGTATTCGCATTGTTATGTGGCATTATATCACGTTATATTGGCGGCGACTATAAGCTTTTTGTGCCCGGCATCAAGTATCATGTATTCGAAACCATGTCAATATTTACTATACCAATTTTCATACTTGCCCTATTAACTAACGTAACCGCCTTTAGACGTTTGACCAACGCAAAAAAGGCACTCGAACAAAAAAATAAATAAATACCTTTTTTTCTAAATGCGATCATTTTTACTTTTTATACTAAGTTTTTTATTCTTTGCCGGATCTGAAAATACCTTTGCAAACAGTATTTCTACCGATTCGTTGAAATCACCGATCAATTATCCTAAACCACCGGCAACCGCCGAACGCCTTTTTTACGTGCAGCGTACCCCTAATTCAAATACCATTGTCTATGATTTAAACATCGACAGCAAAGGAATACCTGACTCCGACGAGCCGGTTAAGGTCTACTGGATAAAATATAATGAGCGAGGACAAAAAGAAGACCTGAATTTCATCCAACGAAAGTTTGCCTACGGTTTAAATTTTAAAGCACTGGGAAAAGGTGGATATGATATCAGATTCGTCTCTTATAAAAAATTTACGATGACATTATTGAAGGGAACTGACGGGAAATATCATATCTTTGCACTTATTTCGCACAAACAAGCAATTCTCAAAAGCATTTTTGTGATGGTTGACGGGGGGTCGTTCTGGATACCCAATATATTGTATGTGGAAATAAAAGGCACTGACCCTGGCACAGGCAGAGAAATGGTTGAACGTTTTAAACCCTGATTTAATGAAAAAGAATTATGTTTCCAATTCACAGAGTTCTGTGAGAATGTTTAAAAGCGACTTTTTTGAAGTGCTTTCAAAGGTGCATTATTTGGTACCTGTTATTATCTTTTTACCGGTAATTCTGTTTTGCGCATACTGGTCGTTATTTAATGTTGAAATGTCCTTCCTGAACTTTATAGGATATTTTCTATTGGGTTTATTCGTTTGGACCTTGACTGAATATGTAATGCACCGTTTTGTATTTCATTACGCACCGCCTGATAAACCCTGGGCGCAACGCTTACATTTCATATTTCATGGCGTCCATCATGATTATCCAAGTGATGCTAAACGACTGGTAATGCCGCCTTCAGTAAGCATTCCGCTTGCTACCGGATTTTTCTTTTTATTCAAGTATATTTTGCCTGAAGGCGATGTTTACGCTTTCTTCCCGGGCTTCATGATTGGCTACTTATTTTATGATATGACGCACTACGCCATTCATCATTTTAACTTTAAGGGAAACATCTGGAAAAAGATCAAACAGCACCACATGTTGCATCATTACCAGGATCCGGATAAAGGCTATGGTGTAAGTTCGCCACTATGGGACAAGGTTTTCCGATCAGATTTCAATAAAAAATAGTAATGGGTAACAATGTCAACCCTGGCATTTCTGTCAACCCCCGCTCTGTAATTGTTATTTCGCTTCTATCAATTGCCTATTTCCTGATTTCCTATTTTATGGTAGGTTTCCAGGGAGATCAGGTGGTATTGGTGTTAACAGCCAATATTCTTTTTTATCTGAACGCTAACACCCGAAAATTCCTTTTCGCATACCTAACTTTCCTGGTGTATTGGGTCATCTTCGATTACATGAAGGCATTCCCCAATTATAATTACAACCCGGTACATATTGCCGACTTGTACAATTTCGAGAAGCATATTTTCGGGATAAATATTAATGGGCAGGTACTTACGCCAAACGAGTATTTAAAATTACATAGTAATTCGGTACTGGATATGCTTTCGGGCATCTTTTACCTTTGCTGGATACCGGTGCCATTTGGGTTTGGCATTTATCTCTTTACCAAAAATCGGCGTGAATGCCTTTATTTTCTAATTTCCTTTGTTACACTCAATATCCTGGGCTTTATCGTCTACTACTCGTTCCCGGCTGCCCCACCCTGGTATGTACAGGAATATGGTTTTGTATTCCATCCCAATATGCATGAAGGTATTGCCGGCCTGGCTCGATTTGACCAGCTCGTACATGGACCTATTTTCAAAGGCATTTACACTAAGGGGTCAAATGTTTTCGCAGCCATGCCATCGCTGCATTCTGCCTATCCAATTGTTGTTTTTTATTATGCAGTAAGAAACAGGATGAAATGGGCGGCTTTTATTTTCGGTATAGTTACCACGGGAATTTGGTTCGGTGCGGTTTATACCAGTCACCACTATATTCTCGATGTATTGGCAGGGATACTATGCGCAACCGCTGGCATAGCACTTTTTAACCTGCTCAATTCAAAATGGCAAGGATTCAAAAAACTGATTGACCGGTATGTCCAACTGATCGAAAAATAAGTCTTGGGGAATTATTTGTACTAAATCAAAGCCGCTCTGCACCTTAATAAACTTTTACTATGGGCTATGAATATTTAAATAAGGCCGTTTATTGCCTTTAAATGCTCTTTTCCTTATAAAATAAACTGTTTTTGCATTGCAGGCATAAGTTTTGCCTATAATCAGTATCAAGCTTGCCGATATGCCTTTGATGCTAAAACATATATTATTTTTCATTTTATTACCACTGCTATTTGCCACAAATGCTTTTGCCTTTGAAAAAGCTGATAGTTTAAAACAAAAGCTAAACCTCACGTTATACCGCGTCGATAGCCTGCAAAAGAAACTTGAGTTTAGTAGCGACTCGTCTAAAGGAAAGATATATACAAACATCGCCCTGCAATACCTGAAAGCCGATACGAACAGGGATAAAAAAATACATGATCACTACCTGGAATCAGCCTTAAATAATACCATGAAGGCTTTGCATTTTTATTCGAAATACAACGATAGTACCGGCCTGCGACTTTGTTTTGATCAATTGGCATTCATTTATCATAAACAACAAAAATTTGCCCAGGCTAAATGGTTTATACTACAATCAAATACGCTTTCCAGAGAAAGAAACGATGTATTGCAGATCATTAGCTCGCTGCTGGTTTTAGCAGATATCAAAAGTGATATTGGGGATTATAACCTTGCAAAACGCGACCTGAATGAGGCCTTAACCTTATCAGGCAAAAACTGCCTTCCTGCACAAACATCGCTGGCACAATTACAGTTGGCCGGGCTTTATACAAAATTGAACGAACCATTGAAATCGGCACTTGCTTTTGACAGACACCTAAAAATAGATGATAGCTTAAATAAAGCCAGGTTAAAGCTTTTAGCTATCCAAATGCATAAAGAAGCATTACTCGCTGCGGCTAAAAAAAAAGTATTCTTGACCAGCAACAGAACGCAAATCGCTTCAGGATCCTCAAAAAATACTGGTTCATTAGCGTATCTGTCCTTCTCGTCCTTTTGATCGCTGTCACTTTATTTGGCCTGACCCAGTTGAAAAAAAAGTACTAAGTACTAAAGCCTTCCATTTTCTTTATTTTATTTGTTATTTTTAAATACTGAAAGCCTAAACCTTTTGGAATAAGCATCACAATGAAACTTTTTCTTTCCTGCATTCTTACGCTTGCACTTTTTGGATCATTTATAACACCGGCTGATGACGCAAAAGCCAAAGAGCAATTTAAAGCTGAATTTCTGACTAGGATCAATAATTTGAGGCATGATGGCTGCCGCTGTGGCGCGGTTTATATGCCGCCTGTACCACCGCTAATATGGAACGATCAATTAGCCGTAGCAGCAAATCAGCATGCCGGCGACATGTTTCTTCATAATTACTTTACTCATAAAAGCAGACGGGGATCAAGTCCGATGGATCGTGCAGTTGAAGCAGGTTATAGCACCAAAGGCTTTAAACGATATATCATGGGCGAAAATATTGCAAAAGGAAATTTTACCATCGCTCAGGTAATGGACGAATGGATCAAAAGCCCCGAACATTGCAAAAACCTGATGAACCGGGAATTTAAAGAGGTAGGTATTGCTCAGTCATACAGCTAT
>CAIPDP010000173.1 GCA_903863845.1 uncultured Mucilaginibacter sp. | reverse complement strand
CATTCGGTCAATGCAGCGGCGGCCATGGCGGACGAAACGCCGATCTCGGCCTGGCAGCCACCCATGGCGGCGGAGAGGGTAGCTCCTTTTTTAAAGATGCTGCCCACTTCGGACGCGGTGCAGATAAATTGGACGATCTTTTCGTCGCTAAAACCATCACAAAAAACAATAAAGTATTGCAGCACTGCTGGTACCACACCGGCCGCGCCGTTGGTTGGTGCCGTAACAACCCGACCGAAAGAAGCATTCTCTTCGTTTACGGCCAATGCAAAGCAACTCACCCAGTCGAGGGTATTTTTAAAACTGTCGCCGGTTGCTCTGATGGCATGCACCCATTCGCCATAATCCTGGTAAGGTATATTACCGATAAGTCGCTTATTAAGGCTGGCCGCACGGCGTGCCACATTCAGCCCTCCGGGCAGGTACCCCGTGGTATGGCAACCGCGGTAGATGCATTCGCGCATCACCCGGAAAATATTCAGTATTCCACCTTTTGTATCTGCTTCGCAGCGCCAGGCCAGCTCGTTCTCCAGTACCACCTCCGATATTTTAAGACCGGTTTTTAGGCACCAATGGAGCAGATCGGCCGCATGTTCGATAGGAAATGGCAGGTCGACCTCGGATTTGCCCGTCCCCGGTGTCGCACCTTCCTGTACCACAAAGCCGCCACCAATAGAATAATAAGTTTCAGAAACCGCCCTCCCGTTGGCCAATAAAGCCTGGAAGGTAACGGCGTTAGGATGAAAAGGCAGTTGCTCAAGATAAAGGAACAACAGGTCATCGCTGTCATTAAAAGCGATCTCCTGGCTCCCTCCAAGTAATAGCTGCCCGGAGCTTTTGATATCGGCTATTTTATCATCGATCGCGCTAACATCAAAGGTAACCGGGTCGTCGCCACTCAAGCCCAGCAGGATGGCGATATCCGTACCGTGGCCCTTACCGGTTTTGGCCAATGAACCATAAAGCAGAATTTTGATCGCTTCTACCTGCGTCAACTCGTAACCCAACCGATGCACAAACTGCTGGGCGGCACGCCATGGCCCCAGTGTATGCGAACTTGAAGGGCCGATGCCGATCTTAAATATATCAAAAACAGAGATTTGTTCGCGCTTCATGAGGTAAAATTAAGGATAGTATTACAATGTTGCTCAGCTCCATTTTGTATTATCAAAAATTATTAATAGCTTCATTTCCAGCTAAACACACATCTTTCACAAACTTAACCGCACATTAAAATGAACAATTACGATCCATCAGCCGGTGCTGTCGCCGGTGTTGCAGCACTTTTTGGAGTGCTTTTAATCCCGTTACTGATAGTTTCAGTCATACTTATCATTGCCTATTGGAAGGTCTTTGAAAAGGCTGGCAAACCCGGATGGGCAGCTATCGTCCCAATTTACAACATTATTATTTTGCTCGAAATCGTTGGCAAACCATCATGGTGGATCATCTTATTCCTTGTACCATGTGTCAATATCATTTTTGCGGTTTGGACAACCAACCTGCTTAGCAAAAGCTTTGGCCAGAGTGAGGGTTTTACAGTCGGACTTATATTATTACCTTATATATTTTACCCAATCCTTGGCTTTGGCAATTATAAATATATGGGGCCAGCCGGTATACCCGGTGGAATGTCTCCAATCGATCCATCGGTAGGTTATAAAGACCCGTTTATTCCACCGCCGACTCCGCCAAACCCACCTGCACCTCCGCAAGAATAAAATGAACTTAATAATATATCCGCAAATGTGCTGCAGTCATCTGGTTTTTATCCAATGGCTGCAGCACCATTTGCTAACTTGTCCTTTTAAATACCTGACGGGTATCGACTGCCCGGGATGTGGATTTCAGCGTTCGTTAATTGCGCTGGTTCAAGGTAATTTTCATCAAAGCCTGGCTCTTTATCCGCCGACCATACCTTTGCTGCTCTATTTTGCCTATGGCATCGCAGATAGACGTTTTAAGCTCGATAATCAACAAGAAACCATTAAAAAAGCGGGCTTTATCATACTCGGATCGTTTATCCTGGTATGTTACTGTCTGAAACTATATCGGCTTTATCATCAAAGCATATCAGCCTGAGCGCTGATGTGGTTATAGTCTTTTACCAGGGTTTGCAGGAACAACATATCATTCATTCCATTTGGTGGTGCGATGCCGAGGTGTTCTCTGATCCGTTCAGACATCTTGTAGACCACCATCGCATTATTGGTTTTCAAATAATTGCTGATCACTTCATGTATCAGTTCGATATCGCTGTCTTTTAGTTGCGCCGCGGCCGGGAATACAGGCTGGTATCCATCATATACCGGCATAAAAACCACACTATCCAGTTTTGAGCGGGGCTCGGTGCGTATCAGCATCGTGCCTGCCACCAGATCGCCCAGGCGCTGCGATTTCTCGTTCATGGCAGCTACGATCAATGCAACAAGACCCGGATATATCAATACAAAATCAACTATCCGGAACAGCCAGCGTAACAGGTATTGTCCGACACTTGCTTGTCCGCCATCAAGACTGATCACTTTGATCTTCATGATCTTTTTACCGGGACTTTGCCCATTCATGAACAGTTCAAAAGCCAAATCGTAAAATGCGAGTATGGTCAGATATACGCCGATGGCTATATAGATCATTGTATTTGAACCAGCGTAAATCCCGCCGATCGAACCTAATATCAGTCCCAGAAAAAACACCACCAGCATAATACCAAGGTCTATTAATCGCCCTAAGATACGTTCGCCCAGGCCGGCAATTTCGTAGTCAATATCAATATTTTGTGAGGTGGTAATTCTGATCGTTTGCATGCATTTACTTTATTCTGTCACTAATATACTTTTTTAGTTGAAAGATAAAATTATTGTAATTATTTTAAGCCAATATTAAACCCGGTCGAATTACACATGCGCGAGCCACTCTTTGTTAAACAAAACGCTGAACAGTGGAAAAGTTTTGAACTGGAGCCAACCAATGATCCGGACGAACTGGCTGAGCGTTTTATCAAAATAACGGACGACCTGGCCTATGCCAAAACCTTCTATCCGAAATCAAAAACAACAGTTTACCTGAACGGACTTGCAGCCAAACTGCACCAAAGCATTTATAAGAATAAAAAAGAACGCGCCAACCGTTTTGTGCAGTTCTGGAAAACTGAACTGCCGCTGTTGTTTAAAACCTATGAGCGGCAACTCGCCTATTCGCTGTTGTTTTTTATCGTGTTTTGCGCCATGGGTGTGCTTTCAGCAAAATACGACACCAATTTTATCAGATTGATCTTAGGTGATGCCTACGTTGATATGACCAACGACAATATCGCCAAAGGGCATCCTTTTGGTGTTTATGATAGCGAGAACGGCTTCCCGATGTTTATACAAATTGCTGCAAATAATATTTATGTATCGCTGGTTATGTTTGTCAGCGGAATTATTTTTACCGTTGGATCAATTTATTTCTCGCTCCGTAATGCCATGATGCTGGGAGCCTTTGAATACTTCTTTTTCAGTAAAGGCTTCGGAATACAATCGATATTAGTCATCTGGATACACGGCACTATTGAGATATCCTCATTGATCATCGCTTGTGCTGCAGGAATGGTGATGGGCAATAGCCTATTGTTCCCAAAAACCTATACCCGGATGGAATCGGTAAAACGCGGGGCAAAAGACGGCATGAAAATGGCCATAGGGCTGGTGCCCATGTTTATCATTGCTGCTACTTTCGAAAGCTTTGTGACACGGCATACCGAGATGCCGCTATGGCTAAGTATTGGCATTCTTTCGGCATCATTTATTTTTATTACCTGGTATGTGATCATTTATCCCAATTTAGTATACAAAAACCAAACCTTAAATGGAACAGAACATTGAACTGGCAAAACCCCGCGATTTCGGCGAAGTGCTGGGTGATACTTTTGTATTTATCCGCCAAAACCTTAAACCGCTTTTAAAATACTTTTTTATTTTTTGCGGCTTTTTTGTAGTTGCGACGGCAGCTACCAGCATAGTAGTTGAACTTAGAGCTGTTAACCTGGCAACCTCCTTCGACCCGAACGACTTTGCCAACGAAAATGTATTCACACGCATCATGCCGCTTATCGGCGGATATATATTGCTGATGGTGTTCTACATTTTACAGAGCGTTACCCTAAACGTAATGATCCTCTCCTATATGGCGCTTTATCAGCAAAAACGCAATGTGGTACCCACAGTTGAAGAAATGTGGGGTTATATAAAATATTATTATTTAAGGGTATTGGGTAGCAGTTTCCTTTTGTACCTGCTGGCATTTGTAGGTTTATGCTTTTGTTTAGCGCCGGGCATTTACCTCGGTACTGTTTTTGCCCTGGTTCCGGCCATCATCGTGGTAGAAAATGCAAGTTTTAGCTATGCATTTAGTCATGCTTTTAAACTGATCAGCAATAACTGGTGGGCCACCTTTGGCGTGCTGGTCGTTATTTATATTATCCTTTATGTGGTTAATCTGGTAGTTGGCATTCCTGCTTCTATCTTAGGTGCCGGCAATGTATTTCTTCACCTGACCCGCAGGAGCGTTGGTGCTGTATCGGTTCCGCTGGTAATTATCATGAATGTAATTAAGGCTTTCGTATTTTTCTTCCAGATATTATTGGTGAGTGCTGTCGGTCTCATTTATTTCAATCTTTCCGAAACTAAAGAAGGGACATCGCTGATCGCCAGGATCGATGAATTTGGAACTAAGGATCAGGATCCCGGGCCTCAGCCTGAAGAATATTAATTATGCGCCGTATTTTTTACCTCGTACTTTTGATCCTGTCAGTAAACCTGGCATTGGGCAGCGATGTAAAAAAAGTTGCACCAAAGGCGCCGCTTGTCGTCAAAATTGATACGGCACAACACCCCTCAATACGCTCTTTTGATAAAGAGACACTGCGCAAATACAGCAAACAACGAGAATTTAATTACGAGGGCCCAGCTACAGGCACCTCATGGTGGGTCTATTTCTGGGATCGTTTTTGGAATTGGTTTATGCACCTGTTCAATGTAAGAGGCCTTGGTATATTGGGTATCATC
Source organism: uncultured Mucilaginibacter sp. (assembly GCA_903863845.1). GTDB lineage: Bacteria > Bacteroidota > Bacteroidia > Sphingobacteriales > Sphingobacteriaceae > Mucilaginibacter. Next base: position 31,178 of record CAIPDP010000173.1, on the reverse strand, counting down.
TGGAATATCATTTGGCTGCTCCTGCTGTTTGGCGGAGTTGCGGCAATCGTATACTTTATTTTAAAAGCCAGCGGCGTTGACGTGCAGGACATCTTCAAACGCAAATCAAAAGCGACCGCGGTTCCCTACTCTGAGTTTTTTGAAGATATCAATCATATTGATTTTGATACCGAAATAGAAAACGCTGTTGCCAAACATAATTACCGGTTTGCCGTTCGCCTTTTATACCTCAAATGCCTTAAACAACTCAGCGACGCTGGGATGATCACCTGGGAGATAGACAAAACCAACACGCAATATATTTATGAGTTAAAAGACCAGGGGCAGCGTACGGCATTCTCCTCACTCACCCGGCAGTTTGAATTTGTTTGGTATGGCGAATTCATAATCGATAACCAGGTGTATTTGTCTATTGCAGGTGCATTCAGAAACTTTAACCAGCAAAAGCCATGAGGTCGCTTAAATTATTTTACCTGTTTGGCTTTGCCTTCCTGCTGCTTTACCTGGTAGCCGAATTTAACAGACCAAAGAATGTAAATTGGGCGCCGACGCTTTCCTATAATGATAAGATACCTTTCGGGACTTTCATTCTCTTTAAAGAAATAAATCAACTGTTCCCAGGTGCAAAAATAATCGAGACCAATAAAACTATTTACGATCAGTTTCACAACGATACCGTACACAACAGCAACTACCTGATCATTGCCGGTTCGATCAACCTGAGTAAATATGATTATCGGGAGATGATCAACTATATCAAAAACGGTAATTCGGTTTTCATTGCAACCGACAATTTCGCGCAAAAAGGCATCAGGACCAACCTGGTGGCCGACACTTTGGGTTTACAATTTAATTCCTATTTCCAAAAATCGGTCACCGATCTCAATTTCACGAATGATAAACTGGCGAAAAAGGGTGGCTACCGTTTCGACAGGGGGATGGCTGCGAGTTATTTTGAACAATTTGATACCACCAGGGCTGTTGTATTAAGTAAGAATGAGGATAATTTTCCTACCCTCGTTCGTTACAATTTTGGCAAGGGTAGTTTGTTTTTATGTGCCGATCCCAAATTGTTTACCAATTACAGTCTGCTAACGCCCAATGGTGCCGACTATGCAGCAAAAGCACTTTCTTACCTGCCGGAACATCCGGTTATTTACTGGGACCACCTGCAAAATGGAGATATTGAAGTAGATGAGTCGCCATTGCGCGTATTCTTTAGTTATCCCGCTTTGCAATGGGCCTACTATATTGCTTTATTTACGCTGGTAGGTTTTGTATTATTCGAAATGAAACGCCGCCAGCGTATTATACCCATTATTGCAGCGCCGGCAAATTCGACAGTCGATTTTGTTAGCGTGGTGGGTAGGGTTTATTATGAACAACGTAACAATACCAATATTGCGCAAAAGAAAATACTCTACTTTTTAGAGCATCTGCGCACCACCTACTACCTGAAAACCAATGTGCTTGACCGCGAATTCATCGAAAAACTTGCGCAAAAAACAGGGGTAGATCTCGCATTTGTGCAGGAATTAGTGGCGCATATTCAATATATCACCGGCCAGCGTGTAAGCGACGAGGACCTGATCAAACTGAACCAACTTATCGAACAATTTTATATTAAATCCAGGTGAACATGGAAGAAGAAGAAATATTTAAACAAAGAACCGATCTGAGCAAGCTAACAGCCGCTGTTGACCAGATCAAGGCCAGTATTGGAAAGGTCATTGTAGGGCAGCATGAGACGATTGATCTGCTGATAGCCGGCATACTAGCCGATGGGCATATACTTATTGAAGGTGTACCTGGCGTTGCCAAAACACTTACAGCTAAACTCATCGCCAGGTCGATCGACGCCAAATATTCGCGCATCCAGTTCACACCCGATCTGATGCCATCGGATGTGTTGGGCACTTCGGTATTTAATCCCAAAACGGTTGACTTTGAATTCAAACGCGGACCCATATTCGGCAATATCGTTTTGATCGACGAGATCAACCGCTCGCCGGCCAAAACCCAGTCGGCACTGTTTGAAGTAATGGAAGAACGTCAGGTAACAATAGACGGCCAGCGTTATGCGATGGAGGAGCCCTTCCTTGTACTAGCCACCCAAAACCCGGTTGAACACGAGGGTACCTACCGCCTGCCCGAGGCTCAACTGGATCGCTTCCTGTTCAAGATAGAAGTAAAATACCCCACATTCGAAGAAGAAGTGGCCATCATCACACAGCAACACCAGCAGGTAGCAACAGAGCAGCTGGCGGCAATTAGCCCGGTGCTTTCTAAAGAAGAAATTATTGCGCTGCGCAAGCAGGTACGCAGCCTGCATATTGAACCGAAGATATTGGAGTTTGTAGCGAAAATAGCTGCCGAAACACGTAACAGTAAATCGTTGTACCTGGGTGCCTCGCCACGTGCCTCATTGGCCATTGTTAATGCAGCCAAAGCAGTTGCCGCCATTCGCGGACGCGATTTTGTTACTCCTGATGACGTGATTTGGGTAACGCCTGCCGTATTAAGACACCGCATCATGCTTACCCCCGATAAGGAAATGGAAGGCGTCAGTCCGGATGAAGTAATTAAACAGATCGTTCAGAAAATAGAGGTACCACGTTAATCTGTGAAAAAGCTCTACCGGTTATTTTATAAAGATCTATTTTTTACCAACAGGTTTTTTACACTGATGGGTGGAGCGGTTGTTTTCTTTACGTTCTCGTTCTTTTTGCCCTGGCTGGGTATTTTACCTCAGCTCTTCTTTTGGGTGGTGGCGATACTTGTGCTGATCGATCTGTTGATGCTCTACCACCTGGGCAAAGGTGTTTTCGCCCGCCGCCATGCCCCTGAACGTTTGAGCAATGGCGATGATAACGAATTAGGTATCTATATCGAAAACCTTTACCCTTTTGATATCAATGTGGGCATCATCGACGAAATACCTTTTCAATTTCAAAAACGCGATCTCTGGTTCAGATCCAATTTAAAGCCACAGCAGCATAAATTGATCAATTACCTGCTGCGGCCAACCAAACGTGGTGAATATGAATTTGGTGCGATCAGGGTATTTGTTAGCAGCGGACTTGGTTTGATCCGTCGTCGTTATAATTTCGACCAGGCCGAAACCTTACCGGTTTACCCCTCCTTCCTGCAAATGCGTAAATACGAGCTGATGGCGGTATCAAACCGCTTAACAGACGTAGGTATTAAAAAAGTCAGGAGGTTGGGTCATAGCCTGGAATTTGAACAGGTGAAAAATTATGTTGCCGGTGATGATTACCGCACCATCAACTGGAAAGCCACTGCAAGGCAGGGCAACCTGATGACCAATTTATATACCGACGAAAAATCACAGCATGTGTATTGTGTGATCGACAAGTCGAGAACAATGAAAATGCCCTTCGAAGGGCTGAGCCTGCTCGATTATGCGATCAACGCAAGCCTGGTGCTTTCGAATGTTGCTTTATTGAAAGAAGATAAAGCAGGACTGATCACTCTGGCCGAAAAAATAGGCGCCGTGGTGCCTGCCGATAAAAAAGCGGTACAGATCAACCGCATCCTCGAGGTGCTTTATAAAGAAAAGACCCGTTACCTGGAAAGCAATATGGAACTGCTTTACGTTACTATACGCAAAGTATTGAAGCAACGCAGCCTGGTAGTATTTTTTACCAATTTTGAGAGCATGTCGGCATTGGAAAGGCAGTTGCCTTTTTTGAAACGCATTGCCCGGTTTCATTTGCTGATCGTGGTGTTTTTTGAAAATACGGAGTTACAAAAGCTAAGCGAAGAACCCGCAACAACAGTTGAAGATATCTATATCAAAACAATCGCCGAAAAGTTTGCTTACGACAAAAAGCTGATCGTTAAGGAACTGGCCAAACATGGCATCCAGTCGATTTTGAGCACGCCGCAAAATCTTACCGTCAATACCATTAACCGCTACCTCGAACTGAAAGCCAGGCAGTCGATCTGATCAGGTGCCTGGTAGCAGGTGATGCGTTGGGAGTTTAACATCTGCATTCCGCAGATCTTTTACGATCTTTTCCTGAAGAAAAAGTTTAATACTCAGGTAATCGGCCTGATCAACCCAAACTCTTACCGTAAAGCGTATACCGTCAATCTCCAATGCCATTACTCCTACAATTGGTGCAGGGTCATTAATGATACCTTTTGTTGTCTGAATGGCCTTTTCGATGATACCTTTTACCTGTTCAACATCAACAATATAGCCCAGCTTCAATTCAAAATCGAGCCGTCGTTTGCCTTCCCTTGTGATATTAACGATCACTTCATTAAACAGCTTGCCGTTGGGTATGATAATGGTTCGGTTATCGAAAGTGAGCAATACGGTATAAAAAAGCTGTATGGAGGTAACTATGCCATCCTGGCCCTGTGCAACAATATTGTCGCCCAATTCAAAAGGTTTTAATAAGAGGATAAGCACCCCACCTGCAAAATTCTGGAAAGTACCGGATAGCGCCAAGCCGGCGGCAACACCGAAAGAGGCTACTATTGCACTCAGAAAGCTCAATTCCCAGCCGATGATATTAAATACCAAAAAGGTTAACAGGGCATATAAACCGGTAATTGTTAAACTTAAAATGAAAGGACGCAATGTTGAGTGAACACTCCGTTTGTTCATCCGGTTGCGAAGCCGGATCCTGACGAACCGTATGGCCCACAGGCCAATTAAAAATACAAGTATACCCGTTATATAATTTGGGCCGCGACTTACGAGCCAAATATGCAATTGCTTATAAAAATCTTCAAGCTTCATAAAGGCCCAAAAATAAGGATTAATTATTTGCCGTAAAGAGCGATAAATAATTGCGGCCCCTTAATGAGCACCCAATCCAGTAATTGGGCTCTAAAATGTTTGCTTTGCTCCTTGATCGCTTTCATACCTGTATTTGTTCAATTGCTATGCCTATCTCCTGGCGTTTAACAATCTTTAACAAATTTAGGTCCGTACAGGCTATTTTTCAGAGTTAATCAATCATTTGATTAACTAATGACAGAGCGCTTGCAACACAATGACAATTGGATGGTTCAGAAAAAAAGAAAGCCCTGTATGCTTTTGCATACAGGGCTTTTTGTCAGTATTGAATCTATAGTTGACAGTTCGGAGTTACATTAAATCAGGCTCTGAACTCAAGACTTCAGACTCAGGACTTTAGAATATTACATCATGCCGCCCATGCCGCCGCCGCCCATAGGAGGCATGCTTGCACCTTTGTCATCTTCCGGATCATCAGCAAGGATACATTCGGTAGTTAACAACATGGCTGCGATAGACGCTGCATTTTCAAGGGCTACACGAGCTACTTTAGTAGGATCGATAACACCAGCTTTGATCAGGTTCTCGTATTTGTCGGTACGTGCATTGTAACCGAAATCGGCTTTGCCTTCTTTCACTTTCTGCACAACGATCGAACCTTCAACACCAGCATTCTGGCAGATTTGGCGCAATGGCTCTTCGATGGCACGACGGATGATCTGGATACCAGTGTTTTCATCCTCGTTCTCACCTTTAAGGCCAGCCAACGATTCAACTGCACGGATAAATGCAACACCACCACCAGCTACGATGCCTTCTTCAACGGCAGCGCGGGTTGCGTGTAAAGCATCGTCAACACGGTCTTTCTTTTCTTTCATTTCTACTTCAGTAGCTGCACCAACATAAAGTACAGCAACACCGCCAGAAAGTTTAGCTAAACGTTCCTGCAATTTTTCGCGGTCGTAATCAGAAGTAGTAGCTTCAATTTGCGATTTGATCTGGCTTACACGAGCTTTGATCTCTTCTTTATGACCAGCACCATTGATGATGGTTGTATTGTCTTTATCAACAATTACCTTTTCTGCAGTACCTAAGTAAGAAAGGTCGGCGTTCTCTAATTTGAAACCTCTTTCTTCCGAGATCAATGTTCCGCCGGTCAGAATAGCGATATCTTCCAGCATCGCTTTACGGCGATCGCCAAAGCCTGGTGCTTTAACAGCAGCAACTTTCAGTGAGCCGCGGATCTTGTTTACTACCAAAGTAGCTAGGGCTTCACCATCCAGGTCTTCAGCAATGATAAGTAAAGGTTTGCCGGTTTGTACTTGTTTTTCAAGGATAGGCAACAATTCCTTCATTGAAGAAATTTTCTTGTCGTAGATCAGGATAAAAGGATTATCCAGTTCAACTTCCATTTTATCAGCGTTGGTTACGAAGTAAGGAGAAAGGTAACCACGATCAAATTGCATACCTTCTACAGTACGAACTTCAGTTTCAGTTCCTTTAGCTTCCTCAACAGTGATCACACCGTCTTTACCAACTTTGCCCATTGCTTCAGCGATCAGCGCACCGATCACTTCGTCATTGTTTGAAGAAACAGAAGCAACCTGTTGGATCTTCTTGTTGTCTTCGCCTACAGTTTGTGATTGGCTTTGCAAGCTTTTCACAACAGCCGAAACTGCTTTATCAATACCGCGTTTCAGGTCCATTGGGTTAGCACCAGCTGCTACGTTCTTGATACCTGCGGTTACGATAGCCTGAGCCAGTACAGTAGCAGTAGTAGTACCATCACCTGCTATATCAGCAGTTTTAGATGCTACTTCTTTCACCATCTGAGCGCCCATGTTTTCCAATGGATCTTTCAGTTCGATCTCTTTTGCTACAGTTACACCGTCTTTAGTGATCGATGGTGAACCGAATTTTTTGTCAATAATTACGTTACGACCTTTTGGACCGAGGGTTACTTTAACCGCATTCGCCAAAATATCCACACCGCGCTTCAAAGCGTCGCGTGCATCTACGTTATACCTAACTTGTTTTGCCATGTCTTTTAATTTTAGTTTGAATGTTTTAAGGTTGTTCCGATTGCTATCGGAATGTTGGAAGGTTATTGTTTGTAAAGCGCTAACGTTTCAACTTTACAACATTCCAACTTTTCAACAATTTACAGAACTGCGTAAATATCAGCCTCACGCATTATTAAGTACTCTTTACCTTCGTAGGTAATTTCGGTACCGGCATATTTGCCATATAAAACCTGGTCACCTGTTTTAACGGTTAAAGGCTCATCTTTTTTTCCGTCGCCAACTGCAACGATCGTTCCACGCTGTGGTTTTTCTTTCGCAGTATCCGGAATGATAATGCCGGATGCGGTTTTCTCTTCGGCTGGTGCAGCTTCCACTACTACCCTGTCTCCGATAGGTTTAATGTTCAATGCCATAGTTATACTAATTTGAATTTTATAAATAATTTAGATTTTGTGCATCCACATTCCTCATCAATTATGCCAAGCAACATAATGTCAGCGTAAACTGTTCAAATTGTCATTTTTAGTGCAAGAATCGGATTATAATTAACGAAGGTTTAATATAGGAGTGTCATCATGTCAGCCCCGGCAAAACACAAAAAAGCTAAAAAAAGGCTTTGGCGAATCGCCAAAGCCTTCTAATATTTTAAGTCTTTTTAATTTAGTTAGTCTTCTTTCCTGTTGAAACCGGAATTGGAGCAGTACTTGGCTGTCCGGCACCCTGGTTAACCTTGTTGATGGTTTTCTCGAGGTTAGGGTCGGCTGCGCCAGGAGTAGTTTTAACCGATACATTGATTGCCAGTGAAAGCACCATTAGCGCAATTGCCAGTATCCAGGTGCCTTTTTCAAGGAAATCACCGGTTTTTTGTACACCCATTAACTGGGATGAGCTTGAAAAGTTGGAAGTTAAACCACCACCTTTAGGGTTTTGGATCAGTACGATCGCGCCTAACAGCACACATACAAGCACGATCAGGATAATTAACAGTAAATACATTTCTTTTTATATTAATTGATTTTACGTTCTAACATCTCAATTTGGTCGGCAAAGTAACGGCTTTTTTCCGGAAATTTCAATATCAATTTTTTGTAAGTATTTATGGCTTTGTGATAAAGCACCTGGTCGGCATAAATCTTTGCCAGCGTCTCTGTTACCAGTTCGTCCTGGTCCTCGTTACTCTTACGCGCTTTGTTCTCATTATCCAGTTTATCTCCTGTTGGTGTGCTGATATGCGGCTCCTCGATGATAAACTTACGGATGATACGATCTTCCTTGCGTTGTTCATCAAATTCAATTGCAGGTTCGTTAGTGCCTTTATCCAATTCGCTGAGCGTGGTAACATGGAAAATATTTTCGTAATACTGTTGCTGTAGGGTTTCGTCGCCGGTATGTTTGATGGCCTGCGTGGTATCCAGCTTAAACGGCTGATAAATACCCGAATGCTCTTTCCTTGTCTTGTCAAGCCACCACAAAAAGGTATAAGGCATTTGTTCGTCGTGGTATTTGGAAACGTATTGCGTTTCCTTTTCGGCGAACAATGGCGCAGCAATTACTTCAGGTGAAGGTGCCGCTTCTTCAAAAACAGGCTGCTCTTCAACAGGTGCTTCAATGCGTTCCGAACGTTCAAAAACAAAGAAATCGCTCATGGCCAGGCTCTCCGGTGTCAGGTCTTCAGCTTCATCTTCATAAAGCACCTCTTCGTGACGAATGTCAAATTGTTGCGGTTCTGGTTTGACCTTATTTGATAGCTCTGCTTCAGGTTCAACCCGGGGAGCCACTTTAACGGGGATACTGATGTGCTCGATACCTACGATCTCGTCATAGATTTCGTCTTCTATATACTGGGGTTTAGAGGTGACATGCTCCTGCTCAATTACGGCATATTCCGGTTCTTCGCTATGATGTCCCTCAGTCTCATCCAAAGCAATGATGTGCTTTGGTGAATCATCAGGCTGTTCTGCTTCCTTTAATTCGATCAGTTGCTCGATGGGCTGCAATTGTATTTCCTCTTCGTAAACCGGATGAAGGTTAGCAATGCGTTCATCTTCAGCAGGCAGTTCAGCAGCAGCAGAAATTTCGGCTTGGGCTTCAATAGCAACCGGCGCTTCGTTTGCCATTGCAACAGCCTCGGCAATCTCTTCCTCAAACACCTCTGCACCTATAGTTGTGCGAAGATCCTCTGCCGGCGGTTCAGCATTTTCAATAACACTGGTTAATGCTGATGACGGCAGCTCCTCTACTGATCCGGCTGTTGGTTCTATTTCTTCAAAATGCTGGTCAATTGCCTGCACTTCTTCGGCTTCATCGTTCGCGACTATCACCTGCGGCGTTTCTTCGAATTCGGAATGTGGCTCAAAGCCCAAAAGATCTTTTAATTCGCCATGAGTAAAATCATTAAAAACAGGCGCATCGTCATTCTTACCGTTTCCGGCATAGGTCTTGTCGATCGCCAAGTGTTGGATGATGCTGGATTCAGGCACTTCAGCCAGATTTTCATAGGCTTTGATGATCACAAAAAGTGCCTTGGGATCAAAAGCAACAGCTGCATGACTTGTATTTTCAGCTCCGGCCGAGCGGGCATAAAGGGCACGCAACAGGCCGCTTTGCGGAAAGTCGTGCGACAATTGCTCGAGGTTGTGGCTATAGATATGGCCGTTGTCGGCCGGGTTTGCCAGCAATCTCCACAAAATCTCGTTCTGCCGGTTATTCAGGTATTGATCCACAAGGGGTGAAACTACGAATTGCTTACCAATTAGCAAAGGCTCTGTTAAAAATATCGTCGGTAAGTTGCTTTATGATGGCTGTTACCAATTTTTGCTCCTGGTTGGCGATATCACCGGTAAAATCCTGGTGCTCAGAAAACGATTGCGAAAAACTATTCTTTTTATCTATCGAATTTGTATAAACTACACTTACGGTTATTGTTAACCGCTCGGCTCCGGCAATTGGTGCAACGTTGCTGTTAGTTGCCTGTACCGATATTGGCTCTATAGTATACCCTGTTATCGTTCCCGACATTCTTGCCTGTCCCTCACCCTGTATGATCGATAAACTGGTTGTTGAACGGATACGCTCTTTCAATGACTCAGTAAATTGCTGACTCAGGTAATTGACCACCAACTGGGCATTGTTCTCAAAATATTCTACTTTGATAGTTTTCAATTCTCCGATAGAAGACCCGCTCAAACTGAACGAGCATGAATTGGTCAGCAATACCGTAATGGTTAAAATAAACAGGGTAATTATCCTTTTCATCATTTACAGGTTCAATTCTTTGATCTTGCGGTACAAAGTGCGCTCCGAGATACCCAACTCATTGGCAGCCAGTTTTCGCTTACCCTTATGCTTTTTAAGCGCCTTACGGATCAGGTCGGATTCTTTTTCGACCAGCGAAAGCGATTCTTCAACTTCCTCGGCATCGTGCGTGATGTTAAAGGGAACGTTGTTGTTAATAACGGGCTGCTGTATCGTAAATTGTCCGTCGCCCGCATTTCCGGGCAATTCAATATCGCGATAGAGTTGGTTAAGCGTTTGTGGATTGTTGGCATAGCTGGTTGATACCCCACCATGCTCAATGATGTCGGCAACCAGTTTTTTCAATTCAACCATATCCCGCTTCATATCAAACAACACCTTGTAAAGGATATCACGTTCTGAAATATCCTCCTTAGGCTGGTTTTCCATCCGCATAGGCAGGTTACTACGCCCGGCTTCGGGAGGTATATAATTCATAATCACCTGAGCTGTTATCAGTCGCGATGTTTCCAATACCGCCAATTGCTCAGCCATATTTTTCAACTGCCTGACATTGCCCGGCCATGAATAATTGATCAGCAATTGCTGCGCCTCTTCATCTAATTGAATTGGCGGCGTACGGTACTTATCGGTAAAATCAGCGGTGAATTTCCTGAACAGCAGGTAAACATCTTCCTTACGTTCACGCAAAGGCGGTATCCGAAGCGGCACCGTATTTAAACGATAATAAAGGTCCTCCCTGAATTTTCCATTTCGTACGGCCTCATAAACATCAACGTTGGTTGCGGCTATTACCCTTACATTGGTTTTTTCAACTTTAGACGAACCTACCTTGATGTATTGACCCGATTCCAATACACGCAGCAATCGTGCCTGCGTACCTAATGGCATTTCGGCGATCTCATCCAGGAAAATTGTTCCTCCGTTTACCGTTTCAAAATAGCCTTTACGCTCCCCAACAGCACCGGTATAAGCTCCTTTTTCGTGGCCGAATAGTTCAGAATCTATCGTCCCTTCTGGTATAGCACCGCAGTTGACCGCAATAAAGGGTCCATGTTTTCGCGGGCTCATCTGGTGGATGATATGTGAAAAAACCTCTTTACCGCTACCGCTCTCTCCGGTGATCAAAACCGAGATATCGGTAGGAGCAACCTGGTTTGCTATAATGATAGCCCGATTAAGCAAAGGCGAATTGCCAATGATACCGAAGCGTTGTTTAATTTCCTGTAATTCCATTTAATCAATTTGAAAATTTGGCAATTTGAAAATTTGAAAATTTGGCAATTTGAAAATTGAGGAAACATCTTCAAATTTTCAAATTGCCAAATTTTCAAATCACCACCCCTATCAAAGTTGCCGTGGTTGTTCTTTCTACCAGCACATCGACATACTGGCCTGGTTTATAATTTTCGTTGACCGGGAAAACAACCATAGCATTTTGGTCGTTTCGCCCGCAATAATCTTTGTCCGATTTTTTCGAAAAACCTTCTATTAATACGCGCTGTATCTTACCCAACTGTGCCTGCAAACGGGCGTATGAGTGCTCGCGCTGTTTTGCTACAACTTCCTTTAGCCGCTGGCTCTTTACTGCCTCAGGGATATCGTCAGCATAGCGTTTTGCTGCGAGCGTACCCGGCCTTTCAGAATACATGAACATATAGGCATAATCATACTGCACATAATCCATCATACTCAGCGTATCCTGGTGTTCTTCCTCTGTCTCGGTACAAAAACCGGTGATCACATCCGTAGAAATGCCGCATTCAGGAATGATCTTTCTTATCGCATCGATACGGTTGATGTACCACTCACGGTCGTAGGTTCGGTTCATCAGTTCCAATACCCGGGTATTGCCCGATTGGATCGGCAGGTGTATATAATTGCAGATGTTATCGTACTTTTTCATGGTGTACAACACCTCATCCGTAATATCTTTCGGATGCGAAGTTGAAAACCTCACCCTCAGTTCAGGATCAACCTGTGCAACCATCGCTAATAAATTAGCGAAGTTGACTACTTCTCCCGGCTGGTCCGATTCGATGTTTGCTTCTTCTCCACCTTTCCATTTATAGGAGTCGACGTTTTGTCCTAATAGCGTCACCTCACGGTAGCCCTGGTTAAACAATTCGGTACATTCTTTAACGATAGATAGTGGCTCGCGACTGCGTTCGCGACCGCGGGTAAAAGGCACCACGCAGAACGAGCACATATTATCGCATCCGCGCATGATCGATACGAAGGCATTGATCCCGTTACTGTTCAAACGTACCGGGCTGATATCTGCATAAGTTTCCTCGCGCGAGAGCAAAACATTAACCGCCTTTTGCCCTTCATCAACTTTCCCGATCAGGTTAGGCAGATCGCGATAAGCATCCGGGCCAACCACCACATCGACTAGCTTTTCTTCTTCCAGAAACTTTGCCTTTAGCCTTTCAGCCATGCAACCCAAAACGCCTACCACCAAACCCGGGTTCTTTACCTTGGCTATGGTAAATTCACGCAGGCGGTTGCGCACACGCTGCTCAGCATTCTCGCGAATGGAGCAGGTGTTAATGAAGATCACATCGGCCTGGTTAAAATCGCCGGTAGTTTCAAAACCTTGCTCCGAAAGGATAGAAGCCACAATTTCGCTGTCCGAAAAATTCATGGCGCAGCCGTAGCTTTCTATATAGAGCTTGCGGGCCGTTTTATCGCCAGCTGGCGTTAAGATCAGCGCTTCTCCCTGCCTGCTTTCGTCGTGTGTCTTATCTGTGATCGCAAAATCTAACATTACCTCGTAATTGGATTGCAAAAATACACAATTTTTAGATTTTAGATGACACTTTGTCACGTTTTCAAAAATCACGACGATAGGATGACGGTTTCCCTGTTTAACATAGCTCTAGCAATACCGGGGATTGACGAAAGCGCAAGTATTTGCTAAAATGATAAGAGCGTCATAAAGAAAAAATTCGCTATTTGACTCAGCTGGATTCCGCCCCTGAATTAGCTATTATTTCAAGCATTGCCGATAAAATTTCCGATCTAAACACCCTCCGATTTTAATTATATTTGATTGATGAAGGCTACCAGTTACTTGCTTTTTTTGACCCTGCTCTATGCGGTTTTTAGTTCATGTACTAAAAAGACGACTGTAAATCCTACAAAAGTTGGCGATACCGTTGTGAACCCCTACGCCTCTGCCCATGTATATGTGGTTGGCAGTGGTCCTGCGCCAACAGGTTTGAGCGCCACCTGTTGGGTTGATGGCACACCACAATACCTAAGCGATAATACCCCACAAAGTATCGCGAACTCCATCGTAATCCAGGGTTCGGATGTTTATGAAGCGGGGTGGACCAACGCCCTGTACGGTGCCGATATCGCTGCTTACTGGAAAAACGGTGTCGAAACGCAGCTTACTTCCTGCGGCAAAGTATCACAGGCGAATGGGATCGCAGTTTCTGGTAACGATATTTACGTTGCAGGTGTTGTTTATAATACCAATGGCTTGCACCAGGCCGTATATTGGAAAAATGGTGTAATGACCGCATTAACAGATTCCAATACCGTTGCTAAAGCTTTTGCCATTGCTGTTTCAGGTCAGGATGTGTACATAGCCGGGTATATGGATAACTCGGCCGTTTACTGGAAAAATGGCGTCAGCTATACTTTGAATCCCGACCCCTCGATGGATCCGGCACTTTACTCAGCCATCGCCAATAGTGTAAACATCATAGGAAACGATCTTTATTTTGCAGGTTCGATAGCCACTTACAGTACCATCGGCATCGTTTCCTGGAAAAATGGGATAGCTACTCAGTACCATGATGGCACCATTTGCTCCATTTCACAAACTGCTGGTGCAATGTTTACCAACGGACAGGATGTATACCTTGCAGGCTATACCAAGGACCCTAAGACTTTAAAGGCGATCGCCACCTATTGGAAAAATGGGGTCGAAAAAAAGATCACAGACGGTACTACCAACGCCGAAGCGGATGCGATAACCGCAAATGGGAGCGACGTTTATATCAGCGGACTGCTCAACGGAAATGCTACCCTTTGGAAAAATGGCTCTCCCGTACAACTCAACAATACCAGTTCGCCAACGGCCACAACCGGAATTATTGTGGTACCAAAATAGGTCTGAAATCTCCTGCAATTATTGCAGCAACAACTTCAGGTTGATACCAAAATTAGTAAATGCCGTATTGAAGGTCTGGGAGGTAAATGGCCGTGTAATATTTGAATCGTAGAACAGACTTAAATTAAAACGCTGATTGATCACATAATCGATCTCGGGGCGAAAGGTGATATTTTGCGCACCTGATGATATTTGCGCACCCGGAATATCAGCCTGATAAACCAGGGTTTTATTGTTGCGCAAGGAAAGATCCATTTTGAAAGTAAGATCGTTTTTGAGGGATGCCCCACTGAACAAACCAAAAGGAAATCTGAAATTCCGTGTCTTATAGCCGAACCCGATCACCAGGATATCCTCATCTTGCTGCGCCAGCTGGCTATTAACAAGGCTCATGTTCAGGGTACGGGTTTGGCGGTATTCGAGGTTGGCGGTCAGGTTGTTTTTGAAACGAACATCAATACCCAGTAATGGAACAAACTGTTCAAAAATTGTTACCGACGAGAATTGGTACTGAGGCAAAAAGTCGTTGTTTTCATCGCGCGAGCTCACACCACCGTTGCCAATTGTATATTGAGGCAATGTGGTAAAGTTACCAACCGTATAGGTTGAGCGATAGCCGCTGCGCAAGTCGACCGACTCAAACAGGTCGCTAAATAATGGAACATGACTTAATCCAGTAAAACGCATATCCCAGTTAGGTATTGGAATATTCGGGAATTGCCCCAAACTAATAGTAACGGCATTGCGCCCGGTATAAGCTGCGATAAATGCCGGCACTATAACGTCTTGCGAGTTAGCGCTGTAGCCATCGGCATAGGTGCCATTAAGTGTTTTAACAGAATTCGGGTTCAACAGGCCCAGCCGCTGAGAGATAATTGCCCTGTTACTTTCAAATTTGGTAAATATTGGCGATGAATTATCGATACCACTGATCTTCGAAAATGCTGTTGCCAGCGAAAAATAAGAAATATTGTAATCACCGGTAGTTGTAGGGGTTAAATTTTCAAACGAATTATCTGCCGGAAGGAATTTAAAAGTACTTTGATAAGTATGATCCTGGGTTTTGAATGCGATCAGATCGATCCTGAAATCCTTAAACGGTTCCAGCGTCCCTTTAAAGTGCAGGTCCTGATTCAGCGTTGTTACATAAAGCTGATTCTGGAGGGTGTCTTGCGTCAGCCAGCCATTTTGCACAGCGCGTTGGCGCAAGTCCGATTGGCTACCCAGCAAGAAACCGATGCCGGGTGCATTATAATTGAAGTCTTCGCCGGCGAAACTACTATTGGGTAAATAACCCGGTAAAAATGTACCATCAGTTCTTGAATAGGATACACTCAGATTTTTAACACTAGTGAGCAGCCCTAACAACACTTTGCTAAAACCCGAGATCTCCTCATCTTCTTTACCCGGGGCTGGCTTGTTATTCAGTCGTTTCAGGAAAGGAAATTTATTATACAGGGTAATAAAATTAAAAGTAGGGTTGATCTGTATCGTTCGCGAGTTTTGTATACTGTTACCTACGTTATAGGCAGGGTCGTTAATAGCAAACAAGGGTTGGGCCTGCCATTGAAAATGCGTTTTATAACTTGCCACCAGGCTTATCCAGTCCATGTACGGAATTTTCGCAAGCGGCACATTATAGTCTAAACTCAGCGTATGGTTATAATTGGTAGTCCGACCCATCCGCAAGATATTTTCCCAAAGTGTGTCTCGTTTTAAGCCGTCGAGCCGTCCTGCCGGTTCATCCACAGTTGCAAGGTTGGTTGCATCCAGCGACATGGTTAACGATTTGGTCAGGTTCCAGCCCAAACCGTACATGGTGGAGATATTAAACGACTTGTTAAAGGTGGTCGGTATAGCGATCAGATTTTCCGGATCATTATTACGCAGCGTATTTTCTGAGTAGAACCGATCGAAATTGATGCTGTAATTGATACGAGAAGGAACCAGATCGATATTGATATCACGGATAAGCGCCAACGTATTGCTTTTAATTATCTTTTCAAGCGGCGTTAAATATTTTGGTGTTACAGTGAAATTGTAAGAAAGCGAAGCATGATACGTTTTTTCAAAATCATTTTCCGTTGTGAAATCATGGTGATCATATTCAACATATGAATAGCTGGCATTAAAGTTCTCAATATCCCAAACCTTCGGGGTAGCTTTTGCTTCTGTACGAGCTTTGTGTACGTTGGTCAGGTTAAAGCCCTTGCGTAAGGTATAATCTTCGGCAGCATTTTGTATCGAATCGCGTTGTTTTGAACTTGAGGCAGCGTTAAGTGCCTGTTTCAGTGTGACATCAGGCTGAGCCGGATCATATTCAGGCAAACTTACCTGGTGCGACACGTTGATATAAAGCGGCACATGGATGCCGCTCTTTTCCGGGAAAAACTTGCCTAATTCAGCGCTGCCGGTAACATTATACGAACGGGTATCGCTCATACTCCGATCGGCCAATTGCGAATCCAGGTTACCAAAGCCTACAGTAGTTTTGCTACCAGTTACCGTAACATTTGCAAAATCGGCCAACTTAGCGTCGAACCTGCCGGTAGCTGCCCATCCTCCCCGATTGTCAAAATCGGTCATACGCAATTCATCGAACCATAAAATACCGGTTTTATCCAATCCATCGTCGGCCCCGGGCGCCGAATCACCTTTGAAAGGATTGCGAACGCCCAACATTACTGTGGCTACCCTGCTCAGATCGGGCTGCCCTTTGATCGTAATTTTGTTGTGTCCATCGGTAACTGTAAAAGGAACTGTAAGTGGCCACGGCAAACCGTTCAATTTGGCATTATCACGCGCCAGTTTAGCGTTCACCAGCAGGCTCAGCTGCAAATCCAGTTCGTTAACTGCCGGCCAGATAGCGTTAGGGTCGCTGGTACCCGGCTGGGTAACCTTCATCGGGATCTCGTACTCATAGTAGTTATCCGTATAATCAACTCCCAGGCGAATAAAGGCATTAACATCATTATCTTTCAGCTGACTACCTTCCGCGTGGATAAACATTTGCAGGTGCTTGTACTTACGCAGGTCGTTATTGAAATCTTTAAAGGCAGCTCGCGAATAACCATCCCTGAGGGTAGTAAAATTCAGGGAGAGTGATTGTTCGTTGAGCTGTGTATTGGTTTGGATATTATTGTAATTACGCTGACGCGTGATACCCGGCGGAACAACATAAGGAATTGGTGTACGGTTACCGTTCTCTTCAATATTTACTGTTTCGACGTCAATGTTTGAGTTATCAAGTGGTGGATTGACGATAGCCGGATCGGCAATTACGTTGGCCGGGTTATTCTCGGTATTGAATGCACGCCATTCGCCCCGTACCAGTTGCAAAGCGGCAAAACGCAGGATTGCAGTATCCGCAAAATTCGTCATGAACATGCGGATAAAACGGATCGATTTAAAATCCTGGATATTTCCCACAGCCTGGTTATAGGCGTTGATCGGTATGCGGAATTGGTACCAGGTAACGCTTTGCGTAGTGCCATTGGGCAGCTTTACCTGCGATGTAACCTTGTCATTGATGAAGTTTTGGCCAACTACCATCCCGGCAGGCGTCAATGAAACATGATACTGGAAATATTCTTCATCCTGATTCATATTATTATCACGATCCACATCTTCCGCATCCGGCAATGAAGTTGATGCCGAAGTGGGCAAACCTAAAAGAGCCTGCGACTGTGCCGCTGTTTTAGAGTTTCCTTCGGTACCATTGTATTTGGCATAGCGCTGCAAAATAGTAGCCTGCTGCTGGTCGAGCTGGGGTCCCTGGTAATATTGGTAGTCATCCGATGAAGGGTCGGCGGCAAAATTAGCTGCAGCTTGCGCATTCACCACGCCGCGAACTTGCGATACTACACTGGCAAATTTCACCTGTTCGTCGGCATCGTTCAAACCATCGAGGCCTATATCCTGTATAACCCTCGATGCCGGGTTGCTATCGAACGCATTAACAACGGGCTGTATTTTAGCTACACGGCCCCAGGCTGTGGTATCTACCTGCGTAAAGTCGCCGTTAACAGGTATATCATTTTCCGTACTCTTTCTGCCGTCGAGCAAAATATCTTCCGAAATATTACCGAGGTTAAAATAAAGGTCGCCACCTTTTGAATTAGGTTTGCCGATAAAGGGGTCCATCACCCAAAACTCAATATATTGTACATTGAGAGATTCGAAGTCATTAGTTGATATCCCTCTGAATATACCCCCCCATTTGCTGGTTGGATTTGTAAATGTACCATCCGGGTTCAAACCTGTTGTAGTATAATTATAGGGTCCGCGAACCATAGGGTAAAAAGCCAGGTCGAGCGTAGGCAGAGTGAGCGGTTGGCCGGTTACCGACTGCTTATAAGGGAAGACTTCCGTTTCCAAAACTTCCCTTTCATAGGGTTTTGATAGTTCATTCCGCGAAACCGGGATCGTGCCTGCATAAAAGATCGGGTCGATATTATAAAATGCCAGTCGCGCACGGTTGAAGCCGTAACTTAGGTTATCAAAGTTTGTTGCTTCCTTAAATAGCTGGGGCGTTCCCGAAATTTGCCAGGACGATGAACTTTTAAGGTCAATCACTGATTGGCTGCTCTCGAAATCATCGAGGTAAGCTGTGCCATTCTTCGAGCCTGCAAAATTCAATGTCGAAGGTGTGCCGGGCAACAGGCCTGCAAATTCGCCGGTAAAGCTAATGGATGATGGTGCTTTTGTTCTGATGAACGGGATCTTATCTACGAGCCTGGTAAGGAACCGTGATGGTGAATTATAATTGACATCAAACCCATACATGGTATTGGATACCGATTCCTGCCCAATTACCTCATTTTGAGTGATCGGCGTTTCGCTTAGGTGCATATAGGTTGCACCCAATGCCAGTTTATCATTAACCTGATAATCAAACCGGGTTCCAAACAACGATTTTTGTTGTACCCCGAACAATTCGTTATTCTCCAGGTTTACCGTTATTGGCTGTCCCGAAGCCAGCAAAGCCTGGTTGATGATATGAATTTTTCCCGAGCTGTAGTCGACCGTATAGTCATTCCCTTCCACAAGTTTCGTGGCGCCGGTTGTAACAGTTACTGATCCCTGCGGGATATTAGTGGCGTTCAATTGGTATTCGGTACCGCTTTGCGAGGTATAGGTACCTTTAATGAGATAGCGGTTCAATTGGGGAAAAAACTGCTGCGCTATCGTTTTAGTAGAATCATAGATTGGTTGATA
The DNA here is from genome assembly GCA_903863845.1 of uncultured Mucilaginibacter sp. Classification (GTDB taxonomy): domain Bacteria; phylum Bacteroidota; class Bacteroidia; order Sphingobacteriales; family Sphingobacteriaceae; genus Mucilaginibacter. The sequence goes on along the minus strand of CAIPDP010000173.1, from coordinate 11,782 downwards.
AACGTAGCGGCTAATCAGGTTCTGCTCGCCGGGATCGAATTGCTTGGCGAGGTCGGAGCCAAAGGGTTCGAGCACCGGAAATATGATCCGACCGTTCAATGAGTCGATCGTGATACCCTGCAGGAAGTCGAAATACCCATCAGGCTGTTTATTTTGCTGTGCATCCAAATTATCCAGATCGGTCAACTGTAACCAGAGTTTGCCTTTTGTATGGATACCTTCCTCCATGATAGGTTTGGCGATGCCCGAGTTTTCATCCAACCTTGAGATGGTCATTCTGAAATTATTTCGACTCACCTGGTAGGCTCCCAGGTTATAGATATTCTTCATCATCAACTTCCAGGTAGGTAAGTTGGTTTTAGTAAGCGTGTTCTTCAATAACTTCACATATAACACTTGTGGAGTTGTAGGATTTACAGGTTGATCGGTTGAAAATTCACCTACCTGATAAGTTTGCCCGTTTACCGTGTACTGGTAAGCAACGGCAAGCACCTCATCGTTATTCAGCGGGTAGTTCAATGAAATATACCCCAATTGCGGATGCAGCACGTACTTATCGTTGGTGAGCTTTTTTGCATAAGTCAGTTTAGCGTAGTTATCGCTTCCGCCAGTTGACTGAAAATAAGAATTTACTGTATTTGAGTTAGTTTGCCTGGCAGTTGCCGGCAGATTTTGCAATAACGAGTTTGATTGTTGTGAGAAACCGGGTCCCGAAAAGCCCGCGGGTAGCCCGCTGAAACCAGCACCACCCTGTATAAGGGTTTTGTTATAGGGCTTATTCTCACCAAGGTCCATAAATGCCAAAACATCCCGCGACCCATTGGTGCTGTTATCGCGGTTGGTCACCCAAACTTCAATTCGGGTAATAGTAACGTTGGAGCTAATGATCGGAATATTAGCCAGCGCCTTGTTGTAATTGTCCCTGAAATACTGCGAAAGGAAATAATGGCGATTGGCTTCATAATCGGCTGGTGTAAAGCTGAAGGTGCCCTGTTGTGCGCCATTCGATATCGTGATCGATTTCGACTTGGAGCGCTGCTGAGAAAACACACTTGTAACGTTTAACTTGCCGAACTTCAGCTTGGTTTTTACGCCAAACAACGCTTCGGTTCCGCTGATCAGTGTTGTATTGAGCGGAAAACTTACGGTACCAACTTCTATTTTTTGAATGATCTCATCCTGGTTACCCGTATAATCCATTTTGATCTGGTTATCAAACTGGTACTGGGCGTCGGTATTGTAATTGGTTGATATTTTTAACTTATCGCCTATCGAACCGGTTAGGTTCATCTGTATACGCTCGTTAAAGTTGAAGTTGAATTGCGTTCGTTGCTGTGTATTAAAAAGCGGGTTTTGATTACTGTTCACCTGCCCTGCCATGATCATTTCGGCTGAGCCCTGAGGACGCAGTGTAATTTCTGAACTGCCGAACATCTGTTCGAAAGTGTGGCTACGCACTTTGATTTGGGGTATAAACCCATCCTGTTGCGATTGGTAGGCATAGGTGTCGGCCGACTGATTGAAATATACCCGTTCATTTTCGCGTTCCTTTAGCGCCAGGTATTGTGCAAAAGTGAGGTAACGCGGGGGGCGATATAAATAATTGCCTACACGTTCATATAAAATGTATTGGTTACTAACCGGGTCATATTCAATAGTTTTAACGAGATTGGGAGGGTCGGGCAGCAGGTAGCCCTGCAGCAGCTGGTCGCCCCTTGTTTCGATCCCCTTATACGGCGATCTCACCGTAAGCGTATCGTTTTGGGAGCCGGGCTGTTGTGCGAAAGCCTTTCCGTATCCGCAAAAAACGAAGGTCAGCAAGGCAAAAGCTACAATTTTGGAAGTAAAAGTCCGGACCAAGATTAAGGATTAAAAACCTAAATAATTATAAACTTTTCAGAGCGAATTTAATTAATTGTTCAACAGTTAAACTACCGCTATTTTTATTTAATTCCTGGTCAATAACCTTTTCAGCCGCATTCCGTGCAAAACCCAGCATTACCAGGGCCGAAACAGCCTCATCTATTACTGTTCTGTTTACCGGCATGGCTATCAGGGTATCGGGCCCATTCTTTTTCAGCTTATCCTGCAGCTCAAGTACCAGCCTTTGAGCCGTTTTGGGACCAATGCCCTTGATCCGCTGAATAAGCGGTACATTTCCACTGACAATAGCGGCCTGTATCTCTTCGGGTGTTATCGCAGAAAGCATCATTAAGCCGGTACCGGCACCAACACCAGATACCGAGATCAGGTGCAGGAACAGGCGGCGCTCGCCTTCATCGGCAAAACCGTAAAGCGTATGGGCATCCTCTTTTACATGCAGCCAGGTAAATAATTTGCAGCGTTCAGCATCACCCAATTTTGAATAGGTATTGAGGGAAATATTGATATGATAGCCCACACCAGCCGCGTCGATCACTACATAAGAAGGGCTTTTGTAAGCCAGTTTTCCATCAATATATGCATACATATAATACCATCCAATTTTATTAACGTGTACGTGAAATTGCCTCCTGGGGTTCGTTTTCTGCCTTTTCCTGGGCATCAACAACGGCAATTGTCACCATGTTTACTATTTCTCTGACCGAACTACCCAACTGCAATACATGGACAGATTTCTTTAACCCCAGCAATATCGGGCCGACAGCCTCGGCATCACCAATTTCCTGCAATAATTTATAGGCAATGTTACCCGATTCCAAGGTAGGGAAAATGAGCGTATTTGCCGGTGCACCGTTCAGGGTCGAGAAAGGGAAATTATCGGAAAGCAGTGTTGGGTTAAGCGCAAAGTTGGCCTGCAGATCACCATCAACAACCATATCCGGGAATCGCTCGTGCAATAAGCGAACCGTCTCGCGGGTTTTGTTTGGTATCTCTCCATCGTTAGAGCCAAAGTTAGAGTAAGACAACACCGCTATACGTGGTTTTACATTAAACTGGCGGACAGAGTGGTCGATCAATGCGGTAATATCCGCCAACTCTTCTACGGTCGGATCAACATTTACCGTCGCATCTCCAATAAATACCGGACCTTTCCTGGTCAGCATCATATACATACCAGCTACCCGGTTAACACCAGCCTGTGTTCCAATCACCTGCAGTGCCGGCTTGATGGTGGTTACATAGTCTTTTGTAAGACCCGAAATAAGTGCATCGGCATCACCAAATTGCACCATGCAGGCCCCGAAGTAATTACGGTGCGTCAATAATTTTTTAGCTTCAGATTCCGTAACGCCACGGCGCTGACGTTTATTATACAGATACTCGGCATATTCGTTAAAGCGGCCGGGTTCTTCGCGGGGGTCTATAATCTCCACATCGTCGAGCTCCAGGTCGCTATGTTTGATGATGTATTTGATGCGATTGCAATTACCCAGCAGGATCGGTGTAGCAATATTCTCTTCCCGAACGATCTGAGCCGCTTTTAATATTTTATAATTGTCGGCCTCGGCAAATACCACACGTTTCGGATTTTGCTTGGCTTTATTTGAAATGTTCCTTAATATCCGATCGTCTGCGCCGATACTTAGTCGCAAATGTTCTTTATAAGCGTCCCAGTCGGTAATAGCTTTACGTGCCACACCCGATTCTATTGCCGCCCGTGCTACTGCCGACGATACTTCGGTGATCAGCCTTTGATCCATAGGCTTGGGTATGATATAATCCCTGCCAAATTTCAAATTCCGGGTATTGTAGGCCAGGTTAACTTCTTCAGGTACCGCTTTTTTTGCAAGTTCGGCTATTGCCTTAACGGCTGCCAGTTTCATTTCTTCATTGATCGCCGTCGCACGCACGTCAAGTGCCCCACGGAAAATATAAGGGAAACCCAACACATTGTTCACCTGATTAGGAAAATCGGCTCTGCCGGTGGCCATCAACAGGTCTTTGCGAGCTTTTATCGCTACATCATAGGCTATTTCGGGAACTGGGTTAGCCATGGCAAACACAATAGGGTTTTTCGCCATTCCCTTTAACATATCGGGGCTAACAACATTTCCTGCCGACAGACCAATAAATACGTCGGCACCTTTTAGCGCGTCGGTCAGGTTAGTGATATCTTTTCGATCTGTCGCAAAATTCAGTCTAATTTCATCCAGGTCGGTACGATCAGGTGTGATCAGGCCATTGATATCAAACATCACCAGATTTTCTTTTTTCAAGCCCAACGACAAGTATATCTTTGAGCAGGAAATTGCAGCAGCACCAGCGCCGTTGACCACCATTTTTATTTTGTCGATCTTCTTTCCCTGTATCTCGCAGGCATTGAGCAATGCAGCACCTGAAATAATGGCCGTTCCATGCTGATCATCATGCATGACCGGTATTTTCATTTCGGCTTTCAAACGTCGTTCGATCTCGAAACAACTTGGCGCTGATATATCTTCGAGGTTGATACCACCGAAAGTTGGTTCGAGCGCCTTTACGATCATTACAAATTCATCAACCGATTTGGCATTAACTTCCAGATCAAATACGTCGATATCAGCATAGATCTTAAAAAGCAAGCCCTTACCTTCCATTACCGGCTTTGCGGCTTCCGGCCCAATATTACCCAGGCCCAATACTGCTGTACCATTAGTAATTACCGCCACCAGGTTGCTTTTTGCAGTGTATTTATATACATCCTCGACATTATCGGCAATGCGAAGACAGGGCTCGGCTACACCCGGTGAATAGGCCAGGGTAAGGTCGCGCTGCGAATTGGTTGGCTTGGTTGGCACCACCTGTATCTTGCCCGGACGACCATTGGAATGGTAATCCAGTGCATCCTGCTTTCGGTTGGTTTTTTGCATGGTTTATAATAGCGTTACTATCGTTCAAAATTACAATTCTTTTTGGGGCCATGGCAGATAAAACAAAAAAAGCCCGGCGTACAAGAATACGTCGAGCCTTATATTTTCATTAGCAAATTCAACCTTTTCCCGATCTGGGTTTAATTCCAGCCAGGGCAATTAAGTTTGCATCATAAGCCGAATGTATCTTTTTGTAATGAACCAGATTTTCGAATTTGCGCAATCGATGATGTAAAGGCGTCCGTTTTTCAACAGGCTGTATACGCGGGGTGTTGTAGATCGATTGCAGATCACTTGCCGCCAGTTCGCTGTTCAATGATTCATAGGATGCTAAATATTTCACTTTGGCACCTGCAGGTATCACCAGTGTCTTTGGCGAAGTAGGCGAACCATTGACCAGCATACGAGGGTATGAGGGATTTAGGATCGTCAATTGGTTAAGGTCGATCGATAAAACATGCGAAACACTGTTAAGCGAGATCATTTTATCAACCTGTACGGTATCCGTCTTTAATAGGATATTGCAACTTTGTGGTTCAATACGATGCAAATGGTAATAATTCATTACGTAGGTCATTGCGATATAACAAGGCACATAACCACGGGTTTCAACAGGCAGGTAAGGGCGAATCGCCCAGAAATCGCTTGAACCGGCTTCTTCGATGGCTCTGATCACATTGTCTTTACCACAATTGTACGAGGCAATCGCGAGGAGCCAATCGCCAAATTGTTCATAGGCGTCTTTCAGATAAGCCGCTGCAGCATAACTCGATTGAACCGGATCGCGGCGCTCATCGGTATATTCGTCCATCGTAAGCCCGTACATCCTGGCCGTGCTCGACATGAATTGCCATGGACCGGTTGCACCAACACGTGAAACAGCATTGGGGTTTAATTGTGATTCAACAATAGAAAGGTATTTTATCTCATCGGGTATACCCGCCTCGCGGAATGCCTTTTCATATATCGGGAAATAATACCTGGCCAAGCCGATCTCGCGGGATATATCCGAACGCTGTGTCAGGTAATTATCGATCTCGGCTTGCACATATTCGTTATAATCGAGCTGTACATCCTTACTAATAGAATCGAGGCGTTTTTTAAAAATATTGTTATGATAAATACCCGGAGTGCCGGATTTTACGGTCTTGCCTGCATCTGAATCATGTAATACTCCCAACGGAGTTACACAACAACCCGGTTGCTTAGAATGGTGCTGACGTTTATGCCCTGCAGCATAACCTGGCAAAGACAATTGAACCAGACAAGCAGCCACGACAATTAATAAAAATTGCTTCATTTCACCTTAAGATTTACTAATTTATTAAATTATTACAGTTTTACGAAATATTTCGAAAAATCTAATAATTCCTGTTCGGCAAAGCGTTTGGTCAATAATTGCAGACCCACTGGTAAACCTTTATTGGTTGTGCCCGCCGGCAGGGATATAGCCGGAACTCCGGCCAATGATGCTTGTACGGTGAAAATGTCATAAAGATACATGACAGTAGGGTCTTTTTCCTTTTTACCGATGATGAACGGTGGTTCCGGGGCGGTGGGGATGAGAATAAAATCGTATTCAGAAAGTAATGCGTCAGTTTTTTCCTTGATCAGGCGACGAACTTTTTGAGCTTTGGCATAGTAAGCATCGTAATAGCCGGCACTCAAAACAAAGGTTCCGAGCATGATACGTCGCTTAACTTCTTTGCCAAATCCTTCTGAACGCGAACGCCTGTAGGTGCTTTGCAGATCGTTTGCTGCCGGGCTGCGATAACCATAGTGTAAACCATCATAACGAGCAAGGTTTGACGAAGCCTCTGCAGTAGCCAGGATGTAATAAGTTGGAACCAGGTAATCGAGGTGCTCGAAAGCTACCGGCTTTACAGTGTGCCCTTCCGCTCTCAATTTATCGATATAATTGATCAGAATAGATTTAACCTCATCATCAACGCCGGGGCTTGACAGCGCTTCCTGAATATAAGCGATCTTCTTTTTTGAGGCTGTTGGCTTTAAATCCTCGTGGTAAGCTGGCACCGTTTTGCGGGCGAGTGTGCTATCGTATTCATCAGCGCCTGCCATGATCTCGAGCAAAAGAGCTGCGTCTTCAACTGAATGGGTAAGCGGACCTACCTGGTCGAACGATGAAGCGTAAGCAATGATGCCATGCCTTGAGATCGTGCCATAGGTGGGTTTCAGGCCCACCAGCCCGCAAAATGAAGCTGGTTGGCGAACAGAGCCTCCGGTATCTGTACCGATTGCAGCATGGCAAAGTCCTGCCTGCACCGCAACAGCCGAACCGCCCGATGATCCACCGGGAACCCGATCGGTATCTGCATAGTTTCTTACCGGGCCGAAATATGAATTCTCGTTTGATCCGCCCATAGCAAACTCATCGCAATTACAACGGCCGATAATAATAGCATCTTCGGCAAGCAGGCGTTCGACAATGGTAGCGGAGTATACAGAGGTAAAGCCATCAAGTATCTTCGAAGAAGCGGTAACCTGGTGGTCTTTATAACAAATATTGTCCTTGATAGCGATGACCATACCGGCTAAACGACCGGCGATACCGGATTTGATCCGCGAATCAACATCTTTTGCCCGCAACAAAGCCTCCTGTTCAAACACCTCATTAAAAGCATTCAGATCTTTGAATTCTTTTATCCGTGCCAGGTAGCTTTTTACCAATCCCTCAACTGTGATTTGGTTCGTTTGCAGGTCCCTCTTTATCTCTTCTAAAGAGGAATAGAATGTAGTCATGCGGCTAAAATAAAAAACTTATCCGTTGAAATTTAAGTTTCAGCAGATAAGTTTATGTTGGTAAGCTTAATGAAAAAATAATGACCTCAGCAGATCAGCCTTTGGGCTTTTCCTCGGTTGGCGTAGCCGTAGGTGCAGCCGGAGTAGTTGGAGTTGTGCTGGTCTCGCCATTCTTGGCATCATTAAACTCTTTCATTCCTTTTCCCAAACCCCTCATCAGCTCAGGAATTTTTTTCCCTCCAAAAAAGAGCAATAATACTGCAATTATGATAATAATGTGCGATGGTTCTAACAGTCCCATGATCTATAAATTTAATGTTTAATTCTGTTTATGTTGTTTTTACTGGTTCGCTTGTTGTTTCGCCGGTTTGCGCGCCGGTTACTGTGTGATGGCTGTCGCTAAGTGGCACTGTATTAGGCACTACAACTTCAGGCCCTGGTATCTCATTTGCATCCGCTGATGGCTGATGTTCGGCAATTTCGGCTACCGGCTCCTCTGCAGGCGCAGGCGGCAATTGAGGTGTGGCTTTGGCTACCGCCTCTTCAGCTTTTTTCTCCTCGTAACTATTAATCTGGTTATTGATCTCACGCTTTACACCTTCCGAAGCATCCTTAAAATCACGAATCCCTTTTCCTAAACCACGTGCCAGTTCAGGCAGCTTGTCGCCGCCAAAAAGCATCAATGCCACGATCGCAATCACCATCAGGTCCGACCCGCTCAAAATCAATAATACTGAACTATACATAGGTCTTTAAACAATTTACAAATATATGTAATTAAAAAACTAATTGATTAAAATAATTCTATTCCGGCGCCAGCCATGATCGTGGGTTTACCGGGTTACCGCCCTTATAAATGGAAAATTGCAGGGATGATTCGCCGGTGGAGGGGTCGCCGGCAACTGTGCCTATCATTTGTTTGGCCGTAACTTTCTGACCTGCCGAAACGACGATCGATTTTAGATTTGAATAGGAAGTAAAATACTCGCCATGAGCAACCACAACGATGAAAGTTCCTTCCAGGTTTCTTACCATGGTTACTTTGCCTTCAAAAATAGCCCTTACCGGCGCACCGGCGTTGGTTTTTATTTCCAGTCCATCACTTTCCGTTCTGATGCCCTCAATTTTGTACACGCCCATTTCATGGGTAACTATGCCATTGGCCACAGGCCAGGTTAAATGCCCCTTGTTCTCGAGGAAATTATCCGAAATCCTGGCACCTTCGGGGGTGTTTGTCAACACTTCTCTATCGGTCGACTTGCTGGTAATTGTTCTTGATGATGGGCTCTTTGATCCATTGTTATTAGCCGCATTGTTTGCTTTGGCAGCATCCTCGGCTCTTTTTCTTTCAGCAGCAATTTCACGGCGGATCGCATCACGTATCTCCTGGTTGGCGCGGGCTATTTTTCGTTGCAGGTCGCGTTGCTGTTCTTTCAGCTGACCCTGTTGTTTGGACAGGTCTTCTACAACTTTAGCTTCATCTTTCTTTTGTTTACCAAGGGTAACCTTTTCTTTGATCTGATCGACAAGGATATTGCTTTTCTCTTTCTTCGTGTTATCCAGCTCATTGATCTTCAGGTGCAGCTCTTTTTCTGTTCCCTCAATATATTCAGCCTGACGCTCGCGATAACCGGCGAACTCCTGCAGGTATTTCATTCGCTTATAGCCCTGGTTAAAATCCTTTGCTGCAAAAATGAACATCAGCTTATTATACGAGTTCCGGTTATGGTAAGCAAACAGGATCATTGCCGCGTACTGCTTTTTTAACTGATCGAGCTGGCTCTGCAGGTTATGAACGGTAGAATTGCTTTCAGATATCTGGTTATCCAGCACTCTAAGCTCAGAGTTGATCGAATTGATCTTCGCTTCGCGTATCTCTATTTGCTGCTTTAAATTATTTAGCTGCTTTAGCGTGCTTTTTTTATTATTGGCAGTTTCTTCGTATTCACGATTCAGCTGGTCCAATTCCTCATTGTATTTGGCAACACGCTTTTTTAATTCGTCGCTGCCGCTTTGTGCCTGTGCATTACCGGCGGTAAATAGGCCTATTACAAGAAGCAATAACATCAGGTATTTCATCGCCCTAAATTAAAATTTATTTTGCAGGTTCATAACCAGCCGGAATGTTGAAGGGAAATTCGAGTGGCTTATCAAAATCAACCTTATTGTAATGGATATTCATCTTAACTTTTTTTGTGCCTGCTACCGAATTGATGTCTATCTGCGAAAAAATGGAACGATCAAGTACTTGCATTGGCTGCGAATTGAGCACATCCAAAGCCTGCCCCGCTGCCGTATTGGCCAGATGTGTTTGTGTTACATGCATATCTGGCCCTACAGTAAGATTGTAACCCAATTCGTCCAGTATACCGCTGATCTTCAGGCCGGCACTATCGGCTTTCAATTGAGCATCGTTGTTTAACAGTTGCGGCATGGCGTTGCCTACCAATAAGGCTTCAATTGCATTATAGTCGATCTTATCACCAGTATACCTATACAAATAACTGAAAGGCTTTGTCAGGTACAAACCCTGCAATTTATTTATTACCTGGATACTATCTGGCGTGATCAGTGCACGGGCCACCTCTATTCCTGCTATGGCAGTGATCGAGACCCAAATCTTTTTCCCCTTATCGATTCGGACGGTTAAACTTACATTATTACTGCTGGCGCCCAGGCTCAACTCAGCTTTTGCTTTTGCCGAGAACGTGTTGAATTGCAGTTGAGCAGCCCTTATGCTGTTAATTCTATCAGCAACCGGCGGAATAGCTTTTGCCGAAACCGTATCAGTAGTTTTATTTGCCCTAACCAACTGCTTTTGGGCCTTGCAGCCCACAATTGCCAGTACGGCCATTAACAGTAATATCCTATTCAACATATTTTTTCTCGTTGATCTTTCGGTCTAAAATCGGCGAATTCCCTCCATATTCCCTGGCCTTTTTCCAAATATCCACTGCTGCTTTGGTATCGCCCAATTCGTATAAAATATCGCCATAATGCTCTGCCTGCACAGCGCTGTTGTTTTTGTCGTGAGATAAGGCTTTTTCGATCCAAACCTTTGCTTCAGCGTAATTTTTTTGTTTGAATAGGATCCAGGCGTAGGTATCTTCGAACGACGCCATATTTGGCTGTATCTCGTTTGAATGTTTTGACATTGCCGCTGCTTTATCCAGCAATATTCCTCTTACCGAAAGGTAATAGGCGTAATTGTTTAGTGTATAAGCATTATCGGGATTATACTGCAGCGATCTGTCATAAGCTTCATCTGCATGCTGGTCGTCGCCCAGTGAATGATAGCAATCACCTTCCGAAGAATAGGCCTGGCTAAGCAGGTCTTTGTCCTGGCTTTCCAGTGATGTTACGTTGCTGATATAGCCCAATGCCTTTTTATAATCCTTTTTTTGTTCGCAGGCTACGCCTACCAGGTAATTTAACCACGACTGGTTGGGAAAAAGCGATAGCGCGTTCTCGCCGTCTTTTATTGCGGCGTCTATCTCATTATCACCCAGTTCTAGCCGGATCAATTGTTCCCTTACTTCATAAACCTGACCATTTAATTCGATCGACTTTTTATAGCTGAGCTTGGCTTCTTTATATTTTTCGTTTTGCACCAGCATATCGCCATAAAGGGCATAACTGCGGGCATCATCGGCATGTGCAATAGTTAGCTGCCGACTCAGCTCAAGGGCACTGGCCCGTGCATTAGGATCCTGAAACTTAGGCACATAGCCCAGCACGATCTTGATCTCCTGTTCAATGTCCATTCCAGGCAGGCCAAAGGCTAGAACAAGTTGGTTGAAGCTATTTTCATAGTCTTTTTTATCACGATAAATATCGGCCAGGGCCAGGTGAACTTTTCCTTCCCTGGCATTCACTTTTTCGGCGTCTTTTAAAACTTTTAAAGCCTTATCCTGAAAGTTGTTGGAATTATATATCTCGGCTAAAAGCAGGTAATATCGTATTTCGGTAGGGTTAGCGTCGATGAGGGTCTGCAGATCCCTGGCCGCCTTGTCAACCTTGCCCTGCTTCAGATACAAACTCTCTTTTTTTGAAACGATCTCGTCAGAAAGTCCCTGCATTTGCTCCAACTTTTCATAAACTGCCAGGGCTTCATCGTATTTTTTCTGGAGGGTATACACATTGGCCTGATCGAAATAGTATTCGGGCTTGTCCGGGTCGATCTTTAGCAGTTGGGTAAAAACATTTTCAAGCTTATCTATATTGTTGCT
>CAIPDP010000172.1 GCA_903863845.1 uncultured Mucilaginibacter sp. | reverse complement strand
GGAGAGTTCAGGTATGGATCGGTAAAAATTGGCAGGATCAGTACCAAAGGTAACATCAACGCACATTACGCCGGGAATGTTACCATCGATGATCTGGATAAAAACTTCAGTAGTTTTTCTTATAGCGGCAGCTATTCGAACCTGAAAGTAGGCATCAATAATGCCACTAATGCCGATTTCGATATCACCGTAAAATATGGCGAATTCAAATATGGCGACACCCCCGTTACCATTACCGATAAAACGCCTTCAGACGAAGACAAAGGCTGGAAACCAACCAAAAATTTCCGCGGTCATATCGGAAAAGGCAACAGCGACAGGGTGATCAATATCAGTTCGAATTATGGTGGGGTTAGTTTTTTGTAGTCCGAAGTCTTGAGTTCTAAGTATTGAGTCATTAGATTGGAGCTGATGATCAACATTGATTTTTAGGTCTTTAATTTCCAAAGAATAAAAACCTAAAAAATGCTTGATCCGACTCAAGACTTAGGACCCAAGACTCCAGACTCAATCAAAATACCCTGCACAACAAACCTTTCAGATACTCGCCTTCTGGAAAGGAGGCCCTCACCGGGTGATCTTCGGGCTGGCAAAACTGGTGTATAAATTGCACCTCTTTGCCGGCATCGAGTGCGGCCCAGGCCAAAACCTGTTTAAAAGTTGCAATGTCCATCGCTCCCGAACAGGAAAAGGTGGCCAGCAATCCGCCGCTTTCCAGCAATAGCATACCGAGGCGATTCAGATCTTTGTAAGCGCGACTAGCCTTATCCAAAGCCGAACGCGAAGGCGCATATTTAGGTGGATCGAGTACAACGATATCAAATTTTTCGCCCTGCTCGCGCAAAATGCGCAGTTGCTTATTGACATCAGATTGTACGGCTGCATGTTTTGTTGCATCCAGGTTATTTAAATGGATATGTTTATGAAGCGTATCGATCGCCAGGGCAGAGCTATCCACACTTAGTACCGAAGATGCACCATTTTTTAAGGCGTTTAAAGTAAAGCCACCGGTATAGCTGAAGCAATCGAGTAGTTTTTTGCCTTTGGCGTGTTGAGCAACGATATGGCGGTTATCGCGCTGGTCGCAGTAAAAGCCCGATTTTTGTCCTTCGGCAATATTGATGCTGTATTTTACCCCATTTTCCCTCACTTCAACAGATTCAGGCGGATATTTGCCGGCTAAAACCACATTATTGGTCGCCAGCCCTTCATGCGCCCGGGAGGCAGCATCGCTTTTGTCAAATATTCCTTCGGGCTGCAATAGTTTTTCCAACTCATCGATCACCACCGGCATCAGGCGTTCGATACCCGAAGTAAGCACTTGTATGGCCAGGTAACCGGCATATTTATCGACGATCAAACCCGGAAGGTAATCCGCTTCACTGAATATCAGGCGGTAGGTATTTGTTTCGGATGTCAGCAAATTGCTACGGCTTGCCACGGCGAGCCTGACTTTCTTTCTCAGCCAATCCTCATTGATCTGCGTCGCTTCATTCCATTCCAGCAGCCGCAAAGCTACCCGCGACTGTCCATTATAGAATCCATAGGCCATAAAATCACCCTTATCGCTCAGCAATTTAACCACATCGCCATCGGCGGGTTTTCCCTTAACGCGTTCAATAGCGCCCGAAAACAACCAGGGATGGCGTTGCAATACGGCTTTTTCTTTGCCTTTTTTTAATATGACTTCGATCATGGCTGCAAATTTAGTGCTAAAGTCCGGAAGTCCGGAAGTCCGGAAGTCGGAAAGACTATTTTTGGGGTTTGGATTTGTTTTTCTAAATGCAATAAAATTCCCAATGGTACCCTAACCCCTTCTTCCGGACTTCCGTACTTTCGGACTATAATCCTGCTAATCACACAAATCCTACCATCGTGTCCTTGTTTCTTTGGCTTGAAGTGCCTAAGTTTGCGCCTCATTTAAATATTATGGCTAAAGCATCTGATATTAAGAACGGGAGTATACTTCGCTTTAACGGCGAGCTGGTGCAGGTTGAAGAATTCATCCACCGCACACCCGGTAACCTGCGCGCGTTTTACCAGGCCCGTATGCGTAACGTAAAGAGCGGCAAACTGGTTGAATACCGTTTCCGTACCGACGAGGAGGTTGATATTGCGCGTGTTGAAACCAGCGATTACCAATACCTGTATGAGGATGGGAACGACCTGATCGTGATGGATAACAGCACTTACGAACAATTTAACGTACCTAAATTTTTATTTGGCAACAGTGTTAAGTTTTTGAAAGAAGGTGTGAATGTGATCGTTGCTTTTGAAAGTGGCGAACCTATTACCGCCAAAGCACCGTCGTCCGCCGAATTGGTGATCACTTATACTGAGCCTGCAGTTGCAGGCAATACATCAACCAACGCTTTGAAAAATGCAACTGTTGAAACCGGCGCAGAAATTAAAGTGCCCCTATTCATCAATTTAGGTGATAAAGTGAAAGTAGATACCGCTACCGGCGCTTATGTTGAGCGGGTTAAATCCTGATCGATTCAATATTTATATAAAGAGAAAGGCTCCTGATGGAGCCTTTTTTATTTGCAAACATTAATCGATCGGTCGTAATATCCTGTTCCAGCGTATTTTGCTGAAGAAACTTTTGGTTGAGTCGGTGCTGAAGAACGTTAACACTGCTTTTCCCACCACATGATCCTCCGGCACGTAACCCCAAAACCTTGAATCCCAGGAATTGTGGCGGTTATCGCCCATCATCCAGTAATAATTCATTTTAAAGGTGTAGGTAAGTGTTTTTTTACCATTCAGGAAAATGTCTTTGCCGTTTACCTGTACCTGGTTGTTTTCGTACAGTTCGATCGCGCGGCGGTATAGGGCCATGGTAGAATCATTCAGCGGAATAATATAACCCCTAGCAGGCAGTACCAGTGGTCCGAAATTATCCTCGTTCCATTTGAACAACGGGCTGCGCGGGAAAACCAGTGAATCGCGTTCGCCGGCTGACTGCACAAAAGGTGTTACCTTTTTTACATTTGAATAGCCTTTGATCTCGGCGAGGTGTTCGGTTGGTATGATCATTTCATAAACATTAGGCTGAACCTGTCCCCTGACCTCAATATTATCGTCGGTGATCACTTGCGGATTGATTTCGATGCCATTGGTTTCTACCAGATAAGAGGTTTGCTGTCTGGGTGCATTAGGAGAAGCTTTACCATTGATAAAAACCTGACCATCTACTATGGTCAGACGATCGCCCGGCGCTGCCTGGCAGCGTTTAATGAGCGTCATACGTTCATCTACCGGGATGCTGTGCTGGAGGTCGGCTTCTTCGGGTTTGTTAAAAACCACGATATCGCCCTTTTTAACCTGAGTAAATCCCGGCAGGCGCCAATAAGGTAGTTGGATCAGATCGGTATAGGTTTTTATTCCGTAAATTTTGGGTTCAGTAAAGGGTATTGCGAGAGGCGTATTGGCAATACGGGGTCCATAACTGATCTTGCTGACAAAAAGGTAATCGCCGACCAATTGGGTGCCTTCCATCGAACCCGAAGGAATGGCATAAGCTGAAAATAAAAGGCCACGGATAACCGAAGCAGCCACTACCGCAAAAACGATAGCATCTACCCATTCGCGGGTTTTTGATTTTTTTGGATGCGCAGCCTTGGGTTTTCTGTTGAAGGGATTCCAGTTCATAAGCGATAATTCACTATCGCTTAGATGCCCAAACAAGAGAATTGTTACTATTTAGACGGGTAAAAAGGAATTTTTTTTACCTGACATTTTTTTCGATGGCAATTTGAAATCCTACTGCCTCGTAGAGGCTACTCCTTTGTAACTCTTGCGCCGAAGGTGCTACTCTCCGTAGCCAGGTTGATCAACTTTGCGATTAAGGGTAGCCTCTACGAGGCAGGATTTCAAGGTTGGTTTCTTTTTTACAAACAGATAGCCTCTACGAGGCAGGATGAAGGGTAGTATATCGG
>CAIPDP010000171.1 GCA_903863845.1 uncultured Mucilaginibacter sp. | reverse complement strand
TAATATTAATAAATATATATTTAAAAATATTATAGATGGCTAATTGACAGGCGTTTAAAGGTGCTTACTTTAAGTGACTTCATTGGGTGAAAACGTTTTCGATGTTGTGATTTTATTTATTGCGGTACTGAAAGTAGTCGAGTGTCTTGAAAGTTGGATTTTGTCGTTTCGCGCTAGCGGTACTATTTATACCCGTTAAAAGGGCCTTTTCTACTTAGCAGGGGATTTGTATCTTAGTGATACCTTAACCCGGATATGAGTTACTAACTACCAACACGTAAAAAAATAAGAGGCTGGAAACGTCGGATAAGGCAATTGGACAGCTGGGGTAAATCGATACTTAAACCAAACTCTCGCTGTTCGAAGTCTATTGACTTCGAACGACTATGTCTGTAGTCTTAGACTACAGGCATACAGGTCCGTTTTATAAACTACGGACAACGGTTGATATCGGGAGCTTTTGTAGTGAAAGATTTCCTTTTTCCGATTTAAAAACCTATGGAAAATTGCAACTATCTTTAAACAAAATTTATGACCACTTTCAGCCGCGAGACCTTACTGGCTGCCCACAAACATAGTAGCAAGCATGCACAACAGTTGCTTAGAAGCGAATTGTGCGGGTGCTTTTATTGTTTGAGCAATTTTAAGCCTGATGAAATTACGGAATGGATAATTGACGACGCCAGTAATGAACTGGAATTATCATTTGCCACAGCTGTTTGCCCTAAATGCGGAATTGACGCTGTTTTAGGCTCGGCTTCAGGTTTTGATATTGCAGATAAGGAATTCCTTAATGCGATGTGTAATTTCTGGTTTTGAAATGATGTAATGCTCAAATAAATATTTTTGTTCGTTATTAGTCCTAAAACGCTCTGTTCGAAGTTATAGGCTACGGAAAGCGGTTTACAAACCAAAATCAATAATTAAAGGCTTGTGGTCACTAAACTTGCACCAGTCTTCATAGTTTCCAATTTCAACATGTTTCACTTTGGCTATTAAATCAGCAGAAGCGAAGCAATAATCAATATGGTAAGGCTTATTCTTGTGCCTGTACATATACAAAGTTGGATGATCCTCTTTACCTTGTTCCATTTCAAAGTAATTGTGATAGACGCTAAATATATTGCGCCTTGAAAACTCATCTACAAGTGATGAATGGCTACCAAAACGATGTTCTTTATCCCAAATCGAATTACTATTAAAGTCGCCAATAAGCATCACTTTCTCACCCGAAATTTGATGGTCATAGTATCTGATGGCTTTCCAAATCTGACCGATATAACGTTCTTCCCGCACCACTGAGCCACTTGCCCATATTGCATATAGGGTAAAATCTATAGCTCCGCCATTTACAGTGATGGGTAATATAGTTTTGATCTCAGGGTTATGATTGTGCTGGAGTTTTAATTGATAATCTCCATAGGCAAAGACGCCAAGGCCTTTGTTTAAATTAGTTCCATACCAAAGCATGTCATTTGGTATCGCCTCTCCTTCCATATGCAAAAGCTTATCAGGATGTTCGCACTCCTGAATGATAACAATATCAGGCTGATATTTTGAAAGCAGGTGAGCTTTCTTTCTGAAAGCCATATTGCAGTTCCAGGTGATAACTTTCATATAGAAAATAAATCTATCTGTTTTTTTGCAAACGGAGTTGAACTAATTCCTTCACGTTAGTCCGGATTTCCAATCAGGATTCTGATAGATATGGGATCTACAATCCCCGCCACCCCAACAAAAAAAGCCCCCCGATTACCGGAAGGCTTTTAGTGACCCCGCTGAGGCTCGAACTCAGGACCCACAGATTAAGAGTCTGTTGCTCTACCAACTGAGCTACGGAGTCGTGCTATTGTTTGGGCTGCAAATAAACGGAAAATTTTTGAAAATTAATGATTGGTGACTGGTGATTTGTGATCAGGCAAGCAAATAAAGCTAATTGCAATCGCAAAGACTTACGAAGTTTTAAAAACTTCGTAAGTCTTTATCAGCCATTTCCCTAATACCCAATCACTAATAAATCATAACTATTTGTGACCAGGCAGCCATTTTCCTAATCACTAATCACAAATCACTAAACAAAAGCATACATCTCGTCTCTCAACTTCTGCACCGCATCGCTATTGATATACTCATCATAACTCATCAGCTTATCGATCAGGCCGCCGGGGGTGAGTTCTATCACCCGGTTGGCAACGGTTTCGGTCAGTTCATGGTCGCGGGAGGTAAATAGGATGGCGCCGCGGAAATCTTTCATGCCATTGTTGAGTGCCGTGATTGATTCCAGGTCGAGGTGGTTGGTTGGTTCGTCAAATAATAGCACGTTAGGCTGCTGCAGCATCATTTTACTGAACATGCAGCGCATTTTTTCACCACCAGACAGTACGCTTGCCTTTTTCAATACTTCTTCGCCCGAGAACAGCATACGGCCCAGGAAACCACGAATAAACTGGTCGTCTTTATCGCCCGGCGAATATTCGCGCAGCCAGTCGATCAGCGTATCGTCTTTCGATTTAAAATATTCTGCATTTTCAATGGGCATATCAGCCGGGTTAATGGTAACACCCCATTTAAAATCGCCATTAAATTCTTTATCGCGGCCCATCAAAATATTGTAAAAGGCAGTAGTGGCCAGGCTGTTTTGCGATAATACCGCAATTTTATCGCCTTTATTTACCATCAGGTTGATATCGCGGAACAGCAGCTCGCCACCCAGTTTTTTACTGAGTTTTTCAATCTGCAGTATCTGGTCACCAGCTTCGCGGGCCAGGTTATTGAACAGGATAGCAGGATATTTACGGTTAGATGGTTTGATTTCCTCGAGGTTGATCTTATCCAGCGCTTTCTTCCTGCTGGTAGCTTGTTTTGATTTGGAAGCATTCGCGCTAAAGCGGCGAATAAAGTCCTGTAGTTCTTTAACCTTGTCTTCCAGTTTCTTGTTCTGATCCGAGCGTTGACGCAGGGCCAGCTGGCTCGATTCGTACCAGAACGAATAGTTACCGGTATAAGTGGTCATACGGCTGAAGTCGATATCTACCACGTGCGTACAAACGGTATCAAGGAAGTGCCTGTCGTGCGAAACCACCAATACGATGGCCTCATAACTTGCCAGGAAATCTTCCAGCCAGCCGATAGTATGGATATCCAGGTCGTTGGTAGGCTCATCCAGTAAAAGTATATCCGGGTTACCAAACAATGCCTGCGCTAACAATACGCGTACTTTTTGGTTACCGTCCAGTTCTTTCAGTTGTTTATAATGCAAGTCTTCTTTAATGCCGAGGTTGCTGAGCAGGGTAGCGGCATTGTTTTCGGCATTCCAGCCATCCATTTCGGCAAACAGGTTTTCCAGTTCTCCGGCGCGTTCGCCATCGGCATCCGAAAAATCTTCCTTCATATAGATGGCTTCTTTCTCCTTCATGATGGCGTACAATTCCTTATGGCCGATCATCACGGTCTCTATCACCGGGAACTCATCAAACTCGTAGTGATTTTGCTTTAAAACAGCCATCCGCTCGCCGGGGGTAAAACTTACCGAACCCGAAGTTGGGTCGATCTCGCCTGAAAGTATCTTCAGGAAAGTTGATTTACCGGCGCCATTGGCACCGATAATGCCATAGCAGTTGCCCTGCGTAAATTTTAAATTGACCTCTTCAAACAGGATACGTTTGCCGAAGCGGAGGGAAAGATTGGATACCGTTATCATGCTGCACCTTTAATTTGCCGCAAAGGTAGGTTTATTCGGGCAGATTTATGTCAGTGGCGTCAAACAAAGATGTTTTTGAAACTCAGTTTAATTAAAGGTTATTATAAACTGAAAATCAATAAGATATGATTTTAAACTGATAAGTTGTTGATTTTTAGCTATTTTGGGGTGTTTTAATGGTTGTGAGAAGGGTGTTGATGTAACATTTCCACAAGCTGTTTTAGGTTTGGGGAAAGGTTTTCTCAATCTATAATTAATAAAACCGTCACAATGGCAAATATTGTAGCTATTAATTAAATTAGGTAAATTGGTACAGCGTTTGCATTATACAAATCATCTAATTAAATTTAAACGATATGCTTATCCTGATTGCTGTCCTGTTTACGATCAATGTTGCCGCAGTTCTTTTACACCTGAGTGTTAAAAAAGAATTTTAATTATTGACCCCAGGTTTGGGGCGATATGCGCCATTTTCTTAATA
Source organism: uncultured Mucilaginibacter sp. (assembly GCA_903863845.1). GTDB lineage: Bacteria > Bacteroidota > Bacteroidia > Sphingobacteriales > Sphingobacteriaceae > Mucilaginibacter. The sequence goes on along the minus strand of CAIPDP010000171.1, from coordinate 17,293 downwards.
TGTCGACATGATCAGCAGTAATATACTGATGTTGTTCGGCGTATTTTATTAAAGCATCATAATTAGATAAAGTAAAGAACTTGCAGTTAGCCTGTTTGAAGTTCTCCGTTGCCACGTCAAATCCATAACTAAAGATGGCCGCAAGACCTGCCACTTCATAACCGGCATCGCGTAGCGCTTCAACTGCCTGCAGGCTGCTTTTGCCTGTCGAGATCAGGTCTTCAATCACCACAATACGTTTACCTGGCATAACTTCACCTTCTATCAGGCTACCGGTTCCATGATCTTTTGGTTTTGAACGAACATAAATGAAAGGTAATCCCAGTTCCTGAGCAACCAGTGCACCTTGCGGTATACCAGCTGTAGCCACACCAGCTATACATCCAACGGCACCAAATTCTTCCTGTATGATAACTGTTAATTGCTGTCTGATATAGGTGCGAATAGTAGGATGCGACAATGTGATACGGTTATCGCAATAAATTGGCGATTTCCATCCCGAAGCCCAGGTAAAAGGTTTGTCAGGTTGCAATTTAATTGCTTTAATTTGCAACAGGAATTCGGCTACTTGCTGTTCGATCTCATTTTTGTTAAACATGGCCCAAAAGTACAGAATTTATATCAACGAAAAAGTACTACTAATTACTGAAGCAGTACCAAAGCAGGTTGAACGCTACCAAAGGATTGATGCTCAAACTTTTGACTTGAGATCATTTTTTGAACAATTTGAGGGTAAAGCAGGCAAAGCTTTGTTTTATCTGTTAACGCCGAATTCGAAAGATTACTTGAAAAAAGTGATCAAAAGTATTTCAATGATAGAAGCGGCAGGTGGCGTGGTTGAGAATGAAAAAGGCGATTTTTTGTTTATTTACCGCAATCATAAGTGGGATCTGCCTAAAGGCAAACTTGAAAAGGGTGAAAAGAAAAAAACCGGAGCTGTACGTGAAGTTGAGGAAGAATGCGGCATAAAAGTGAACAGTATAGGTAAAAAAATATGCATAACCTATCATACCTATAAGTCAAAAGGGGAAGTAATTTTGAAACGCACCCATTGGTACCAGATGACCTTTAAGGGTGAAGGAGAATTAAAGCCTCAGTTGGAAGAAGGTATAACCAAGGTGCTTTGGTTTAAACGCGAGCAAACGGCGCCCATAGTTAAAAATACTTTCCCCTCGATCATTGATGTGCTGGTAAAGCTCGAATTGCTTAAAGATACGGCAACGCCTCTTTAGGGACAAACTGGCTCACATCGCCTTTATGTCTTAATATTTCTCTGACGATAGTTGAACTGATAGAAGAGTAACCCGGTTTACTAACAATAAAAATACTCTCAATTTCGGGTGCCAGGGAATGGTTCATTTGTGCGATAGCCTTTTCGTACTCAAAATCGGAAACGGTACGTATGCCGCGTATCATATAGCCAGCGCCAATGCTCCTGCAAAATTCTACAGTCAAACCCTCGTAAGATATGATATGTATCCTGGGTTCATTTTCAAAAACAGCCCTTAGTATCTGTTCACGTTGTGCTGCACTCAGCAATCCCTTTTTTGAACTGTTATCGCCGATGCCGATATAAAATTTATCGAAAAGGCCTACAGAGCGCTTGATGATGTCTACGTGAGCTTTAGTAACCGGGTCGAATGAGCCGGGGAATAGGGCGATTTTCATAGTCAAATGTAATAATCATTCGGGATAAAATATGGGCTATTTGGGGGATCATTTATCCGAAGTTGACTATATTAAATATCTAAGTATTTACTTAATTATTCGGTATTAATTGATCGGGGTGCACCTATATCAGTTGATAGATCTGCGCATACTGCAATAACATGATCGTCTTAGCGTCTTTAATTTCGCCATTATTGACCATATTCAGTGCTTTCTGATAATCGATTTCTAAAACCTGGATGTTTTCCTGTTCTTCTTCAACACCGCCACCCTCGCTTACTTTCATATCTTTAGTGTATTCCGCCACAAAGAAATAGAGTATTTCCGTTACCGATCCCGGGGACATATAAGCCTCAAATATTTTCTCAACTTTTGATATTTTATATCCTGTTTCTTCTTCGGTTTCCCGCCGTATACATTCTTCGGCATTATCCCTGTCAAGTAAGCCTGCACAGGTTTCTATCAGGTAGCCACTTTCATTGCCATTAAGGTAGGTTGGTAAACGAAACTGACGGGTTAGGGTCACCGTTTTAGCAGCTTTGTTAAATAATAATATTGTAGCCCCGTTACCCCGGTCGTAGGCCTCGCGACTTTGTTCGGATACGGTTCCATCAGCATGAGTTTGCTTATAGGTGATCTTGCGCAGGGTATACCAGTTATTGGAAAGTACCTCTGTTTTTAGTATGTTGATATTGCTCAAAATATAATGATTATTTTTGTTCTTTTTTGTTTACTTTTGAACAAAGTAATGCATTCAGAATGAATTATCCAAAAAGAAAGCAGATCATTCTGCAAAAATTAAGTGCAGATGGTGAGGTGGATATCAAACAATTAGCTAATGAACTGGAAACTTCAGAGATCACCGTTCGCCGTGATCTGAACCAGATGGCGGATGATGGACTGCTGTACCGAACCCATGGTGGTGCCATGAAGGTCGATCCGCATGAGGTGCCGCACGAGTTTGTGAACAAGGCAGCCAAAAATGTAGAAGCCAAGGATAAAATATGCCGGGCAGCTGCCAATGAGATAGAGAACGGCGATATCATTTTTATGGATTGCGGCAGTACAGTTTACAGGCTTTGCCAGTTTATCAAAAACAAAAAAATAAAAGTGATCACTAATTCAATGCCGGTAGTATTTGAATTGCAGCACAGCCAGGTATCACTCAATATCATCGGCGGTGAGTTTAATGCCGAACGTCTGGCTGTGCACGGTAAAATTGCTGATGAACATATTGCCCGCTACAAAGCTACCAAAGCGTTTTTAGGCGTTGATGGTATTTCGCGTAACGGACTGTTTGCTAATAGCGAACTTGAAGCAGCTATTACTGAAGCCTTTGCCAAACACAGCGCTAAAACATTTTTGCTTTGCGATGAAACTAAAATAGGGAAGGAGACCTATTTGCGGTTTGCGGAATTGGAGATGATTGATGTGGTGGTGACGAATTCAGTTTCCGACGAGATTGGGTATTTGGAGAAGGCGGGGGTAAGGGTGATTAGTGTTTAAATATCGAACACCCAATGATGAATGTCGAATAATGAAGTAAGAAACTTTGAAATTCATTATTCAGCATTCGATGTTCGATATTAATTATCCAGCAGCACCAGCCCTAAAAAACGAAAACGACGAGTGTCCGTACTTCCTTTGCTCCACAAATGCTGGGTGATTACTTAAATTTTGCATCGACTGGTGCTCCACGATCAACAGTCCATCCGGTAACAACAGGTCTTTTTCAAAAACGATCTTCGGTATTTCCGGGATGCGGTTCAGGTCGTATGGTGGGTCGGCGAAGATGAGGTTATATTTTTCGGTCTCCAGCTCCAGGTATTTGAACACATCAGCTTTATAGGTTTTTATCTGTTCCAAATGATGCTGCCGGGCAGTATCCTTCACGTAATTGATACAGTGGATGCTACGGTCGACCGAAATTACTTGTTCCGCTTCGCGGGATGCAAATTCAAGCGATATATTGCCTGTACCGCAAAACAGGTCGAGTACCTTAATGCCTTCAAATTCAATTTGATTTTGCAGGATATTGAAAAGCGCTTCCTTCGCCAGGTCGGTTGTGGGGCGTACGGGAAGATTTTTGGGTGGATTGAGCCTTAAACCCCTTAATGTACCGCCGATGATCCGCATAGCGCTAAAGCGGTAAGAGTTAGGATTGAATGAGACGCAAATTGGGTTGGAAGCTTCAGTGGGCTTATTGTGTTGATCTCAACCTTCGGAAAAAACTTTTGCAGTCGACTAAAGTTGTTATCACCAGCATTTACTTCACCGCTCAGGTACAAAACCAATTCTTCAACTGGTATCTGCAACTCATTGGCTACCACAGTTGTAAAATAGGCCAGTTCATCCTCATTGAAAAATTCAAAATGGTTATAAAAGCGAAGCTTACCATTGTTATAGTTCAATAATTCAACCTGACTATCTTTGATCTGTACATATAAATGATGATTTAAGGGACTGTTTTCGGCAACAGCTTTGATAAAACCCGTGGCGCCAAAAACGATATCATGTACATCAAAATGCTCGGTTATCACTTCGATTAAAGCGCCGATTGTTTTAAATAATACCTGATTATCGGAGTCGAGGTGCTGCGAAAATACTTTTTCACCCGGTTTTACATCCAAAAAACGTACAAAATCGGCCACTTTATCCGGACTGAATACCTCGAAAGGCATCAGCGTAAAATTCAAATCCGGAACAGCAATAACAGTACGCCCATATTTTCTGAAAAGAAGGTCGTCATCACTGCCCCGGCCACTTAATTCCGTCAAATCCAAACCCTCGGAAAGCAGCAGTAATTTTTTACCATTGCTCACCGCGAATGAGAAGTATTTGGTATCTAGCAGCAACAATAAAGTATGTTCTGCAACCATTGCAGGATTCAGATCGTGATCGAGGTACTGGTAATTGCGGTTACTCATGTGGATTAGGCAAAAGTAATATTTTTTGTTGTTATTGTTGGTTGTTCTTGGTTGTAATAGTTGTCCCGATAGCTATCGGGATGGTTGTATTAGTTGTACCGATAGCTATCGGGATGGTTGTGGATTAGATATTGGGTTATAGGCATTCTATTATAAAAATCTGTGATTCTAACAAAAAGGGCATTTGTCTTTATGTATCTATAATTTTTCAACCAATCACTGGTTAACAAATCACTAATTAACAAACCCAGGCAGGTTTTCGGACAAAATACCACTATATTACAGGCTCAATTCAGCTAAATGAAAATACCTGCTCTTCTTATTTTTTGTTGTATTTCTGCCACCGCATATGCCCAACAGCCCATCAAAGGCTTTACCGCTGCTTCTTCTGCAAAACAAACAGAGGTTGAAGTTAAATTTGATGCTTCCCTAAGTCCGCAACGCATTAGCGAGACAATTAAAGATCTTTCTTCTATTCCGCACCATATTGGTTCGCCGGGTGGAAAGATCGTTGCTGGAAAGATATTGGCAAAATATAAAAGCTATGGTTTTGATGCACATATAGAAACCTATTACGTGCTATTTCCAACACCGAAAGCCCGATTGCTCGAGTTAACGGCTCCAACAAAATATACAGCTGTATTAGCTGAACCAACACTGCCCGAAGACGCTACCAGTGGACAACAGGGCCAATTGCCTACCTATAACGCCTACAGTATTGATGGCGACGTAAGCGGCCAATTGGTATACGTTAACTATGGCTTACCGGCCGATTATGATAAACTGGCCCTGATGGGTATCAGCGTAAAAGGTAAAATTGCGATCGCCAAATATGGTAACTCCTGGCGCGGTATAAAGCCACAGGTAGCTGCCGAGCATGGTGCCATTGGTTGTATCATCTATTCCGATCCGGCAGATGACGGCTACGGTGCTGGCGATGTGTACCCTAAGGGGGCTTTTAAAGGCGAATATGGTGTTCAGCGCGGTGCAGTTACCGAAGGGTTATATTCCGGTGACCCATTGACGCCGGGAGTGGGGGCTACCAAAAATGCAAAGCGACTGGATATAAAAGATGTTAAAGTATTCACCAAAATACCGGTATTGCCTATCAGTTACCATGATGCATTGCCTTTGCTTTCGGCTATGAGCGGAACTGTTGCTCCACCCGAATGGAGAGGCGGGCTGCCTATTACTTACCATATTGGAGGCGATGCGGTTGTGCATTTGAAGCTTGCTTTTAATTGGGACATTGTGCCTGCCTATGACGTGATCGCAAAGATCAAAGGCTCAACTTTTCCGGATGAATGGGTGATCAGGGGTAATCACCATGATGCCTGGGTAAATGGGGCCAACGACCCGATAAGCGGACAAGCAGCCTTGCTTGACGAAGCCAAAGCCCTTGGCGAACTGCTTAAAACCGGCTGGCGGCCACGACGTACCATCGTTTATTGTTCGTGGGATGGGGAAGAACCGGGTTTGTTAGGCTCAACGGAGTTTGTGGAAGATCATGAGCAGGAACTGCAGAAAAAAGCCGTCGTTTATATCAATACCGATGGTAATACCCGTGGCTTTTTAAGTGCCGGCGGATCTAATGCGCTCGAGACTTTTTTGACCGAAGTAAGCCAGTCGGTCACCGACCCGCAAACCAAAGTGAGCGTTTTTGAACGCCGCCGGGCCAAGGATGTTGTTAGCGCGGGCACAGATTCGGAAAAAACGGAATTGCTTAACCGCAGGGAGATCCGTCTTAGTCCACTGGGTGGAGGATCAGATTTCGAATCCTTCCTGCAGCATGATGGTATACCAACCCTCGACCTGGAGTTTGGCGGTGAAGGCGATGGCGGCGAATACCATTCTATCTACGATTCCTACGATCATTACAAACGTTTTAAGGACCCTACTTTTGAATACGGCGTTGCGCTGGCCAAAATATCCGGCCACGCTGCCCTGCGTATGGCTGATGCCGACGTATTGCCTTTTGATTTTAGAGAGCTTTATACCACTGTCGACCGTTACTCAACTGAACTGACCGATCTGCTTAACAATTTACGCAAAAGCACCGTGCTCGAAAATCAGCTCATTGCTGCCAACGTGTACAACCTGAGCAATGACCCCAGCAAAAACCTGCTTTCGCCAAAACCAAAAGGCGAGGTACCACAGCTTGATTTTGCGCCCCTAAAAAATGCAATTGATAGCCTCAAAAAAAGCACAAATGCTTTAGCGATCGTTTGGGAAAAGGATTTGCAAACCGGAAATAACCACCAGCAATTAAATGAGCGATTATACCAGGCCGAACAGCAGTTGTTAACAGCCGAAGGACTTCCGCATCGCCCATGGTTTAAGCATACACTATATGCTTCAGGCTTTTACACGGGCTATGACGCCAAAACACTACCCGGTATCCGCGAAGCTATAGAACAAAGAAACTGGACCGAGGCTCAGGAACAGATCAGTGTGGCAGCTAACAGTATTTTGAAACTGGCAACGTACCTTGGGGGTAAATAGTTGTATTGATTGTTGTTGTCAGCATGTCAAACTTAGGAAGATTTATAAACTTCGTAAGTATGAACATCCGGCTATCTGAAGAACAATCGATCGCTTACAAGAATCTACTAATTCAAATATACTTATTGATCAAATTTTCCAAATATTCCTGCCTTCCGCTGATCGTTTTAGGCTCACCATTAGCAATAGCATATTCCCGCAAAGCTTCCAGACTTACCTTGCCTTCTTCAAATGCTTTTCCTGTACCGCTGTCAAAGGAAGCATAACGATCTTTCCTGATCTGACGGTATTCTGATTTTTGAAGAATGGCATCCGCCGTGATCAGTGCCCGGGCAAAAATATCCATTCCGCCGATATGGGCATAAAACAAATCGGCCGGGTCGGTAGAGTTGCGGCGTATTTTCGCATCGAAATTTATACCACCTCCGGCAAAACCTCCGGCTTCCAGTATGATCAACATATATTCGGTAACCTCGTTGATGTCGTTCGGGAACTGATCAGTATCCCATCCATTTTGCGCATCGCCGCGGTTGGCGTCTATTGATCCTAAGATACCAGCATCGGCGGCAACCTGCAGATCATGCTGGAAGGTATGTCCAGCAAGGGTAGCGTGGTTAACTTCCAGGTTGAGCTTCATATCCTTTAGCAGATCGTATTTTTGCAGAAATCCCAACACGGTAGCAGCGTCATAATCATATTGATGCTTCGTAGGTTCACAAGGTTTTGGCTCGATAAAGAAAGTGCCTTTAAAACCGTTTTTTCGGGCATACGCTATTGATTGATGCAGGAATTGAGCAAAATGTTCCTGTTCGCGTTTCATGTCGGTGTTCAAAAGCGTCATATATCCTTCGCGTCCACCCCAGAAAACATAATTCTCGCCATTGAGTGCTATAGTTGCGTCGAGCGCAGCCTTAACCTGAGCTGCAGCATGGCTGAGCACATGAAAATCGGGATTAGTTGAGGCACCATTCATGTATCGGCGGTTCGAGAATAAATTAGCAGTGCCCCAAAGCAATTTCACACCGCTGTCGGTCTGTTTTTGTTTGGCATAGTCCACCAGCGATTGCAGGCGCTTTTCGTTTTCAATAATATCGTTGGTATAATCAACCACATCTACATCATGGAAGCAGTAGTAAGGCAGATCCATCTTAGTGATAAACTCAAAAGCCGCGTCCATTTTGTCTTTAGCGCGACCAATTGCATCACTTTTCTCGTTCCAGGGAAACAAATGTGTCGGCTCACCAAATGGATCGGCTCCTGTACCGCAGAACGAATGCCAGTAAGCACAGGCAAACCTCAAATGATCCCTCATCTTTTTACCCGCAACTATCCTGTCGGCATCATACCAACGGAATGCTAATGGATTGTCACTTTGCGGCCCCTCGTATTTTACCTGGCCGATACCTTTAAAAAACTCTTTTTCGCCCTTGAGAATCATGTTGTAATTTGTGAATGAGTGAGTGAAATTATTCGTAAATGATTTATAACCTAAAATTTTTTTGTTTCCTGATACCCGAAGCTAATACCCAATACCTAATACCTAATACCTGATACCCAATAACCGCTAACTACTCCCCATTTTATCAACAAGCAAGCGTTTCCAATCCTGGTAAATCGGTTCAAACCGGTTTCCACTGGGTTCAACAACTTTCAATTTTTCCATTTTGCTGAAGGCTTCTTTAGGGGACGCGAATATTTTTGCGCCGATACCCGCACCGAGAGCTGCCCCTGCGCTTCCATCATTTTTATAAAGTTCAACCGGGATGCCGGTTGCGTTAACAAAAATCTCGGTAAACAAGTCGCTTAAAAAAAGGTTAGCTCTTCCTGCCCTGATCACCGAAGGGCCGATGCCATTTTCCCTCATAATATCAAGTCCGTAACGAAACGAGCAGGCGATTCCCTCATGAACAGCCCTCAGGATATGTTCTTTGCCGTGCAGATTAAAATCAAGATTAAGTGTATGAGCGCCAATGGGTTTGTTGTTGAGCATTCTTTCGACACCATTACCAAAAGGTAGTATCCGTAAACCATAACTACCGGCAGGTGCCTGCGCCGCCTTTTCGTTCAATTGTGGATAGGTGTTGTTTGAACCGAAAAGTGTCTTCGCCCAACTATATAAACGACCTGTTCCATTGATGCATAATAACACACCCAAGCGCTGCATATTTGTTGCATAATTAACGTGTGCAAATGTATTGACACGCGATTGCGGATCATAGCTCAATTTATCGCTCACCGCGTAGATCACACCAGACGTGCCTGCCGTAGCAGCAACTTCGCCAGGATTCAACACATTTAGCGATAGCGCATTGTTAGGTTGGTCACCAGCTTTATAAGCCACAGGAATGCCCTTTTTAAGTCCTAAATGTTTTGCTACTTCCGGTAAAAGTTCACCATGATTTGAAAATACCGGTTTGATCAGTGGAAAAAACCAGGGGTCGAAATCGAAATAACTAATAATATCTTTAGATATTTTTTGATCCATAAAATCATAAAATATTCCCTCAGAAAGTGCGGCAGCCGAAGTAGTGACATGACCGGTTAGTCGCATAGCAATAAAATCGCCCGGCAATAAAACTTTATCTACCAGATCATAGACATCAGGCTCATTTTTTTTAACCCAACCCAATTTAGCGGCCGTAAAGTTTCCGGGCGAATTCAATAAATGACTAAGGCAGCGTTTTTCTCCAATTGCGGCAAAAGCCTGGTTACCAATTTCAACAGAACGGCTATCGCACCAAATGATACTATCACGCAAAACCTGCTGGTTTTTATCAACCAATACCAGTCCGTGCATTTGGTAGGCAATACCTATAGCCGTGATGTCTTTCGGATCATAATTGCCGCTGCGATTACAGATTTGAATAGCTTGCTGCACCTGCAACCACCACATTTCGGGCGATTGTTCAGCCCAGCCGGGTTGCAGTGATATGATCGGATTTTCCTGATCGGGATATTGCGCTGAGGCTATCGCATGCTGGGTATCGGAGTCAACCACCGAAACTTTTATAGAAGAAGTACCAATGTCAATACCTAACAACAACATTAAGCGCGGAATTTAAAGGATAAATTTTTCAGATAATAGTGGTTAGCTATCGGGTACTAAAATAAGTTATTTTTTAAATGATAAAAGTATATTTCTGGTTACTTATTTAATCGGAATTATTAGGGAACCGACATAGATTGGCTGATTCCCGCAAAAAAAACTAACGAAGTTCTTAAAACTTCGTTAGTTTAATTTATGCGAGGCCAAATTGTTTACCTGATTAAAAACAACCAGTTATCAAATCACTAAATTAAAACCCTGAACGCGGGTCGCTTTTGAATTTTAATTGGTATTCTTTGGGTGCTTCTGCACCTAACAGGTTTTTAACAAAATAATCCCAGCGACGGCGCATCATATAAAATGAATACTGTCCATAGCCATGAGCGCTGTTAGGAAAGACAATCAGGTCATAATCTTTACCAGCCTTTTCCAATGCTTCAACCACCAGGAGCGTATTGCCCGGTGGAACGTTGTCGTCCATCAAACCATGCGCCAACAGTAGTTTTCCTTTAAGGTTTTTAGCAAGGTTCTCATTGGCTTGTGCTGCATAATCAGCATTGCTTATCAGGCCATCATAGCGTTCGCCCCAATCATCCTCATAGTTCAGATTTTCATGGTTACCCGATTCTGATATACCCACTTTGAAAAAGTCGGGGTAACGGAACATGGCTCCGGCTGTGGCAAAGCCTCCACCTGAATGTCCCCAGATGCCAACGCGGTTGGTATCGATATAGCTGTATTGATGAGCCAGCTGGCGTATACCTGTAACCTGATCCGGAAGCGTATTCTCGGCCATATTACCATAAGCCATGTCATGAAAACTCTTTGAACGAAGCGGGTTACTTGTGCCTTCAATAGCAACTACTACAAAGCCAAGTTCAGTTAATGCATTGCAATCACCACGCGATGCCGCAAAAGACCAGCTACCAACACTGCCGCCTTGCGGGCCGGGGTAGATATAGTCAATGATAGGATACTTTTTGTTAGGATCAGCATTCGGCGGGGTAAAAAGCAGCCCATAGATATCGGTCTTGCCATCGTGAGCTTTTACCGAAAAGGGGATGGGAGCATGCCAGCCGGTTGCCACCAGACGCGAAACGTCTGCTGTTTCTAAGTTGATCAATTGTTTGCCGTTCTGGTCACGCAATACGGTAACAGGTGGCACATCGGGTTGCGAATAAGTGTCGATAATGTATTTTCCGCCCGGCGCAAATGTTGCCTGGTGATTACCTTCTGCCGGTGTAAGATCTGTCAGATGTTTACCGTCAAAGCCAATACGAAAGAAGTGTGAGAAGTAGGGATTTTTCTTATCGGTACCATCAGCTTCAAAATACAAAAGTCTTTTTTGTTCATCTACATCAACCAGGCGGGTAACTACCCATTCTCCTTTAGTGATCTGGTTTTTTACCTGTCCGGTAGCAGCATCATAAAGGTATAAATGCCCCCAGTTATCGCGTTCAGAAAACCAGATAATTTCTCTGGTTTTCGCCAGGTAGCGCCAGTTGATAGCACCCCAGCCGGATTCATATTGTGTTGCTACTTTTTCCTCAAAAACTTCGCGTACGGCACCTGTTGATGCATCAGCAATACGGAATTTTTCATCTTTATGATCGCGTGATGTAGATAAAAAGGCTAGTTCACTGCCATCAGCTGTCCAGTCGACATCATCAAAGGTGCCGCTACTGGCAATGTCATCACTTAAAGATGCCCGGTGAGGATCGGCAGGTACCTGAATCCTGATCACTTTGGGTTGATCTACTTCGATAATTACACGTTCGATCATGGGAATAACTGCATCACCAGGCAATGGATATTTCCATGCTCTGAGCGTAGAATGTCCAACTTTCGTACTCACCAGGTACATATTGCCAACTTCGCGCTGGTCGTCTTTAAAAGTTGCGATCTTTTTGGAATCCGGTGACCAGCGTAATACGGCACCTTCGCTGCTGGTCCAACCTGCGTTATCGGTTGCATAGCCGTAGTCCTTAACTCCGTCAGTAGTCAGCTGCGTAGTTTTGCCCGTGGCAACATCGCGTACCCAAAGGTTCCAGTCTTTGATATAAGCAGCTTTTGTTCCATCGGGTGAAAGTATCTCCAACCCGCCACCTCTGCGACGTCCGCCTGAAGCGCTGCGTCCAGCGGGCGTTTTACCATCATCCTTAGTCAATGTATAACTGCTCAGGTCAGTATGCCAAAGCTGGCCATCAACTCTGAAACTGATCGATTTTTCATCAGCACTAAAGTTGATGCTATTAAAAGGCAGCAATAAAGGCTCATACTTTTTGCCTGTTGCTGCTGATAGGGCAGCCGCTAATTTTGTTTGGTCAAAAGCGGCTGTTTTCGTTTTTTTTGCAGGATCTACCAGGATAAATTCGCTACCTGTTGCTCCGAGTGTCCGGAACCAAAATTTTCCGCTGGCCAGCCATTCAGGCCGAACACTACCATGGTCGATATAAGGTTCAGTACCGTAACTCAGCCGGCTTTCGGCACGCTGGTAGTCTTCGGTAGTCAGTTTTTGCTGCGCACTAGCGCCCAATACACAAGCCAGTGGAATGGCTATGAGTGAAAGTTTATTCATTTTTACCTCTTTAATATATAAAAACAATAATGCGCAAAATTGGCCGTCTCACCAAAAATATCGTGTAACGGCTTTGTGAATAATATTATTTACCCTCTGCGGATTGGATATCGATGCTAATAGGCGTAAACGCGATAGCCCCAGGCCGGTAGTATGCTCGTTTTAGCCGATACCAAAGATTTTTTACCAGTAAATACATCTAAAGCAGTTCCGTATAAAGATCGATCTTTGATCTGAATTTTCTGTTCAGCTGCCGACAGGTTTAGAATTACTAGAACTTTTTTCCCTGCTTTTGATCTTAAATAGGCATAAACCGCTTTTTTATTGCCTGCATCAATTTTAGTAAACGATGCGTCAGAAGCTAATGCGATGTCGTTTTTGCGTAGGGTAAGCAATTTTTTATAAAAAGCAGCCCGGGCAAAATTTTTGAAAGTCATCGGATCATGCTCAAAAAATTGGATCGCTCTTAATACCGGTTCTTCCTGACCGCTATAGATCAGAGGCACGCTGTGGTAATAGGTTTGTGTTAGTACAGCGAAAGGTGCATGGGAAGCTCCGGTGAATACACCGAAATCAGCTTTGTTCCAACTGTTTTCATCGTGGTTGCTGGTAAAAAATAGCTCTAAACCGTTTGTGGGGTATTCCGTATCATATTTTGTTTTGATACTATCAAGGGCATAAGCCGGACTTGCGCCTTTGGCCACATCAATCATCTTGTGAAACATATCCCAGGAGTAGGTTGCGTCAAATCCGCTGCGGTGCAGATAATCTTTATCACCTTCTGCCAGCATGAACAGGTTACGCCCCTGACGTAATTCGCTGATGCATCTTGTCCAGAAACTTTCAGGGACGTTCCACGCTACATCGCAGCGAAAACCATCAATATTCGTATTAACCAGCCAAAACTTCATGGCATTGATCATACTATCCTGCATTTCTTTGTTGGAATAGTCGAGCTGGCGTGTATCGTCCCAACCATAGGGTATAGCCGGTTTTCCGTCTTTATCCTTCACATAAAAATCAGGATGCTTTTGCAGCCAGTAATGATCCGCACCGGTATGATTCGGCACCCAGTCGATCAGCACCTTCATGCCTTTAGCGTGGATGGTTTTAACTAATTGCTTAAAGTCGCTAAAATTCCCGTATTCAGGGTTTATAGCGGTGTAATTTGAAACCGCATAATAACTTCCCAAAGTTCCTTTGCGATCAACCTTACTGATAGGATTAATCGGCATGAACCAAAGCGTTTGTACACCCATCGTTTTCAGTCTGTCGAGGCTTTTAGCAAAGGCCGTAAAAGTACCCTCAGGAGTATATTGTCGAACATTTACCTCGTAAATATTACCTTGCATAATCCAGTCGGGGTGGCCATCGATAGTTTTAGCCGGTTGGGCAAAAACAATATTTACAAAAAATATGGTTAACAGCGTGAGCAACAATTTGCTGCTGTTTGCAATAAACCGGAAATTCATGTTTTTTAGATTTTGCGCTAAATTACTTATTTAAGTGAAATCAGGGTAATTTCGGTCAGTTAAACAATACGATCAAATTTTGGCAGCTTTTGTTTGTATTCTATCAGAAAAGCTTAAATTGGGCTACCAATTATTTGATTTATGGCCAATATTAACGGAACAGGAAAAGAACAACACACTTATGATGCCATTGTTATTGGTTCGGGTATTAGTGGTGGCTGGGCGGCAAAAGAGCTTTGCGATCATGGTTTGAAAACACTGATCCTTGAACGTGGCAAAAATGTGGTGCATCTAAAGGATTATCCAACGGCAACCAAAGGGCCGTGGGAATTTCCGCACCGCACGCGCGAACCTATTGCAGTGACTGAAGAGAACCCTGTTGTGGCACGTTGTTATGCGTTCAGTGAAGCTAGCGAGCATTTTTTTGTTAAAGATAAGCAGCATCCCTATGTACAGGATAAGCCATTTGACTGGATTCGCGGTTACCAGGTTGGCGGTAAATCGCTGTTATGGGCCAGGCAAACACAGCGTTGGAGTAAGTATGATTTTGAAGGACCCGGCCGGGATGGTTTTGCCGTCGACTGGCCGATACGTTATGAAGATATAGCACCCTGGTATAGCCATGTCGAAACTTTCGCAGGCATAGCCGGAAATAGAGACGGGTTGGAAACTTTACCCGATGGGGAGTTTTTACCAGCCTGGGAGATGAACCGGGTGGAAAAAGACATGACCAGGCGAATCAACGCGCATTATAAAGGCGAAAGGAATGTTGTTATTGGTCGCTGTGCGCATTTGACAAAGCCCAATGCCATCCATATTCAACAAGGCCGGGGTCAGTGTCAGGCAAGAAGTTTATGCGAACGCGGATGCCCGTTTGGCGGGTACTTCAGCTCCAATTCTTCAACTATTCCATGGGCACTGAAAACAGGAAATCTGACTGTTCGCCCTGATTCAGTGGTACATTCTATTATTTACGATGAACAAAAAGGCAAGGCTGTAGGCGTACGGGTAATAGATGCCCATACCAAAGAAGCCACTGAGTTTTATGCAAAGATCATCTTTTTGAATGCAGCTACCATTAACAGTAATCTGGTGATGCTTAATTCAACTTCTTCACGGTTTCCGAATGGTTTAGGTAACGATAGTGGTGTGTTAGGTAAATATATTGCTTTCCACAATTACCGGGGCAACGTTTATGCCACAATGGATGGATACCTCGATTCGTACTATTATGGTCGCCGTCCAACGGCTATTATGATGCCTAATTTCAGGAACGTTTATAAACAGGAAATGGATTTCCGAAGAGGTTATATGACTTTTTATTCAGTTGTGCGGGAAGGCTGGGGGCATGATACTAATGGGCAGCAACTGGGTGCTGACTACAAAGACAATATCGCAGAGCCCGGTCCATGGGTTATTTACACCCAGATGCAGGGCGAAACCATCCCGAAAGAAACTAACCATGTTAGCCTGAGCAAAGACGAGAAAGATGCCTGGAGTATTCCTTTGCTGAAAATGAATGTCTCCTATGATGATAACGATGTAAAAAGCATGCAAGATTTCATGAATCAGGCTTCCGAAATGCTGGATATTGCGGGAGCTAAAAATATTGTACAGCATGATACCCAACAAGCTCCTGGTTTGGATATCCACGAAATGGGTGGGGTAAGAATGGGTAAAGACCCTAAAACTTCGATACTCAATTCATGGAATCAGGTACATAGTTGCCCGAATGTTTTTGTGACTGACGGATCGAGCATGGTTTCTACGAGTACGCAAAATCCTTCGCTCACCTTTATGGCTATTACGGCCCGTGCGGCAAATCATGCGGTGGAAGAATTGAAAAAAGGGAATCTTTCTTAGGAAGCTGGAGGTTGATGGAGAAAGGAAAAAAGAGAAAGGACAAAAGAAAAAGGTGTAAGGGACAAGATTCAAGGGGAAAGGTTAAAGGTAAAGGGTTAAAGGTTAAAGGTTAAAGGTTAAAGGTTCAAGGTGAAAGTCGATAGGTTTTGGCTGGAAAAAATTACCTTTTAGTTTTTAGCTTTCGGGTCCTTATCCTATCTTCGCCGCTATGGCAACAAAACTTACAATAAACAGTAATGGATCCGTCAAAGTAGATGGCGATTTTGAAATAGTAGACAAAGACGGCAACGCATACGGGCTTCAGGGCCGCACCATCGTTTCAATTTGCCGTTGCGGCTTATCCCAAAATAAACCTTTTTGCGATGGTTCGCATAAAGGTCATTTCGAACATGATGCCCATGCATTTGATCTGCCCCCTAAAAAGGTTTAAAGGTGAAGGGTGAAAGGTGAATGATTAAAGGGGAAAGGTAAAAGGGGAAAGGTAAAAGGTATTTAGTTCTAATTTGCAACTAAAGCCTTTATCCATTGTCCTTTGTCCTTTCTCCTTTTTCCTTGCTACTTTCTCCTTGCTCCTTTCACCTCAACTTAAAATCCACTATCATCCAGCGCAAAATCATTTTTGCGGGTTTGCCATTTTCCGTTGGTAAAATCCGGGAATTGCTGAGGCATATTGCCTTCGGCCAGCGATTTTTCTGAAAGTGGTGTGATCACGCTCATGGTAACTGAATCATAAACATCGATCGGTGTAGGGCCTTTCTTTTTCACCGCCTCAACAAAAGCGTTGAATACAAACCAATCCATACCACCATGGCCGGCACCGGCCGCGTCATTAGCATATTTTTTCCAGAGCGGGTGATCGTATTTTTCAAACCAGTCTTTGGCTGCATCCCATTCATCTTCATTTTTAGATTTATTTTCGATGTATACCGATTGGTTAACATCCATCCATATCCCCTTAGTGCCCTGCACCCTGAATCCCAAGGAATAAGGTCGTGGCAAATGGGTGTCATGGCTTAGCATGATGGTTTCTCCATTCGCACAGTTGATCATGGTTGTAACAACATCACCATTTTTATAATTGATCTTTGCATTTGGATGGCCCGGCGCTATTTCCTCGATATAGGTACTCAAACCTCGTGCTTTAGAGGCAAAAGATACCAGGTTGGTGAACCTGTTACCACGTGTAATATTGGCGTAATGCATTACCGGCCCGGCACCATGGGTAGGGTAGATATCG
>CAIPDP010000170.1 GCA_903863845.1 uncultured Mucilaginibacter sp. | reverse complement strand
GTTTGGCTCGTTCCTTAAAAAATCGAGCAACTTCTCTAATCGGCTTTCGGACATTTTTATTCTATCTTTTTTAACTAACTTTGTGGTACCTGATGGTCATTAAACAGCATGCCGGGTAACATGCCCGCATGGATATCTTTACCAATAAAAAAACAGCTGAATGAAAATACTGGTATGTATCAGCAATGTTCCGGATACGACAACAAAAATAACTTTTACCGACAATAACACGCAATTTAATACTAACGGCGTACAGTTTATTTTAAACCCGTATGACGAGATCGCATTGGCGCGGGCAATTGAACTGACAGAAGGTGGCAAAGGCACAGTTACCGTGATCAACGTAGGAGAAGTGAGCACAGAGGCTACCATCAGAAAGGCTTTAGCCATCGGTGCGGATGATGCGGTAAGAATCAATGCCAAACCTCATGATGCCTGGTTTGTCGCCAAACAAATCGCGAATTATGTCAATCAAAACCCGTTTGACCTGGTGTTAACCGGGCGGGAATCGATCGATTACAACGGCTCAAAAGTAGCTGCCATGCTTGGTGAACTATTGGATATACCTTCTGTTTCGATCATTAAGAAATTGGATATTGATGGCGATTCGGCTATAGTTGAACGCGAAATTGAAGGCGGAAAAGAAATACTAAACATCACCCTACCATTTGTTGCAGGTGCTGCAGAAGGTGTTGCCGAAGCTAAAATACCTAACATGCGCGGCATCATGTCGGCACGTACCAAACCTTTAACTGTTGTTGAACCTGTTGCTGTTATTACGAACGTGGAATATTCCCATTTCGAAAATCCTGCTGCGCGCGGACAGGTAAAACTGGTATCGCCAGATGAAAGTGCTAAACTTATCCAGATGCTGCACACGGAAGCACGCGTGATATAGTGTTATTTAATCCAGATATACCTAATTCAAAATGGCTGTTTTAATATATACCGAAAATACCTCGGGCAAATTCAAAAAATCGACTTTCGAAGCAGTATCCTATGCAAGGGCAATTGCCGATCAGTCGGGCACAACTCTTACAGCAATATCCATTGGCGAAGTGCCGGTTGAAGAGCTCGCATTATTGGGTAAATATGGGGCTGATAAAATTCTGCAGGTAGCTAATGCGCAATTAAAGAATTTTATAAACCAGGCCTATGCCTCAGTAATTGCAGAAGCTGCTCAAAAAGAAAATGCTGATATCGTAGTATTGTCCAATTCATTTTCTGGTCGTGGCCTCGCGCCGCGTATCGCCGTTAAACTGGAAGCAGGATTGGCCGATGGCGCGATCGCCTTACCTGAAATTTCAAGTGGTCAGTTTAAAGTTAAAAAAGCAGCTTTTTCCGGAAAAGCCTTTGCGACGGTTGAATTGACCTCCGCAAAAAAGGTTATCTCGTTGAGCCCTAATGCCTTCCAGGTGATTGAAAAGCAAGCTGAAGGAAAGATAGAAGAATTTAGTCCGGCGATCAAACAAACCGACTTCAGGGCTATGGTAAAAGAAGTCATAAAGTCGACCGATAAGGTTTCCCTGCCTGATGCCGAGATCGTTGTATCCGGTGGAAGAGGCTTGAAAGGTCCGGAAAACTGGGGGATGCTGGAAGAATTAGCCGGACTACTTGGTGCCGCTACGGCTTGTTCAAAACCTGTTTCCGATGCTGGCTGGCGTTCACACAGCGAACATGTTGGCCAAACCGGCATAGCTGTCAGTCCAAATTTGTATATTGCAGTCGGAATTTCAGGAGCTATACAACACCTCGCAGGTGTAAGTAGTTCTAAAGTCATTGTGGTCATCAACAAAGATCCGGAAGCACCATTTTTTAAGGTTGCCGACTATGGAATTGTGGGAGATGCCTTCGAAGTAGTTCCGAAATTAATTGCAGCGGTAAAAGAATATAAAGCTTCGGCATAAAGGTTTGCATTGATGGCCAATAACATGAAAAAAATTAAGCTGGATATAGTTGGACTATCTTATAGTCAAACACAGTCCGGCGCGTATGCTTTGGTTTTGGGGGAAGTAAGTGGCCGTCGCCGTCTGCCTATTATAATTGGCAGTTTTGAGGCCCAGGCAATTGCGATCGAGATCGAAAAAATGACCCCAAGCCGGCCCCTTACCCACGATCTTTTTAAGAATTTTGCGCAATCATTCGGTATCTCGATACAAGAGATCATCATTTACAATCTTGTAGATGGGA
The DNA here is from genome assembly GCA_903863845.1 of uncultured Mucilaginibacter sp. Taxonomy (GTDB): domain Bacteria; phylum Bacteroidota; class Bacteroidia; order Sphingobacteriales; family Sphingobacteriaceae; genus Mucilaginibacter. The sequence continues at coordinate 6,619 of CAIPDP010000170.1, read as the reverse complement.
TATTTTATGCAAAATTGATCTGCAACGACGGGAAAAAGACGATCGAGATCGATGCAAGAACCTCGGACGCGATTGCCATGGCTGTCCGTTTTGATTGTGCCATTTTCACCTATGAATTCATTCTTTCCAGTGCCGGTATCGTGATCGAAGGCAATGATTTTGTTTACCTCGAAAACATGGCCGATGCTACTGAAGAAAAAAGCGCCGCCACAACCGCAGGCGGATATGCTACACTTAGCAACGAAGAACTGAAAACCAAACTCCAGGAAGCATTGTCTGATGAAGCTTACGAAAAAGCTGCCAAGATCCGCGACGAGTTGAACAGAAGAAAGGCTTCCTAATTTGAAAATTTGATGATTTGAAAATTTGAAGTTTGGGGCTTTCTCCTTCATTTTCAAATTTTCAAATCACCAAATTGATCATTTTTTCCTATTTTAACCTCGGTTTAAATTCCCTACCCGCTATGAATATTAAGTTGCGCTTAATAGTGATGAACTTTATGCAATATTTTGTGTGGGGGTCGTGGTTGATTACAATTGCACACTACTGGTTTGATAACAAGCTGGGTACAGCCACACAATTTTCAGCTATTTTCTCAACTATGGGGATGTCGGCAATTTTTATGCCGGCATTAACTGGTATCATAGCTGATCGATTTATAAATGCCGAACGGCTATTCGGTATTATGCATATTTGCGGTGCAGCTGTTTTGATCAGCCTGCCGATGGTAAAAGATCCAAATATCTTCTTCTGGGTTATGCTGCTGAATATGATTTTTTATATGCCTACAATTTCACTTTCAATCACCGTTGCATATTCGGCCCTTAAAAAAGAGGAAATTGATGTAGTTAAAAAATACCCCCCCATTCGTACCTGGGGAACTGTAGGATTTATAGTAGCACTTTGGGTGGTCAGTTTGACAAAAAACGAAAGCTCGGGTAATCAGTTTTATATTGCGGGCATTGTTGCGCTTGCACTTGGATTATATGCATTTACTTTGCCCAAATGCCCTCCGCTTTACAACAGAACCGACAAGAAAACATTTGTAGAAGCCCTGGGCCTGCGAGCATTTACGCTATTTAAAACAGCAAAATTTGCCATCTTCTTTGCATTTTCAATGCTGCTGGGCGCTGCTTTGCAATTAACAAATGCTTATGGTGATGTTTACCTTGGTGATTTTAAAAATGTGGCTAAGTATAAAGACCTGCTTGTAGTAAAATATCCAGCTATAATTATGTCCGTGTCCCAGGTTTCCGAAACACTTTTTATTCTTGCCATCCCATTTTTCCTTCGAAAATTTGGTATAAAATATGTGATGCTTATTAGTATGCTGGCCTGGGTACTCCGATTTGGCTTGTTTGGCTTCGGTAATCCTGCGGATGGGCTATGGATGATCATCCTTTCCTGTATAGTTTATGGAATGGCATTTGACTTCTTTAATATCTCTGGTTCATTATATGTTGAAACACAAACTCCCCCGGAAATCAGAGGCAGTGCCCAAGGATTATTTATGATGATGGTTAATGGCTTTGGTGCGCTATTTGGAAGCTTTGCCAGTGGCGTTATTATCGATAAATTTTTCACCCTTGCCGATCACAGCAAAAACTGGCAGGGCATCTGGTTAACTTTTGCTACCTATGCCCTGGTTATCGCTTGTATTTTTCCATTTGTTTTTCGGTATAAACATGATCCTGGCTCGGAACCAGTTTTTAAACATGTCTGACATTAACCTGCAATAAAAATGAACAAGCATTATCGCAAAGAAAACAACTGTCTAAACTGTGGCAGCACCATTCAAGGTAAATTCTGCTCAAATTGCGGGCAGGAAAACCTCGAGATACACGAGAGTTTTGGCCACATGATGAATCATGCCATCAGCGATTATTTTCATTTCGATCATCAATTTTTCAATACCATAAAACCTTTGCTATTCAAACCGGGCTATTTAACAAATGAGTATATGGCCGGTAAGCGGGTAAAATACCTCCATCCGGTTAAGATGTATATTTTTATCAGCATTGTTTATTTCCTGTTGGCCTTTCAGCAAAGAGAAAACCCAACTACCGTCAACTTCAATGTTAAAGTGCCTTCAGGACAACAAACTAAGAGCAAACCTGAAAAGGAAAACCCGGATTCGACCTACGAACAGTATCAGGCGACTCAGTTAAAATTGCCGGCAAGCAAACGTGACGGTGCTATAATTCATTGGGGTACAAAAAAATCCTACGCCTATAGTAAAAAATATGGCAAAAATTCATTAGAGGTATTTCAGGAACAAGTGCAGCATAATATCCCAAAATCAATGTTTGTGCTGATGCCCTTATTTGCACTCGGATTGATGATCGCGTTCAGGAAGAATAAAAAATTTTATGTCGAACATCTGATCTATTCCTTCCATTTTCACTGCTTTTTGTTCCTGTTCTCAAGTGTTGTAATATTGATTCAATTGCTATTACCGGGAAGTTGGACAGGCTTGGGTAGTGCGTTGGCAATACTCGAAATCGTAGTTGTACTGGTATATTTCTACAAATCGCTTCGGGCAGTTTACCACAGGAGTGCCTTCAGAACAATTACTAAAATGACCGGTATTTTGTTGAGTTATATTGTTATGGCGGCAGTTTGCCTTGTTGGAGTTATCTTGTTGACCTTTTCATTAAGTTAATTTCCACCAAAAGCATCCAGTGCTATTGTAGGCTTACCAGTATTATCAAAAGCTCCTAAACTATAATTCTGCCAATTGTAGGCTTCTGGTTCCCAGTAGAATACACCTAAACCATTTCCGTTGGGTAAGGAATTGTTACGCGTTATGATGTCGGTCAAAAAGGCGCGACTATCTGCGGGATCGGAAGCAGGCATTCCTACCTCGCAGATCATCACCGGCGTTCCGTACCTCGTAACCATATCGCTCATGTTGGAATAGCATTGGGCATCCAGTGTCAGGTAATTGGCTGCTGAGGGATACAATGACATCCCGATAATATCCCAATGTGCACCATTGCTTTTTAACCCATCAAAAAGATATTCGAAATGTGCTTTGTCGAAGCCATTTGAAACGTGTACGATAACCTTTATCATGGCGCTAACCGATTTAACGGCCTGGTATCCGGCTTGAATCAAGGCAGCGAAATTATTCATATGAGTTGATGCACGACCGTCTTCCCAAAGTATACCGTCGTCTACTTCGTTACCGATTTGTACCCAATCAGGTGTAATGCCATTTGTTTTAAGTGTATTGAGGGTGCTGACAGTATAGTTACTTAAAGCGGTTACCAGATCCGGAAAGGCGAGTGCGGACCATGCCGCCGGTTTGGGTTGCTTTCCGGGATCAGCCCAGCTATCTGCATAATGAAAATCGATCATGATTTTGAGCCCGGCATTTTTCGCTCTGATGGCTTTTGAAACTACATCGGCAGTATTACACCAACCATCAGAAGGATTTACCCATGCCCTTAGCCTGACCGAATTAAAGCCTAAGCCTTTTAACACCGTAAACAGGTCCTGCGGATTGCCCGACTTATCAAAAAACTTGTAGCCGGATGATTCCATTTGTGTAACCCAGCTAACATCCGCTCCTTTAGCAAATGATGAAGAAACAGTTGGCGGCGTATAGGTTGGACCTGGTGGTACTACGTTAGATCCTCCGCCCTTTGAACATGAAGTAATGAGAATAGGAATTACCAAAATGGCCCACAGAACATTTTTCATCGAATTTGCTTTTCTTATAATTGGGTCAATAAACTGACAAACAAATATAAATGAAGCATTTGTAAAATAAAATGTTGTTTTAACATTTATTCCAAAAACAGCTAAAAAATGTCACTTCCGAATATAGGAAGTGACATTTTAATTTTCTTATAAACGTCCGCTCCGCGAAGGAACGGTATTTGAAACAAAGTTAAAACTAACGGTTTGGTCGCCGATCATCACTTTGAACTCACCGGGCTCCGTTACAGTTTTGCTTTGATCATTAACAAAAGAAAGGTCCTTCGGCGTTAATTTAAAAGACACAGTCTTTGTTTCGCCAGGTTTTAGATCAATTTTATCGTATGCCCTCAATCGTTTAAAATCAGGCGAAATACTTGCATAGAGCTGGCTGGTATACAGCAATACCGATTCTTTTCCTTCAAATTGACCGGTATTTTTCACATCAACTGTAACTGTTAGCGTCTCCCCTTCTTTTAAAGTTGGCTTGCTCATTTTCAGATTGCTATAGCTGAAGGAGGTATAACTTAGTCCAAAACCAAATTCATATAATGGATTATAGCCATGTTTATCGTCGGGGTTTCCGTTCTCCAGGTTTTTGCGGTAATAGTTATTCAGTGAATTAGCATACCTTGGATAGGTGATCGATAATTTTCCAGACGGATTGATATCTCCTGTTAATATACCAGCGAGCGCATCGCCACCTTCATTACCTGAAAAATAGTTCATTATTGTTGCTGACGACAATTGTTCAGCATCGGTTACTATTCTTGGCCGACCTTCCGCCAAAACCAATACGATCGGCTTGCCGGTAGCAGCCAAAGCCTTTGTAAGCTGTGTCTGGGCTTCCGGCAGGTTCAGATCATCAATATTACCCACATTTTCGGTATACGAGAGTTCGCCCAGGCATAAGACAATTACATCTGCCTGTTCCGCCGCTGCTACAGCCTCGTCAATATTTTTCAATTGATCGAAAGTGGCACCAGGCTGGTAACTTACATTATCATTGCCTAATTTTTGCTGAATTGCAGCCAGAATAGTGTTTTTTCCTTTCGCAAACTGATCGGCTACATCTCCTTGCCAGGTATAGCTCCACCCGCCGTCCAATGAGCGCATGGTATTAGCTGTAGGGCCTGTTACCAGAACCTTGCTGCCTTTTTTCAAAGGAAGTACAGCATTATTATTCTTTAACAACGTGATAGCTTCTGATGCAGCTTTATAACTCACAGCACGAAATTCGTCAGAACCATATTTTGGATAATCATCCGGGTTACCAACCGGACGTTCAAATAGCCCGGTTTCAAATTTCAGTTTCAAGATACGATGTACGGCCTCGTTTATGCGCCATAGCGGCACTTTACCTTCTTTGGCTAACTCCATCAGATAAGTATAAAAAGTATAGTCATAGGGCACCATGCTCATGTCTACACCCGCATTAACAGCGATCATCACAGCATCTTTTTGAGTTGCAGCAATATGATGACGGTCGTGCAGGTATTGTATATCGCGCCAGTCGGTAACGGCAACACCATCAAAATGCAATTCGCCACGTAAAACATCAGTCAGCATATAGTGGCTGGCATGAATTGGCACGCCGTTGATCTCGCCGGAATTGATCATTATAGTTTTCGCACCGGCTTTAACAGCTTCAGCAAATGCAGGTAAAAAGTATTCGCGCATATAGCGATCGGGTATCCAGGCCGGCGTGCGGTCTTTGCCGCTAAGGGGATAACTGTAGCCCAAATAGTGTTTCATGCAGGCGGCCACATGGTATTTATCGCCGACGTCATTGCCCTGATATCCTTTAATAAGGGATGCTCCCATGGTTTTACCCAAATAAGGGTCTTCACCTAAAGTTTCATAGATACGGGGCCACAGGGGTGACTTGCCCAGATCTAATACCGGAGAAAAATTCCAGGGTATATAACTAGCTCTCACTTCGTAGGCCGTTATTTCGCCTTGTTGAAAAGCCAGATCGCGATTGAACGTAGCAGCAAGCGCAATTTCCTGTGGAAACAAGGTGCTCCCTTGTGTGTAATTTTCGCCATGGATGGCGTCAATTCCGTAGATCACCGGTATCTTCAATCTGCTTTTAGCAGCTTCATCCTGAATAGCAGAAATTACTTCATGCCAATGCTCGCGGGTATAGGCCGCGCCCATTACATTGAGGATAGATCCTACATGGTATTTTTGAATAGCCTCCTTTAGTTTTTCCGGATCGATCTCATGTTTGCTGTAACCAGCTTTTGATACCTCGTCGAGCGTTACCTGGGTCATTTGCCCCACTTTTTCCTCGAGGGTCATTTTGGCGATCAGTGCATCAACTTTTTTGTCGAGTGCACCCGATGGTTTTTTTTGAGCCTGAGCGTAACCCGCAACTGAGTACAGGAAACAGAACGCCAGGAACGCATAAAAATATTTTTTCATGAAATTGGTTTTTTTGGTCTTATTTGGTTTATAAATATCAGTTATTTAAATCATTCTGCAAAGCCTCGATCCCGTTGACCAGGTAAGCAAACGGAGCATTCCAATTAATGGCGATCTCGTTTACGGCATAAGCCCTGTCGTCGTCGATATAGGCCTCATCAGGTATGATAGATGGTACCAGCACATAGTCCTGCATACCAGGATTGGGTCCACCAACTAACAGCCCGGGTATCGGTTCAACTATCCCATCAGCTATCGAAGGCCGGTGATGAGGGTGCATGGGCGTTTTGCTGCCGTAACCAGTAAGGTAACTATAACCGGTACCATTTCGACCCAAAAGATAATCGAGGTTAGCCAATGCATAGCGCAGGTACTTTTTATCACCCGAAATTTTATAGGCCACGATCAATGCCATACCCTGGTTAGCGGCCAATGCATTACTTCCCCAAATAAAATTTGATGGACGTTTTTGTATTACAGTTTTAAATGC
>CAIPDP010000169.1 GCA_903863845.1 uncultured Mucilaginibacter sp. | reverse complement strand
TCCTCGCTATGACGCTTTGATTACTATTATCAAAACAAAAAACCCTCTTTACGCTTGCGTAGAGAGGGTCGACCAGCGAAGCGCAGTCGGGGTGAGTTAGTTGACTGGCAAAGTTTGGTCCCACATGTGCGGGATCGTTCCTCGCCATGACGCTTTGATTGATATCATTAAAACAAAAAACCCTCTTTACGCTTGCGTAGAGAGGGTCGACCAGCGAAGCGCAGTCGGGGTGAGTTGCGGGGGGAAGTCGGGGTGAGTCGCGGGGGGTTAAACCACAAACGTCCCGTTCCTTTCCTGCTCCTGGTAATCCTGTACAGTTTCAATAGCATTATCGATCACATCGCTCAGCGCAACGATAAAGGTGCCCGGTTTAGCCATGCTCATGGCGTATTTGATCGCTTCAACTTCTTTTGATACGATTTCGAAAGGTTTGTTTTGATCTACCGAACGCATGCCCTCGATCAGCAGGGTCAATATATTTTCCTCGGTGCGGCCGCGCAAAAACTTTTCCTGGCGAAGGATCACGTAATCAAACATTTCGGCTGCTATTTTACCAAGTTCGCGGATATCTTCGTCGCGGCGGTCGCCTGTACCGGCGATGATACCGATCTTGAGTGGCGAATCGATATGGCTCAAAAATGCCTTGATACCATTAAAGCCATCCGGATTATGCGCAAAGTCGATCATGAACCTAAAGTCCTTGAATTCGAAAATGTTCATCCGGCCCGGAGTTTGCGCTGCTGATGGAATAAAGGTTTGTAACGAAGTTTGGATATCCTCCGTTTTAAAGCCCCAAAGGAAGGTAGCCAGCGTAGCTGCCAGCACATTTTGCACCATGAATGGCACTGTACCGCCAAAGGTAAGCGGGATCAGCAAGGTGCGCTGAACGCGGATCTTCCAGTCGCCTTTTTGTATCGTCACAAAACCATTTTCGCAGATACAGGCAATACCGCCTTTTTTACAATGTGCTTTGATGACCGGGTTGTTTTCGTCCATACTGAAATAGGCGACATTGCTCTCCGCCCGCCGTCCAATCTTCACACAATAATCATTATCTGCATTAAGCACTGCCCATCCATCTTTTTTTACTGAATTAGTCACCACACTTTTTACACGCGAAAGGTCTTCCAGCGTATGGATATCAGCCAAACCAAGGTGATCTTCCTGAATATTGGTAATAACTCCAATATCGCATTGCCCAAAACCCAGGCCCGAACGTAAAATTCCTCCACGGGCGGTTTCCAAAACAGCAAACTCAACGGTCGGATCGCGCAGGATGAACTCCGCACTCACCGGGCCGGTGGTATCGCCTTTGGTCATCATGTTGTTTTGCACGTAAATACCATCAGAAGTGGTAAAACCAACACGGAAACCGTTGTTTTTAACGATATGCGCGATGAGGCGGGTCGTGGTTGTTTTACCGTTGGTTCCAGTTACAGCAATAATAGGTATCCTTGCCGATTTACCCGGAGGGTATAACATATCGATCACATGGCCGGCCACATTGCGAGGCAGCCCCTCGCTTGGCGCTATGTGCATCCGGAAACCTGGTGCAGCGTTCACTTCCAGAATCACACCACCGGTTTCATTCAGCGGCTCACTCAGGTTTTTAGCCATAATGTCGATGCCGCAGATATCAAGACCGATGATCTTGGATATCCGCTCGCAGATGAATACGTTTTGCGGGTGCACATGATCGGTCACATCAACCGAGGTGCCTCCGGTACTCAGATTGGCGGTTGATTTTACAAACACCTTTTCGCCTTTTGCCGGTACGGTTTCCAGCGTATAGCCCTTTTTATCCAGCAAGTCGAGTGTGTCCCGGTCAATACTGATCAGGGTGAGCACATTCTCGTGGCCATAACCACGGCGCGGATCAGTATTTTCTTTATCGATAAGCTGCTGAATGGTCAATTGCCCATCCCCCACAACATGTGCCGGATCGCGTAATGCGGCAGCAACCATTTTGTTATCGATCACCAGTACCCTAAAATCATATCCTGTTATAAAACGCTCCACGATCACTTTGCGCGATATTTTAGCCGCGTGCTCAAAAGCTGCAATGGCGTCTTCACGTGTGCGGATATTGATTGAAATACCTCTTCCATGGTTACCATCCAGGGGTTTAAAAACCAGCGGGAAACCAACTTTACGAATAGCATCGTCTACGCCGGCAATAGTGGAAATGGTGATACCGCTGGCAACCGGTATTGCCGCATCTTGCAGCATGCGCTTGGTTTCGTCCTTATTGCTGGCCAGATCTACCGCTATCGAGCTGGTTTTTTCGGTCATGGTAGCACGGAAACGTACCTGGTTTTTTCCATAACCCAATTGCACCAGCGACTGGTTATTCAATCGTATCCAGGGAATATCGCGGGCAATGGCCTCATCAACGATAGAGCCGGTGCTTGGCCCGAGGCGTGTATCCTCGCGTATCTCACGCATTTTTTGCAGGTCGGGTTGCAGATTATAATCTTCAGCATTAATGACTGCATTAACTATCCGTACGGCCGCTTCGGCTGCGTAAACACCAACCTTCTCTTCGATATAGGTAAAAACCACATTATAAACTCCCTGCTTTTTAGTTTCGCGGGTGCGGCCAAAGCCGGTATCCATGCCGGCAAGTGATTGTATCTCCAGGGCCACATGCTCAACCACGTGTCCCATCCAGGTGCCGGCTTCAACACGTTGATAAAAACCTCCCTGAACACCTGGCGAACAACGATGTTCGTGCAGGGATGGGATCAATTTGTTCAATCGTTCTAAAAAACCGGGTATTGAATTACTGGGTTTATGCTCCATTTCCTGCAGGTCGAGGCGCATCTGTATCAGCTTCTTACGGTTGGTGCTCCAGATATTGGGGCCGCGCAATACTTGTATATTTTCTATCTTCATTGGTAATGTCAATTCGTTTGAGGGTGTTTCAATTTCGAATAAAGCTATAAAACTTCGGATGGTATTAAAAGTTTTCGGTTAAAAACCCGCAATATGTTTAAAGTTTTATGTGTGCGCGTGCGGTCATTTTTCTTTAATTTGCAAACATGCTCCGGCGCAGTACCGGTTTGAACAGATTGACTAACAATAAGCTCACATGATAAGTCCCAAAGGTAAATTGGTAATAATAGGTGGTGCCGTCGACCTCGGCACCAATATCAGTACGCAGGAGCATATCATTAAGCCTGATCATCTTAAATTTTTCGACCGCGGGATACTCAAACGTATCATTACCGAATCAGCTAACCACGAAGCCTCGGTAGTTGAAGTAGTGACTACCGCTTCGCAGATCCCCGAATTGGTTGGTATTGAATATGTCAATGCTTTTAACCAGCTCAACCTAACGAAGGTTGGTACACTGCATATCAAATCGAGAGAAGATGCACAGCGCAAAGACTATATTGAGCGCATCCGCAAAGCTGACGTGGTGATATTTACAGGCGGTGACCAACTGCGCTTAAGCTCCATTTTCGGCGGCACAGAGTTCCTGCAAATATTGAAACAACGATACAATAAAGAAAATTTCATCATTGCGGGCACCTCAGCCGGGGCAGCGGCGGCATCAACCAATATGATCTACAAAGGCCAGAGCAATGAGGCGCTGATCAAGGGAGAGGTACAAATTACTGCCGGCCTGGGCTTTATTGATTCGGTGATCATCGACACACACTTTGTGCAGCGTGGCCGAATTGGCAGGCTGATGTATGCCGTAGCCAGCAATCCCGGTATCCTGGGTATTGGCCTGGGTGAAGATGCCGGTCTGCTCATTACCGAAGGCAGCCAGATGGAAGCTATTGGTTCGGGACTGATCATTTTGGTAGATGGGAAAAATATGGTGGAAACGAATATTTATGATGTAGAACTGGGTTCGCCCGTGTCTATCGAAAACCTGAAACTTCACGTGATGTCTATTTATGATAAATATGATCTGCATCAACACAAACTCTATATCAAAAAGGTTTATAAGGTGGAAGATGGGGTATTTATCCGCGGACAGGATCGGTAGTTGTAGTCCGGAAGTCGGAAAGTCCGCATCCCGATAGCTATCGGGAGTCGGTAAGTCTGGAATATGTTTTTCGGGATGATCGGGAACCTTTAAAAAAAATATTAGTAAACTTTTAAAATTCGAATTCAGAATAAGCGCATAATTTTCAAAGTCGAACACCCGTATTCTTACGGACTCCCGATAGCTATCGGGATGCGGACTTTCGGACTCAAAGAAATGAAACTAATTATACACGGCGGCTTTTTCAGTGAGTCGGCTACAAATAAAGAGGTTAAGCTGGCTAAGCAGGCGGCTTTGCGCGAAATTGTGCAATCGGGCTACCAATACCTGCAGATGCATAGTGCTTTGGAAACGGTCGTTTTTACCGTTCGTTTGCTGGAAGACAATGAATTATTTAATGCGGGCACAGGTTCGCAGATTCAAAGCGATGGTAAGATACGCATGAGCGCTGCGCTGATGGATGGCAAAAGCATGGCATTCTCGGGGGTGATCAACCTGGAGGGCGTGCAAAATCCAATTGATGTGGCCGAAAAACTGCTCCACTTACCGGACCGGGTTTTAAGCGGGCAGGGCGCACAAGACTTTGCTTACAAACAAGGTATTCCCTATTACAACCCGGAAACGCCCCAGCGGCGCAGTGAATATGAGCAAAAACTGGCCAATGCGCTTCGTACCGGTACAGTTGGTTGCGTATCACTGGATGCCCAAGGCAATTTAGCAGCTGCAACTTCAACTGGAGGTAAGGGTTTTGAGATCCCTTGCCGTGTCAGCGATTCGGCAACGGTGGCGGGGAATTATGCGGATACTTATGCCGGTATTTCATGCACCGGTGTTGGTGAAGATATTGTTAGCGGCGCCGTAGCGGCAAAAATTGTGACCCGCGTTAGTGATGGTATGAGCCTGGAGGCGGCTACTGCTAAAACGCTGGCCGAGCTAAAACCATTTGATGGCTTTGCAGGGGTGATCGGCCTATCGGCCAAAGGCGAGGTTTATCATTTGGACACCCACCCTTATATGGTTTGGGCGGCTTATGATGAGGGAGTGGAGGTGTTTGATTGATTTTTGTTGCAAGGTTGCAATGTTGAAACGTTGTAATGTTTAGCTTTAAGAATTAGAAATGACAAACGCTGCATCCAAAATCACGCTCCACCTTGTAGCCAGCCTTGATGGCATCATTGCCAAAAAAGACAATAGCGTTTCCTGGTTTGAAACAGCTGATATTTATGAAAAAGGAGCTACCGTTACAGAACAGGACGCCGCAGCCTTCCTGAAAATGATCGACTGTTATGTGATGGGTTCACACACCTATGAGCACGCGCTCGAACTGTCAAAATCCTACGGCTGGGCTTATGGAGACACACCAACCATTGTGTTGTCGAAACGAAACTTAGCCCTTGAGCGAAATAGCGTTGAAGTTTTTGCCGGCGACCTGAATACACTTGTTAATGAACGCCTGAAACCGAGCTATAAAAACGTTTGGGTTGTGGGCGGAGCGGAGCTGGTAAAAAACTTCATTCGTCATCAACTTGCTGATGAGATCCGGCTGTCCATCGTGCCGATAATTTTGGGTGATGGTTTGCATCTTTTCGATCAAACTTTACCAGAACAATCGCTTCGGTTAAAAGACCTGACTGCCTACAAAAACGGTATGGTTGAAATGGTTTATGAGATCAAAAAATGAGCGAAGGTTGATTTTTAAGCCGTATTGATTTTTGAAATCTTATAAATCAAAAAATCGTGTCTACTGCTGCATCTTAAAAATCTACCACAAATCCCTAAATCGTGTCCCGCCTTACAACAAATAGCCGCCCAAAACGTATAATTACCTGCGTTTATAAATTAACTAAAAATCAATACCTTAGCCGAATTGATTTAAAGATAAATTCGAAAGAGAACCACCAGATGCGTTACAGGCTGCTCATATTATTCATGATATCTGGATTTTCGGCTTCATCGCAGCTTTTGTTCTGGAAAAAAACTCCGCCATTTCATCCGCGTCCTTTGATCAATTTACACTCAATCGGGCGTGCAAGCATCATGGCAAAAACTGCACTATCTGATGCCGAAGTGAAACCTTTTGTTTATGATGAAAGCGAATTCAGCCTCCTCTCTCAGGAACGGGCGCTGATCAAAGATGTGCGCCATAACATGAGCTGGCGCATATATAATGTGGCCAGTTACAACTTTAGCGACCTTGGTTTGTTATATATCAAAATGCACCGGTATTCGGAAGCGAAATGGTATTTTTTGCAAAGCATCAATATATCTCGTCAGGAAAACAACGACCGGCATACAATAGCTAACCTTGTAAGTTTGGCAGGTATCAAAGAAAACCTGGGCGACCTGGTTTCGGCACGAAATGACCTGAACGAAGCGCAAAATCTGGCACAAGCCAGGGGAATGAAAGAGAAAACAGAAGAAATTAAAAAGATGATCCCATTATTGGGGCAAAACAAGATATTATTTGCAAACCGATATGCCGAGACTGCTGTGGATGGGAATAAAGATTTGTAAAATGTTTAAACTTATTAGCGCAATACTATTCTAATAAACATTATTTGTAATATTGTTACCCTGATCGGGAGGCAGTAAATACCACTGTCTCTTTTTATTTACAAACTATTAACAGGCGAAAAGTGTTGGTATCCTATTACAACCCCGATTTAAAGAAAGTTAAAGATATGTTGAAGAAACTGTATGTATTATTATTGATTGGTGCCGCGCTGGCATGTAAAGCGTCGCCCAACAGACCCCTTGTCAGAGTTGATGGTTCTAACAACCTGCAACCTGATGCCCAGGAGGCGACGGTATGCCGTTATATTGCACAACTGATCACGGAATATAATTATAAGAAAGTTGAGCTAAACGATTCGATATCAAAAGTGGTATTTGACCGCTATATCAAGCAACTGGATGAAAACCATAATTATTTCCTGGCATCAGATATCCGGGATTTTGCAAAATATAAAACGGTTTTGTCAGCAGACCTAAAGGAGGGTAACCTGAACGATGTGTTCAATATTTTTAATGTCTATCAAAAAAGATATAACGACCGCATCAAATATTCGATAGCCCTGATCGACAAAAAATTTGATTTTAACTCTAACGAGACCTTTACGTTCGATAGGGACAGCCTGCCGTTTTTTGCCTCTCAGGAAGAAAGTGACCAGGTTTGGACCGAGCGCATCAAGTACGACCTGCTGAACCTGAAGCTGACTGGTAGCGACATGGAAAAAAACAAGGAGACCTTGAAAAAGAGATACCAAAACCTGTTAGATCAATCGAATAAACTGAACAATCAAGACGTGTTCCAGATTTTTATGGACGCTTTTACCAATGCGATCGACCCCCATACCAATTACTTTAACCCGGCCAATGCAGCTAATTTCAATATCGAAATGTCGCGCTCTCTGGAAGGTATAGGTGCAACGCTAAGTTCGGTGAATGACTATGTGACCATCAGCAGTATTGTTCCTGGCGGTCCCGCAGATAAAAGTCATGAAATTTCGCCTGACGACCGGATCGTGGCAGTGGGTCAGGGTAAAGAGGGTGAATTCCAAAACGTGATCGGATGGCGCATCGAAAATGCGATCGCTCTTATCCGAGGCACCAAGGGTACCACGGTACGTTTGCAAATTTTACCTAAAGGCAGTAATGTGGCAGCAAAGCCTAAAGTGGTTGAGCTGGTACGCGAAAAAATCATCCTGAAAGATCAGTCGGCAAAAGAAGAGATCAAGACCTATATCTCTAATGGCAAGACGATCAAAATAGGCGTGATATCAATACCGGCATTTTATATCGATTATAACGATTATAAATCGGGTAACCCCAATTACAAAAGCACAACCCGCGACGTAAGACTTATACTGGATTCGCTGAAGAAAGAAAATGTTGATGGTGTCGTGATAGATCTGCGTGAAAACGGTGGTGGCTCATTAATGGAAGCTATTGACCTGAGCGGTTTGTTTATCAAAACCGGTCCGGTTGTACAGGTACGTGATGCGCAGGATAAAACAGAAGTAGACAGCGATGATGATCCATCGGTATCATGGTCGGGTCCATTGGCTATCCTGGTAGATCGTTTCAGCGCTTCTGCATCCGAAATATTTGCTGGCGCCATGCAAGACTATGGTCGCGCGTTGATCATCGGAACACAAACCTACGGCAAAGGTACCGTACAAAATGCGATCGACCTCGACCGTGTGATCAAACCTTCGGCATTAGAAAAACTGACCCAAACCGCTTCGAACGATAATGGCGGCAAAAAGGTAGTTAATACAGGTAGCCAAAGTAAATATGGTCAGCTTAACTTAACCATAGCTAAATTTTACCGTATCAGCGGTAACTCTACCCAGCATAAAGGTGTAACTCCGGATATTAAATTCCCTTCGCTGATACCTTTAAACAAATACGGCGAAGATACCGAGCCTTCTGCATTACCTTTTGATGTGATACCAAAAAGCGATTATACGAAAGTTGGGGATTTTACAGCAGTAGTACCGCAGCTAAACAAACTGCATGAAGATCGTATGAACGCCAGCGACAGCTATAAATACCTGTTGGCAGATATTGCTGATTTTCAAAAGCATGAGATCGAAAAATCAGTTCCGCTTAACGAACAAAAATTAAAAGCTGAACGCGATGCCGACGAACAAAAAGAGTTTGAACGTAACAATAATAAACGTATCGCCCTTGGTCTAAAACCTATCACTAAAGGTCAAAGCAGACCTAAAAATGAGGACCTCGACTTTTTGAAGATCGAAGCCGGGCAAATCCTGACAGACTATATCAATCTGGGCAGCAAATACAGCAGCAATGGTATACCAGCAGGTCAGTAGAAATAAATATATCTAATACAAAAATCCCGCTGAGGCGGGATTTTTTGGTTTAAGGGGATCAAGCGTAAATTTATCGGCCTGTTTATCAAAGGTGAAAGGTGAAAGGTGAAAGGTGAAAGGTGAAAGGTGAAAGGTGAAAGGCGAAAGGCGAAAGGCGAAAGATGAAAAACAAATGACTAATGACTAATGACAAATGCCTAATGACTAATGACCAATGCCCAATAAAAAACCTATCTTAGTTTTATCTTAACCGGCAATTTCGATGAAAAAAATTATCCTGTTGTTGATGGCCCTTTTTACCGGCAGCTCAATTTTAGCACAGCAAATGAATATCAAAACACTTCCCTATCCCACTACCAAAAAAGTTGATACTGTAAATACCTATTTCGGCACCCAGGTGCCCGATCCTTACCGTTGGCTGGAAGATGACAGGGCTGCAGATACCAAAGCCTGGGTACAGGAAGAAAATAAGGTAACGCAAAACTATTTGGCTCAGATCCCTTTTCGTGATGCTATCAAAAAAAAGCTTGAAACTTTATGGAACTACGAAAAATACAGCGCGCCATTTAAAGAAGGTAAATACACCTATTTTTATAAAAATGATGGTTTACAGGCACAGTCGGTTGTTTGGCGGCAGATAGGTGATACCGGAATACCGGAGATATTTCTTGATCCGAATAAATTTTCGACTGATGGCACCACTTCACTACAGGGACTCGATTTTAGCAAAGACGGTAGCCTGGCAGCTTACCAGCTATCAGAGGGCGGATCCGACTGGCACAAGGTGATCGTTATTAAAACCGAAGATAAAGTGCAGGTAGGCGATACCCTGCGCGATGTAAAATTTAGTGGCATAGCCTGGAAGGGAAATGAAGGATTTTATTACAGCAGTTACGACAAGCCGAAAGAGGGCAGCCAGCTTGCGGGCATCACGCAATACCACAAATTATACTTCCATAAACTGGGTACGCCCCAAAGCGAAGATAAACTGATCTTTGGCGGAGAGCAAACACCTCGTCGGTATATAGGCGCCTACCTGACCGAAGATGAACGTTTCCTGGTGATCACTGCAGCCGAAAGCACTACGGGAAACGAATTATATGTGCAGGATTTTGGCAATCCCGGAAGCGGTATTGTACCGGTTGTGAATAATTTTGATAACAATAGCTATGTGGTTTACAATCTGGACAGCAAATTGTATATCCATACCAACCTTTACCAACCAAACTATAGGCTCGTTGCGGTAGATGCTGCTAACCCGACGCCCATTCACTGGAAAGATCTGATCCCTGCCACCAAAAACGTACTTAGTATCAGTACCGGTGGCGGAAAGCTGTTTGCCGAATACCTGCAGGATGCCACCTCGCTGGTACAGCAATATGACCTGGATGGAAAACTTGAACGTACCATAAAATTACCTTCGGTTGGAACTGCAAGTGGCTTTGGAACTAAAAAAGAGGAAAAGGAAACCTATTACACCTTTACAAGCTTTGTGTATCCGCCTACTATTTTTAAGTATGATATTGCAACCGGCGCGTCGACCATTTTCAAAAAACCGAATGTGCAATTCGATCCTTCACAATACGAATCAAAACAGGTTTTCTATAAATCGAAGGATGGTACCAGGATACCAATGATCATAACCTACAAGAAAGGCACCGTAATGAATGGGAAGAACCCAACATTACTTTATGCCTATGGAGGATTTGGGGTAAGCATGACCCCGGCTTTCAGTACCTCAAATATTATCCTGCTTGAGCAGGGCGGTATTTATGCAGTGCCAAACCTGCGTGGCGGTGGCGAATACGGCGAGACCTGGCACCGTGCAGGCATCAAACTACACAAACAAAATGTGTTTGATGATTTCATTGCCGCAGCAGAATACCTGAAGAAAAACAAATACACCTCAACTGATTATCTGGCCATATCAGGAGGTTCAAATGGGGGCTTATTGATCGGTGCAGTACTCTCGCAGCAACCGGGTATTTGCAAAGTGGCATTCCCGGCTGTTGGTGTAATGGATATGTTGCGCTATAACAAATTTACTGCCGGCGCCGGATGGGCCTATGATTATGGTACAGCCGAAGACAGCAAAGAGATGTTTGATTACCTGTATAAATACTCGCCCTATCATGCGCTGCAACCAAATAATTACCCCGCAACTATGGTAACTACTGCTGATCATGACGATCGGGTAGTGCCTGCGCATTCCTTTAAATTTGGTGCCCGATTACAGGAATACCAAAAAGGACCAGCGCCGATATTGATCCGTATCGAGACTAAAGCCGGGCATAGTGCCGGTCAATCAACCGAACAGATGATCAGTGGGCAGACCGATAAGTGGGCCTTCTTGTTCGAAAATTTAGGGATAGGCTTCAAATAACATGATGATGCAAACAAAAGTTAAATGGCTTTTGCTTCCGGTATTGCTCCTGTTCAACGCCGGTGTAGCTGGTGCGCAGGGAAAAGGCCTGAATATGATATATATCGGTGACAGCATTACGGCAGGGGCAGGTATCGGCGATGCGTCAAATTACCCTACTGTGGTTGCCGATAGGGCACTGCAAAAAGCGGGTAATGCTGCGGTGCAAAGTTCTAACCAGGGACACAGCGGTTTTACGACACTTGATTTTCAGCCCGGCACGCCAGCATTTGAACAGGTTGAAAATGCCGCAAATGAATATAAAAGCTCAACCAATGAACTTGTATTTTCGATCATGCTGGGTACCAATGACAGTGCCATCCGCGGGCCACATGGTTCACCGGTATCACCTGAAAATTATGAGAAGAATCTTCAGTCGATCATAGACAGGCTGTTAAAAGACTATCCCGCCAGTAAGATCGTGATCCAACACCCTATTTGGTACAGCCCAAATACCTATAACGGCGCAATGTACCTGCAGGAAGGTTTGGACAGGCTGCAAAGCTATTTTCCGCAGATCGATCACCTGGTGGCGCATTATGCAGTGAAAAACAAAAACCATGTATTTTCAGGCGATAGCGATGCCTTTGATTATTTCAGGGCACATTCCCTGGCCAGTTTACAGGCAGAGCGGGGCAACAAGGGTATATTTTACCTGCATCCGAATGAAAATGGTGCCAAAGTTTTAGGTGAATTTTGGGCGAAGGCAATAGCGCGGGCAATTCGATAAAAAAAGCAGCCTTTTGAGCCGCTTTTGCATAAATCGTTTACCGAAAATTTACTGTTCGCTGTTATCTTTATCTTCAGCTGCCTTTTTCGATACCATGGCAAACTGCGGTTTCCCGATCACTTTGTAATCGCCCTCACCCTGTAATATTGCCGCCAGCTGATTTTTATCCTGTACCGTTTTAACAGCCTGAGCAAGCTCCCTGTCGTATTTAAAATTGGCTTCAAAGCGGCCTTTCTCAAAATAATACCTCGAAACGATCTCGTTTTCCAGCACCTGCTTAATTTCCTCTTTATTTGCTTGCAGGTCGTTCTTTTTGCTTTCCTGCAATTTATTTTTCAGTGCTTCATATTCCGTCTGAATATTGGCAAACTGTTTGTCTTTGGTTGCTTCGGTTTTCAGGTTATTGACAAGTTTTTCGCTTTGGGTAGTATAGTTATAGTTTTTATTGCCAAGGAATTTAACATAATCATCAAAGTCGGCATCTGACAGATGAAAACCTGAAGCAGCAGCCAAACTTTTGTGGGTATTACGATACAAAGTTGCATAATCAAATATCAACAGTTTTGACACCAGCGACTGTGTGATATTGCTGAAGCGTTCCTGTTTAACAAAAATATCAGGGTAAATTCCACTTCCGTCATAAACTGAGCGCCCGTCATGAGTTTTAAATTCATGCATTGAAGAGTCGGCAAATTTTACTACGGTACCATCGGCCTTGCGATGGGCATAATCAATTTCCTGAATACACCTGCCTGAGGGTATATAGTATTGTGCGATCGTGATCTTTCCCAAACTAGTGTAAGGCAGGTTAAAGGTTTGCTGAACCAGACCTTTACCATAACTACGCTGCCCGATGATTACTGCACGGTCGAGGTCCTGTAAGGATCCTGCAACAATTTCAGAAGCAGAGGCAGAACGGCCATTAACCAGAACGACCAGAGGCAAATTTGGCTCTAAAGGCGAATTTTGGGTACTGTAGGAAAAGTTTTTTTCTTTGATCTTACCTTTTTGTGATACTACCTCCACATTTCGGGCCACAAACAGGTTGACGATCTTTACCGCCTCCTGCAGGATACCACCGCCGTTTGAACGCAGATCGAGGATGATCCCATTTGGCTTATTTTTCTGTAATTCAAGTAAAGCGTGGGTAACTTCATCGGCAGAGTTTTCAAGAAATTTATCCAGTTTGATATAACCCATATTTCCGTCAACCATACCGAAATAGGACACATTCGGCTGTTTGATCTCGTCACGCACCAATTCCTTGTCAACAGGTGCATCATCACCTCTTTTCAATTGCAATTTTACGGAAGCACCCTTAGCGCCTTTCAGCAAAGTACTTACCTGGTCGTTTGTTTTCCCGGCCAGATCGACATCATTGATCTTTACCAACTGATCGCCTGCCCTGATATCTGCTCGCTGAGCAGGGAAGCCATCAAAAACGTCGGAGATATAAACTTTGCCATCTCTTGGAAATATCCCCGCACCAATACCTCCATATTGTGTACTGACATAGTGCAGTTTATAATCTTCTATTTCCGATTCAGGTACGAACTCAGTATAAGGATCCAAACCGTCAAGCATGGCATCCAACCCGGTCTTGATCATTTTGGCCGAGTTGATATCATCTACATAATTGATATTTACCTCTTTGTAAGCAGAAGCAAAAACATCGAGGTTTTTTGATATCTGGAAAAGATCATCATTGAAGCCAAAAGCTATGGTTGCAAATCCCAGCAGTCCGGCGCCCACCGCCCATCTTTTATATATTCTTTTCATCACAAAAGCCATTTCAGCATTCTAGTTATTAACAATAAAAATAAGTATAAGATTTTGAAATAGAATAAGTAAAGGAACTATTAAGTTATCATCAAGGTGCTATTAAAACCCTACAAAGCTTTATTTATTGTCGAGCAGGTATTTTTTGAAGCCTTCAAAATCTTTACCAAGCGCGGTTAACTGCTTTTGTTTTGAGTCCAGGTCTTTCACCTGTTCCGGTATAACGATTTCGGCAGCAATATGTTCGGGTAATACGTCGGGAAATTTGCAAGGATGGGCCGTAGAGAGAAATACGCCAGCGACATTTCCAGTAGGTTGATCCTGCTGCCAGTCTTTCAAAGCCTGCCAGGCAATGGCAGTATGCGGACAAACAATATAGTTATAGGCCGCATAGATCTTCTGTATGGCAGACAATGTTTCCTCGTCGGTATAACTAAAAGAACTGATCAGTTCAGCAAGCGCTGCCGGATCCGTTTTGAACATATCGCGAATACGCACCCAGTTGCTCGGGTCGCCTACGTCCATGGCATTTGAAATAGTTTGTACCGAAGGCCGGGGTTTATAGACACCGGTTCGCAAAAACTCCGGCACGGTATCATTGGCGTTGGTGGCGGCAATAAAGTGACTAACAGGTAAACCCAGTTTCCATGCCAGGATCCCAGCGCCGATATTACCAAAGTTTCCGCTTGGTACCGAAAATACCACATTGCTTCGGCCCGCACGCAATAACTGCGCATAGGCGTTAAAATAATAGAAAGTTTGAGGGATAAGACGCGCGATATTGATCGAATTTGCAGAGGTTAGTCTGAATTCCTGGTTCAATACGCCATCAACAAAAGCCTGTTTAACCAAAGCCTGGCAATCGTCGAAGGTGCCATCAACTTCTACTGCACGCACATTTAGTCCGTTAGTGGTTAACTGCAATTCCTGTATCCCGCTTACTTTCCCTTTAGGGAAAAGTATTGTAACGCGGGTACCGGGTACACCCAGAAAGCCCAATGCTACCGCACCACCGGTATCGCCCGAAGTAGCGACCAGTACATCAAGCAACTTTTCGCCCTTCTCCAGGAAATAGGCCATCACCCGGCTCATAAAGCGTGCACCAAAATCTTTAAACGCTAAAGAAGGGCCATGAAAAAGCTCCAATACATATACATTCTCTTCCAGCTCAACGAGGGGCGCATCAAAACTGATGGCATCAAGAATCAGGGCGTGCAGGTCATTTTCCGGGATGGCATCACCGAGCAGATGTTTAGCCACCTGGAAGGCTATTTCGGGAAGTGTAAAAGAAGCCAGGTTATTTAAAAATTCTTCATCCAGCTTTTCGATAGCTACCGGCATATACAAGCCCCTGTCCTGCGGCATGCTATTGAATACGGCTTCCTTAAATGAAACCTGGTTGTTTGGATTATTTGTACTGTATAACTTCATTTTTTCAATGCGAAATTCGGAGTGTCGATTGCGGAACTATTTTAATTGCGGAGTTCGGAATGCCAATTGCGAATTTATAAAACCTTACTTGTTTAAACTTTAACCCAAAATCTTCGGTCCTTCGTCGTTGATCGGAGACACGTAGGCGTTTGAATTGATCTTGATCGAAGATAAGTGCTTTTGTAATTTCTGCGCGATCTGCTTTGCTGTTTCCTCATCACGGGTAAACGAAAATACTGAAGGACCAGAACCGGAAATGCCAAAACTTATGGCTCCTGTTTCCATCGCTATTTCACGCATTTTGTAAAAATCGGGGATGAGTATCGAGCGTACTGGTTCAACCAATACATCCTCCATACTGCGGCCGATGAGGTCAAGATCGTTCAAAAATAAACCGCTCACCAGCCCTGCAATATTACCCCATTGGGTTACGGCATCTTTCATTAATATTTTGGTACGGATGATCTGCCTTGCTTCGCGGGTAGGAACATCAACGTCGGGGAAAACTATGGCGCAATATAGCCCGGCGGGGTGCGGCAGCTTGATCACGTCGAGTGGTTCGTAGCTTCTGATCAACACAAAACCGCCCAGCAATGCAGGGGCAACGTTATCGGCATGCCCATGTCCGCAGGCCATTTCTTCACCTTTTCGGGCAAAAGGTAATAGCTCGAGCAAATCGGTCCGATCATCCAAAAGTGATTTC
>CAIPDP010000168.1 GCA_903863845.1 uncultured Mucilaginibacter sp. | reverse complement strand
GCCTCCACTTGTGGGATATCCGCCTGAACCGGCACGTGATAGTCGCCAAAATTATTGTTGATCAGACGCCCGTAGCGGTGATCGATCAATGCTTCTTCCATCAAAGCCATTCCGATACCCATAATTGCGCCTCCTTTGATCTGGCTGGCCGCTGTTTTCGGGCTAACAATATGGCCTGCATCCGCAACCGAAACTGCTTTGTTCACTTTTACTACCCCGGTAACCGGGTTCACCAAAACCTGAATAAAATGAACCGACCATGAATAGGCCGCATAATTGCCCATTTCTGCTCCGCCTTTGGATACAGTAGTAACTTCCAGTTGCGGTAATTTATTGGTGTTAAGCAATTGCACGTAATCGTTGCTGTTAGCACCCCCTTCCAAACCTTTAAATTTTGTTTTGAGTTCGGTACACGCATCAAATACTGCAGCCCCCACGGTAGAGGTTACCTGCGAGCCGCCTTGTGTTGGCGAGGGTGGCAAAGATGAATCACCAAGAAATATTTTTACTTTTTCAACCGGTACGCCCATCACTTCGGCGCCTATCGCAGCCATTGCTGTACCTGTTCCGGGGCCTATATCGGTTACGGCTGTTTGTAGTACCAGCGTGCCATCTATCTGCAAGCGTGCGGTTACGGTAGCATTGCTACGGTAAGCACCAAACATCCCTGCGCCCATGCCATAGCCCACCAGCCATCCATCCTTAAGCAATGTACCCGGTTGCTGGCGTCTTTCGCTCCATCCGATCCGGTCAGCGCCCAACTGGTAGGCTTCCTTTAAAAACTTACTTGAGTAGGGTTTACCACTTAATGGATCAGTATCTGCATGGTTGCGTAAGCGCAATTCAATCGGGTCGATATTCAGCGCATAAGAGAGCTCGTCCAATGCCGACTCCAGTGCCCAGGCCCCGGTAGCTTCGCCCGGTCCCCGCATGGGGGTAGGCGTGTTCACATTGAGTGAAACCACTTTATACTTTGTATTGACGTTAGGCGATGCATACATCAGCTGGCTGATATTGACAACACCTTCAGTAAAGTCTTCATAAACCGAGGTTTGCCCGGTGGCTTCATGTGTAATGCCCACCAATTTGCCATCGGAAGTAGCGCCTATCCCGATTTTTTGCCAGGTAAGCGGGCGATAACCAACGGATGTAAACATATCCGCTCTGCTCAGCACCAATTTTACCGGTCGTTTTACCAATTTAGCGGCAGCTACCGCAGCAATTTCATGCGGCCAGGTGCGCAACGCCGCACCGAAAGCCCCGCCAACAAAAGGTGCATTAACCTGCACATTTTCCGTAGGTATTTTAAAGGCATTGGCTATGTTTCGCTGGGTTGATTTAACACCCTGTGTTTTATCCCAGATGGTTAGTTTATTATCAGCATCCCAGCGGGCGATAATGGCGTGCAATTCCATAGGGTTATGCACTTCGGTAGGTAAAAGGTATTCCTGCTCAACTTTTACCGGGGCCGATTTGTAGGCATCTTCCTGCCCACGAACATAATCTTTGCCTTTTGCTACGCCGTTTTGGAGGTTATTCTTCAGATCGGTCTGATGATCGTCTTTGTTATATTGAGCCTTAACCAGGGAGCCGGCAAATAGGGCACGCTCAAAAGTTTCTGCAACTACCAGGGCAATTGGCTGACCATTAAAATAGATCTTGTTATCTAAAAATATTTTTAAAGGACCTTTTGCAGGCTGATCAGGAGTATGGTATCCCGGAATTTCAGGACAATTCTGGTAGGTGATAACAGCAAGAACACCCGGCGCACGTTCAGCGGCACGGGTATCTAAAGACGTAATGGTTCCCTTAGCAATAGTGCTACCCACCAAAACGCCATAGGTAACACCCTTTACGCTATACTCAGCGGAATATTTAGCCGCACCGGTCACCTTCAACCTTCCGTCTACCCTGCTCGGACCAAGCTCAGGGTCCTTCACTTTTATCTTGCTTTCCATGGGATGTGAATATTAAATTCTAAACCCTAAAATCTATCACTAACTACAAAATGACAAATGACAAATGACAAATGACCCCACCTCACGCCACATGAGGCAAAGCCCCCAGCATCTTATCCGGAGTTATCGGCAGATCGCGCACCCGGATCCCGGTTGCATTGTAAACTGCATTTGCTACCGCTCCTGCCATACCGATCAACGCTATCTCGCCCATACCTTTGGCACCGATAGGGTTTATATTGGTATCCGCTTTATTCACAAATAATGCATTGATCTGCGGTATATCAGCATTAACAGGCACGTGGTAATCGCCTAAATTGGCATTCATCAGGCGTCCGTAGCGGTGGTCGATGACGGCTTCTTCCATCAATGCCATACCGATACCCATGATCGCTCCGCCAATGATCTGGCTGCGGGCCGTTTTCGGACTGATAATGCGTCCCGAATCGGCAACACAGGTAACCTTTTCCATTTTCACCACGCCGGTAACCGGGTGTACATGTACCACCACATAATGAACCGACCAGGAGTACATGGCATATTTATCTACCTCGGTACCTGCTTTTGAATCGATCAAAACTTCCAGTTTTGGAAGCTTATTTTGCTTTAATAATTGGGCATAATCACTCGAGTCGCCCAAAGCTTTAAATTTTTCCATCAGTTGCTTGCATGCCAGGAACACCGCCGAACCAACACTCGACATAATGGTTGAACCACCCTGCTGTGGTGCCGGGGGCAGCGAGGAATCACCCATATCAAAGCGGATATTTTCAGCAGTGATACCCAAAGTATCTGCTGCCAGCGCAACCATAGCAGTTGCCGTACCCGGACCAATATCACTTACAGCAGTTTGCATGATAAGTTTACCACCGTCGGTAAAAGTGGCCCTTACGGTTGCTGGTTCACGGTCGGCAACAAAAACGCCACCTGCCATACCATAGCCTACCAGCCAGCCATCTTTGGTAAGTGAACCTGGTTTCGAACTACGATTGCTCCAGCCAATGTCATCCGCACCCAATTTGTAGGCATCGTTCAAAAACTTACCCGAAAATGCCTTACCACTCTCCGGGTCAACATCGGTATAGTTACGCATGCGCAACTCGATAGGGTCAATATTGAGCTGATAGGATAATTCATCCAGTGCCGATTCCAACGCAAAGCAACCGGTAGCATAACCCGGGCCACGCATCCATACCGGCGAACCGATATCCAGCGAAGCTATTTTATTACTGGTAGCCACATTGGCGCAGGCATAAAGCTGACGGCTCACATCTGCAGGCGCTTCGGCAAAATCTTCATAGGCCGAGGTCTGCCCAACTGCATGATGGTTGATACCCACCAACTTGCCATCAGCGGTAGCGCCAATAGCGATCTTCTGCCAGGTATGCGGACGGTATCCAACCGAGGTGAACATATCCGTACGGCTCAGCACCAGTTTTACCGGGCGTTTAACAACTTTTGCACCGATTAGGGCCGCTATTTCATGCGGCCAAACCTGCAGGGCATTACCAAAGGCACCACCAACAAAGCGGGAGTTTACCTGAACATTTTCGGTCGGTATCTTAAAGGTTAACGCAATATTGGTTTGCGTATCCTTTACGCCCTGGGTTTTATCCCATACGGTAATTTTATCTTCAGCATCCCAACGGGCTATGATAGCATGCATCTCCATGGGATTATGCACTTCACTTGGCAAGAGATATTCCTGTTCAACTTTCACAGGGGCCGAACGCCATGCATCCGGGTCGCCACGCTTATATTCATTATCGTCTTTTGGCGAAAAAGCCGCCTGTAAATTATCAGTCAGCCTGGTTTGATGTTCGCCATTATTATATTGTGCAGTAACCAATGAAGCGGCATACAAAGCTCTTTCAAACGTATTAGCGATAACCAGGGCGATCGGCTGACCGTTATATACTACCTTGTTATCGTAAAAAATCCTGATCTGTCCCTTGGGTGTATTGGTAGCCGATTGATAACCTGGCACCTTAGGGCTATTCAAATGGGTAATAACTGCCAATACACCGGGCGCACGTTCAGCACGCTTGATATCTATAGACTTTATTGTTCCTTTTGCAATCGTACTGCCAACAAGTACACCATAAGTCAGACCTTTTACCTCATATTCAGCCGAATATTTGGCTGCACCGGTTACTTTTAAACGTCCGTCAACACGGCTCATGCCGCCAGAAGAAGGAATGCTGTTGCTGCCAGTTCTCATACTAATCCGGATGCATGTTTTAATGCCTCGGTAATGGTTGCCGGAGCCAGCTTTAATTTAAAATCGTTACCGCCGTAGGTTTTGGCACCCTGTATTGCTATCTGTGCAGCGATATTGAAAGTCTCGGCAGATACAGGTTTACCAATCAGCGCCTTTTCGGCTTCAACAAGTCGCCATGGTTTGTGTGCTACGCCTCCCATAGCCAGCCTTGCATTTTTAATAGTATTACCCTCTAATTCGAGTGACGCTGCGACAGATACCAATGCAAAAGCATACGACTGGCGGTCGCGGATCTTCAGGTAATAACTATTTTTTGCAAAGTTATTGTCGGGTATCTCAACGCCCAGAATCAACTCACCTGCGGCCAGGTTATTATCCAGATCGGGATGTTCGCCGGGTAAGCGGTGAAAATCGGCAAATGGGATACGGCGGGTACCCTTTTTGCTTTGTACGATCACTGTAGCATCTAAGGCTACCAATGCCACACACATGTCGCTGGGATGTACTGCAATACATTTATCGCTTGCACCAAAAATAGCATGCATCCTATTATACCCACCTATTGCACCACAGCCCGAACCGGGTTCACGCTTATTGCAGGGCATCGTGGTATCGTAAAAATAAGCACAACGGGTTCGTTGCAGAATATTACCGCCAACGGTAGCCATGTTTCTGAGCTGGGGGGATGCACCTGCCTTTAGCGCCATGGAAAGCAAGGGTTGCTGAGCAACAACCAGTTTGTTTTCAGAAACAACACTATTCAAAGCAAGGGCTCCAATATGCAAACCGCCTTTAACAGGCGCAATGTTTTTTAAAGGCAAATGATTGATATCGATCAGCTTGTCGGGTGCCGTAACACCACGTTTCATCAGGTCAACCAGGTTAGTGCCACCGGCTATGATCTTTGCGCCCGGCTTATTGATGGCATCGATCACTGCTTGCTGGGTTGCAGGACGACTGTATTGAAATTGTTTCATACCGGCTGTCCTCCTTCTTTCACTTCCTGAATAGCATTAACTATATTAGGATAAGCTCCGCATCGGCAAATATTGCCGCTCATGTATTCGCGTATCTCATGTTCAGAGTTCGCATGACCCTCACGTATGCAAGCTACTGCCGACATGATCTGTCCTGGTGTACAATAACCACATTGAAAACCATCATGCTTGATAAAAGCTTCCTGCATCGGGTGCAATTGATCACCTTTGGCCAGACCTTCTATAGTAGTGATCTTTTTACCACTAACCAGAACCCCAAGGGTCAAACATGAATTTACCCGATGTCCGTCAACATGCACAGTACAGGCACCGCATTGACCATGGTCGCAGCCTTTTTTAGTGCCGGTCAATTCAAGTTGTTCACGCAGCAAGTCAAGTAGCGTAACCCTGGGCTCGATAGAAAGTTGGTGTTTAACCCCATTTACCTCAAGGCTAACCGGTACCTTTTCATATAGATCGGCTATCTTTTCATCGAAGCCTTTTTGGGCTGCCGATACCAGCGGAGCAGGCGTTAAAGCAATGGCTGTTAGCAATCCCGAATGCTTCAGGAAATCTCTTCGCGAGGATTCCAGGAAATTATTTTCATGAGCAGGTTCTTCGGGAGGGTTTTTTGATTTCATAGGACCTGATTTTATTTGCGTAAATTTAATCAATCCGCATCTAAAAAAACAAGCGACCCTGGCGAAGTAAATGGCTTCTGTATTATAAAATTTACCTTATGATGCCATTTACCTGATCGTATCCGTCACTTCATAACGGTCGACCGATTCATAATAATTAGGCAGCTTATTGAAAACCGAATAAAAAACATACTTTTTGCCTTTATCAATACCCGGGATAGCCTTTGATAATGCTTTACGCACCTCCATGTTTTCTTTCAAAAGCGCAGCGGTGTTGGTCAATTTTATCTTTGACCGGTAAAATATCTGCGGGAACACACCTTCGGGTGTGGTATGTGTTTGAAGACTGATTATTTGAGGTTGAGTTGGAGATGGGATAACATAAGGAAAACGGTAACGGCGGTTTGCTTCGTTGGCGATCTTTGCATAAAAATCGTTTATCTGCTTGTCGTCAGGGTAGTTCCAACCTAGTGAAGGCTGCAGGCAACTTCTTGCTTCATCCAACAGGTTTACCGCATTTACCAGGTAGCCTTTGGCATAGTCTTCTTTTGCCTGCTCATAAAGCTCAGGGGCAGTTTTGCCGTTCAGTGTATAGGGATATATCTGTAGGTCGGTTAGTTTCCAGCCATAGTCGAGCTTTTCATAAACGGCAGTAAGCATTTGTCCGTTTACCACCCCTTTCTGAACAAAAAATGCAAGGTAGATCTCCGGTTTATCTATACTTACTCCTATTTTATGGTTGTTTATATTTCTGTTATCAATTTTTATGGTGTCTTTACTGTGTTTTGTATATACCAGGTAATACTCATCCTGTAAAGTAAATTCAGCATCCCGCATATGGTTGCTAGCTACTTCAATATCTTTCAGGTCACCAACATTATCGATCATTTCCTTTGATAGTATATCTGTCAGCTGCTTTTTGCTGTTGGCTTTTAGCCCTGCAAACAAAAATTTGTTCAGATCGTGAAAATTGCTAGCCTGGCTTGCCGGTATTTTGTCATTTGCGTAAGTGCCCGGTTTAACAGGTGAATGGCAACTTTGCCAAAAAACAAGCGCAAGAAGGCCGGCCAATAAATTTTTTGCTAAGAAACGAAGGTTCATATTAAAGGTGACGAAGGTTATGAATTGAGTACTAAAGCGATATTACAGGATTTATTGGCTACCTGCAAAATTTTGCTCAATTATTTTACCGCCGTACCGTAAAATTTCAAGCCCATAATGCCGGTCATGATCATCAGCATGAACAATATTTCGAGGCTGGCGATCTTTTCCTTCAATATAAAAACTTCCACCAGTTTGATCAAAACCAGGGTCATAGCCGTCCATACCGCGTAAGCTGTGGCAGTTGAAACCTGTTTGATGGCCATCGAAAAGAAGACGATGTTGCCAATGCCGAAAAGTATATAGCCTAAAAAAGGCAGCAGGATGGGCAGCCCTTCACTGATCTTATAAAAATTGGTGAAACGCAAAGTTTTCATTTCGCTGAAGCGCATGTATTTTAGAGAGAAAGTCCATGCCGACTCAAAAAAAGCTGCGATAAAGAGGTAAAACCAGGCCAATAGCTCGAAATTTTAAATTAAAATCAATCGCAAGATATATAATTTTCTTCTGGCTCGAGTTCTTTTATAGCCGGTTCGCCTGTTGATTTTTTCTTGCTTGCGTTTTTACTCAAATTTTTCCACTGACCTATCATCCACTCCAACAGGCGGGGGCGCAGGTTATAATACCAGTTAAACCAACGGTATCGAAGTAATTTCTGCTCGTCAAAACGTTTGACCGAGAAGGCATGTTGCAGGAAATAATCTTTAGGATAATCGTAATATAAACCCCAGTTATCGCGCAGATCGCCCGGTTTGTTTTCGGGAAAATATACCGTACCAAACAGATAATCCCACATCGAAAACTTGGTCGCAAAATTGGCATGAAATACCTCGCGGTAATTAGCATGGTGCCAAAGGTGCAACTCGGGGCTATTCAAAAAATATTTGAGCTTACCGAATCTCACGTTTACGTTGGCATGGATAAACATCCCGAACATGGCATCAAGTAGTGCTTTGATCGGTACGATGATCTCAGGGTTCGGGCTCAAAATAATAATTGGCGCAAATTCGATCGTTTGGTTGATGATGATCTCGACAATATGCGAGCGCGACCCTGCCAAAAAATCAACTTCCTTACCTGAATGGTGTGCCTCATGGGTGCGCCATAATAATTTATTGGCATGTTGCAGGCGATGAAACAGGTAGATATACAGGTCGTGGGTAAACAGGAAAAACAGCACCTGCTCAGTGATCGTCCAATTTTTAAACCATTGCAGCCCCGTTACATCCACATGGTGCTGGATAGGTGCGATGATAAAATCAAAGATTAGTATCTTTAAAAAGTAACTCTGGATTATGGTATACCAAACCAGGTCGATCCAAAAACCATCCCTGAAAAAAGGCAAGCCCTTACGATAGGGCGAGATTCGTTCCCAGGCAATGATAAATGCCATCCATGAGAACAGGATGATGGTGGTTATCGTTACTAATTTCGACTGATCCATTTTTTTAGTCTGGAGTCCTAAGTCTTGAGTCTTAAGTCCCTCTTTTTATAAAAAATTATACCCTCAAATTTACGACAGCCAAGGCCAGTCATAAACTGTAAACGCTGCTCTAATGCACTTTTGACAAAACCCTGATCCAACCCAAGACTCAAGACTCCCTACTCAAGACTCAAGACTTATATTCCGGGCTGATATTAACCCTTAGTCTTTTCATCGGACCAAGTTCTGATTCGTAAACTCTCTTGATACCATCACCGGCAGCAATTTCCACATCGCGGATATCGCGTACCAGACGGGCAAGGCCTTGTGGTTCAACCGAAGCTGCATGGTCAGAACCCCACATTGCCCTGTCAAGGGTAAAGTGTCGTTCAACAAAAGTAGCGCCCAGGGTTACTGCCGCAACAGTTGTAGCCAAACCGGTTTCGTGACCTGAATAACCAATTGGTACGCCAGGATATTTCTTGCCCAGTGTGTTGATCATACGCAGGTTCAATTCTTCAGGCTTACAGGGGTAAGCCGAAGTTGAATGAGCGATGAACAGCGGATATTCAGGATCGAATTTTTTAACCAGGTCAACTGCATCTTCAATTTCTTTCGTAGTCGACATACCGGTTGATAACATCAAAGGTTTGCCGGTAAACAAAATGCGTTTGATCAGCGGATAATCGGTCAGCGAAGCTGAAGCCAGTTTATACAGTGGGGTATCAAACTGTTCCATAAAATTAACGGCTTCCACGTCCCAGGTAGATACGAACCAGTCGATTCCCAGTTCGCGGCAATACTGGTCGATAGCAGCATATTCCACTACACCGAATTCAGTTTTGCGTTTATAATCGATATAGCTCATGCGGCCCCAGGGGGTATCGCGCATGATTTCCCATTGGTCTTTAGGTACGCAGATCTCTGGTGTACGTTTCTGAAATTTCACAGCACTGGCTTTAGCGGCCACAGCCTCGTCGATCAGCTTTTTTGCGATCTCGAGCGAACCGTTATGGTTGATGCCGATTTCAGCAATAATATAACAAGGCTCACCCGGACCGATACGCTGACCACTGCTTAATTTATAGGTTTTGCTGATCGATTGAAATTGCGATTCTTTGCGGTTGGCATCGATGAGTAATTCGGCCAGCTCGCGGAAAGCACCTTCGCCGCCTTTCGACGTACAAACATAATCTACCTGTTCTTTAACGAAAGAAATTGCATCAGCGGGAGCAGCAGTAAAGCCTACCAGTTCCATTACCTGCTGGTCGTTGCAGTCGTCGCCGATATAGGCTACTTCAGCAGCATTCAATTTCAAACGGTCCAAAATTTCCTTCAGTACCGCCGGCTTATCTTTTGAGCCTAAATGCAATTCGGTAATTTTTAGCTTTTCGGCTCTTTTAGCCACCGATGGCGAAAACTCGCCGGTAATAATACCGGTTTCAATACCCGCCAGGTTACGCAGGCGCTCAACGGCCATCCCATCGCGAATATTAAATTTTTTAAGTTCTTCACCCGATGCACCGTAATACACACCTGCATCAGTTAATACACCGTCGCAATCTGTAAGCACCAGCTTGATGCCCGATAGTTTTTGCAATAACTGTGTTCCCATATCCCCTGTTTTTTTAATTGGTTTTAAATTGCTGTCCAGCCGCCATCCACTACCAGGTTAGCGCCCGTCATATAGGCTGAAGCTTCGCTGGCTAAAAATATCAGTGCTCCCTGGTAGTCGGAAGACTGCGCCATGCGCCCCAGCAATGTTTTTGCTGAATAATTTTGAATAAAGAACTCGTCCTGACTGTTTTCGACACCGCCGGGCGACAATGTGTTCACCCTTACCCCTTTATTGCCCCAATAAGCAGCGAGGAAACGGGTAAAATTGATCACGGCCCCCTTGGTTACCGGATAAACCGCAGATTTAAAAAAGGTCTGGTTTCCGTTTTGATCACGGTAAATGCTTTGATCCGGTCCAACCATGCCATAGGTCGAAGCCAGGTTAATGATACTGCCGCTGCCATTTTCGGCCATAACGGTACCAAACACCTGCGATGCCAGGAACACACCGGTTACATTCACATCCAATGATTTGCGGAACGAACTCAAAGGGTAATGTTCAAATGCCGATTGTTCTTTGGCCAGCTCCGGGTTTTCGAACATGTCATTGATGGCGGCGTTATTAACCAAAATATCAATAGAACCATATTTGGCCAGTATCTTTTCCCGGGCAGCTTTGAGCGATGCTTCGTCGGTTACGTCAACTGCAATGCCTAAATGTTTGTCGCCTAAGCTCGCAGCAAACGCTGTACAAGCGGCTTCATTGATATCGGCAACCACTACGTTGGCACCAGCCTGAGCCAATGCCTCGCAATGTTTCCTGCCGATCAGCCCCACGGCACCGGTTACGATCGCTGTTTTATGGTCTAACGAAAACAGTTTCATCAGGCGGTCTTCGGTTTGATATTGTAATTGCTCACTTTACGGAAAACAGCTTCCAGTACTTCACCTTTCAGGTATTGTTTTACGTTACCGCTTTCGACAGCTTGTTTTAATATCGGCAATACCTCGCGGTAAACCGAAAGTGTATAAGCTATATCCTCATCACTGTGGCTGAAGCACATATTGTGGAAACCGGCCCAAAGCACACCGCGTTTGATCATTTCCTGTTGTAAAAGTGCTTTTACTTCCAGTCCGTTACCGGCTTCGGGAGTAAAGGTTACCATGGAGCGGCAATTGTAGCCTATACAACGGGTATAAATATCGGTACCGGTTTCAATGGCTATCTGGTTGTAGCCGTCTTTCAACAGGGCGCCTTTTTCATCCAGGTATTTCGGCACATTTTTATCCCTAAGTTCGTTGATGGTAGCTACCGTAGCTGCCAGGGATAAAGCCTCGCCACCAAAAGTAGTATAGCTAAATACGGTTGAATTGAGCGCTTCCATCACATCGGCTCTGCCGGTGAGGAATGCTATCGGCATACCATTAGCGCATGCTTTTGAATAAACCGCCAAATCGGGTTTTACGTCAAAGTATTCCTGCGCACCACCCAGGGCAATACGGAAGCCTGTCCACATTTCATCAAATATAAGCAGGGTTCCGTTTTCGCGGCATACTTCTGCCAGCTGCTTCAGGAAGCCGGGTTTTGGTGCTTCAAAAATAAAGGGCTCCAGTATCAAAGCGGCAACGGTATCATCTAATGCTGCTTTTATAGCATCAATATCATTATACTCGAAAGTATAGGTCATATTTTGAATCGCTTCCGGTATACCCGCATTGCGACTGGTAATACCAATGTACCAATCGTGCCAGCCGTGGTAACCGCAGCAAAAAATTTTATCGCGACCAGTAAAAGCACGAGATACGCGTATTGCTGCAGAGCATACGTCAGCACCTGTTTTTGCGATTTTTACTGCTTCAGCATTAGGGATGATCTCCTGCAGCATTTCAGAAACTACTACTTCCAGCGGATGCATCAGCGAAAAAGTGATACCATCTTCCAGTTGCTTTTTGATCGCCTCGTCAACCGCCGGGTAACAATAACCTAAAGAAATTGGGCCGATAGCAGCGTTAAAATCAATATATTCATTACCATCCACATCCCAAACGTGCGAACCTTTGGCCCGTTGCAGGTATTTTGGCGCTACCCCTTTAGTAAATTGACCCGGACCTTTAGCTAGGGTTTGGGTAACAGGTTTCTGCACTTTAAGTGCGCGGGCGTACCACTCGTCTGATAGGGTGATATCAGGGTAGTTCTCGTTAAATTTTACAGTATTTGGCATTTTAATCAAAAATTATTCTGAAAATTCCTGTGCAGCTATGGTGGCTTGCACAGCTTTAGTGTTATAACCTAATATCTTTTCGGCGATCTGTTTGCCGGTGAAACCTTCATGCTCCAATACTTTCGGCAGCAGCGAAGGTTTAAACCATTTTTCGTTCAGCGCTAATGGTAATACTTTGGCGCTAGCCTGGTGTTTAAGCAAAACTTCAGCAATAATACTGTACAGTCCGCCAGTTAAAAAATGATCTTCGACAGAAACCACCAAATTGCTCTTCGCAGCATTTAGGATGGCTTGTTCGTCAACCGGTTTAAGGCTGCGCATGTTGACAAAGCCAACCGACAAGCCTTCTGCCTCCAATATCTTAACCGCTTCTAAAACCTGCTCGAAAAGTAATCCATAGGTTAGTATCGTAACATCGCTGCCCTCGGCTATCACTTCAGCCTTGCCAAATTCAAAAGGCGCATGTTCAAATTCCGTTTTGCGGGTATTGATACGCACGTAGGAAGGGGAAGGGTAATTCCAAATCTGAGGCAGCATTTTTAACAGATCATCTTCATCGGCAGGTGCAAAAACCGTCATGTTGGGTATGCCGCGCATCAGGGAAATATCCTCTATAGCCTGGTGCGTTGGGCCGTTACCATCTGACAAAAAACCGGGAATAAAACTGCTGAGTTTGATCGGCAGGTTGGGTATACCGGCATCGGTACGTACAAATTCAAAGGCCCGCATGGTAAGGAAAGATGCCAGCGCGTGTACCACCGGTATCCTGCCCCTCAAAGCCAGGCCCGCAGCAGCGCCGATCATGGTTTGCTCGGTTATGCCGGTATCGATAAAGCGATTGCCCAGATGGGCGTATATATTACGTACAAGCGCACGGTTCTCGGCGGTCATTACCACAAAACGGTCGTCGGCTAATGCTTGTTGGGTCAATAATTCTTCGTAGGTCATTTTATCTTACTACTAAAGTTTCGGATGTTAATTGTGTCTGGTGCTCGCCGTGTAATTCTTTCAGCAGGCTATCAATTTCGGTAGCTGTAAAATTACAGAACCAGCGGTCGGCACGGCGCTCAATGCTGGGTAAGCCTCTGCCACGAACGGTATCGGCAATTACCACGTTCACTTTGCCCGGTTGAAAAGGGTATGCCGAGAAAGCATCGTGCAAGGCATCAAAATCATGCCCGTCAATGCGCTTTACTGCTGCGCCGAATGCGGCAAATTTATCATGCAGTGGTTCTAATGGGATCAGGTCTTCTGTGGGCATATTGGCCTGAAACTGGTTGCGGTCGACCACAAAGATCAGGTTATCCAGTTGATAAGCATTGGCCACCAGCATGGCTTCCCAACAAGTACCTTCGTTCAGCTCGCCATCGCCTAAAATACAGACAACACGGTTTTTCCCTCCGCGGATCTTGATATCCAAAGCAACTCCGATCGCTACCGAAGGCAAATGACCAAGAGAACCCGAATGAAATTCGATACCCGGAATTTTGGTATTAGGATGCCAGTAGATATGATCGTCAATAGACAAATGGTTTTTTAAACGCTCAGGATCCATTAGCCCCAGTTCAACAAAAGTTCCATATAGTGCAGGCACATCATGGCCTTTAGACAGGAACAGGTAGTCGCGATTCGGATCGGACAGGTTGCTTTTATTTACGTTGAGCCATTCCGAATAAAGGTAAAGGATCAGATCAGCAGCAGAAAGCGAGGCGCCAACAAAGCAGCCGCCGTCCGTAGCCATGCGGATAATATGTTCGCGCACCTTAAGTGCCGTTGCCTGTAACTGCTGTTTATCGATAGCTGTAGTTTGGGTGCTCATCTTTCTTTCTTAATCGTTTTCAGCCCGGTATCGTTTTTGTTTGATCGGCTGATATGGTTTTTAGTTCGTCGAGGTGGTTCCGGTACCAGTTAACGCCTGAATATCCGGCATTGATTTGATAAATATCGGGTCTTTCTTCCAGCAATTGCAAAATATCATCGCATGAAAAATCGGGCTTTACAGGATAAATTGCTTCAAAAACAGTTTTAATAAATTCGTAGTCAGCCTGATAGTCGATCGTGAAACGGTGCGACATGGAATAATCCATACCTGTATCCCAAACCACGTTAGCTATCCTGAATTTGTCTGGGTTTTCCCAGATATAAGGTGTGGTATGTTCCAGTTCCAATTTGCGGCTAGCTTCCTGCCATACTTTGCTGATGCAATCCATGGTCATGATCTCCACATCATTTCCATCCGGAAAAGTGGCAGGGTGCAGGTTACTTACATAGTCAAATTCACCTTCATGAGCATCATAAAAATCAAGTGCCTGGTCAACGATCCGTGGATCTATCAATGGGCAATCTGAAGGAATTTTCATAACTATATCAGCCCCGAATAACTTAGCAACCTGGTAATGACGGTCGAGCAGATTATTCAGATCGCCACAAAAACAGGGTATTCCCATGCGTTCGGCTTCCAGTTCTATAGCTCCACCTCTCTCTTCTTCAGGGATCGCGATAACCAATTGGGCAGTGTGTTTGATCATCTGCAGACGCTCGATCATCCGGTAAAGCAAACTCTCGCCAAGTATTGGAAGCATTACCTTACCCGGCAAGCGGCTCGATGTCATTCGGGCTTGTACAACTATGACTATCTTAGCTGGCATAAATTAGCGTTTCGCCGCTCAGGCGTACAATTCCTCCAAAATATTCTCCTCTTCCGCCTTGTAAACAAATTGCCGCAGGAACTGGCTTGTTTCACCGCCGAACTCGATAAATGAACGACAAATATTAGCGATATTTTTCGCCGAAGTTCCGCCATTTTGCAAAGGTGCAAGGCGTTTCAATTCATCCAGATCAAAATAGGAATGAACTTTTTTACCCAATGCCAGACCGGTATATACAACCGTTGAATATTGCGTGATCAACTCACTGCAATTAGCGATCATGTGATTGGTATTACCAGCCTGGCAAACCATCGTATCAGCAGGTGCATATTTTCTGATCTCGGCATAGGCACGTTCAAAGTTTTCATTTGGATGCAGCTTAAACAGCATAGGCCTGCCATTTGCAATTTCAACAGTTTGCTTAATAAATGCCGGGCGATCTTCTTTCCGGTAGGTTTCGCGCATATCCGTCGTAGCAACCATTACATAATCACGATAGGGAAAATCATTATCAAGGTACTGGCTGCAATTGTCGTAATTAGGCATACCCGTGGCAAAAATCCGATCACCTTCAGTACCCATACTGGTAAAATAATTTTTGTAACCGTCAGAAGCTGCGCAGTAAATATCACAGCTATTGGCAGACCCATTCAAGGATGTATTGCCAGCCAGGTAAGTAGGTAAACGGAGTGCTTGGACCACTTTACTCCATGTGGTTAACTTATCGATCATACCCTCCTGCACCCAGATAGTTTTATAATTACGCAAACTATCAGCAATGATCAGATCAGAACAATAAACAACCAGATCGTATTTATTGCGCTTTCCACCATAATCAATTTGCAGGTTATGATTTGTCAAATATTCTTCGGAACGACGTCTAAACTGGCCTGCCATTATGGTAGTGTCAGCTATCGAAGTATATTTTATAATTAATTTTAAGAATTTTGAATCGGTGAAGATCTGGCTGAACCAACAATCATAGTCGGGCAATTGCTCCGCTATCTGGTGCATTTGCGTTGTTTGATTGATGGAACCTGTGATAAATAATATCTTCTTCTTCAATTGAACCATAGAGGGTTTAATTTGTGTTAGGTTCTGATGAAGTCAAATGTACAAATGACGTTTGGCTTTGACATTAAAATTGATGAAACTTAATCTAATTTTAACATCGCTGTAAATTTAACACAAGTTTGTTTTACTATGGAAATTTTACCCAGCAATATTGAAGTTGGCTGACAAATTGGTTGTGTTGGTTGTCCCGATAGGTATCGGGATGGTTGGATTAGTTGTATTGGTAGCTATTGGGATGGTTGTGCCGGTGGTTATCAGGGTGGATCTGATAGTTTCCTTATCCCAGATACCGAATACCTGATAACTGATACCTGATACCCAATACCTGTTACCCGATCACCGCGACCCAATATACTCTTCGCATAGCCCAAACGAAAGTGTCATACCGTTTCCGCCAACGCCGTTGATGACGGTAACACCATTTTCAATCTCAAGTATCAGTTCGGTGCGACCATCGGTCATTTTGGGATAGATACCATGCCATGATTGAAGTAGCTGCCAGTCTTTAAAATTGGCAAAAG
The DNA here is from genome assembly GCA_903863845.1 of uncultured Mucilaginibacter sp. Lineage (GTDB taxonomy): Bacteria > Bacteroidota > Bacteroidia > Sphingobacteriales > Sphingobacteriaceae > Mucilaginibacter. The sequence continues at coordinate 12,844 of CAIPDP010000168.1, read as the reverse complement.
TATGCAGGTATTCGGTGATCATCCGGTTAATGAATTCTTTATCGAACGGATCATGCACCAGGGCATATTCATGGGAATCGCCTATGGTCAGTTCACCGCTGCCATTTTGGGATACCATTACATGGATACCCCACTGTAGTAAATCGGCAAATTGTTCTTCATACCGCTTTCTTAACTGCGGTAGTGAAGCTGCTGCTTTAAAACCTGGATAATGGATCATTGACAAACCACCGCACAATGCCGGACCAATACGCCAGTTATCAGGTTGTGCAGCAAGGCGCATCATTTGCAATTTGCATTTGGTAATATCGGTAGCCAAAAATAATTCCGGATACAGGGTCTCAAAATCAGCCCCACTGCAAACAAAAACCTCATTTGCCTTCCAGCTTCTTTTGCCGGAGAATACTTCGGGATAGCTGATCTGGCTGATCGCTGTGTTCCAATGAAATTCGACACCATATTTTTCTGCAAGGTAGGCTGCCACCTGTCCAACGGCTACCCTCGATTCAACGATCATTTCCTCGCCGCTCCATAGTGCCCCTTTTAATCCCGCCGGATTTACCGCCGGAGATTTTATAAGCGTTTGTTCGGGTGTGAGCAAAGCACAATCCCTATAGTGCTGGTTAACATCTACATATTCGGTAATTGCCTGCATTTCGTCGTCCTGGTAAGCTAAATGAAGCGAACCCACCTCATCGTGCCAAACACCGGCTTCGGTACAAATTTCTTTCCAGATGCTGCGCGATAACATGGCTCTTTCGTATAGAGGCCCTGTTTCCTGTCCGATAGGCCATACCATGCCGAAGTTTCGGATAGATGCCCCAACTGCTTTTTCATTACGTTCAAAAACGCTTACATTATAACCACGCAAAGCAAGTGCTCTGGATGTAGCCAGCCCAACAATGCCTGCTCCGATGACGATGGCCGATGATTTTTTCATACCGGAAATATATTCAGTTGATCTTGATTAATGGGATCTTTTTGTTTACGCGCTTCCCGGAGGAAATAAAGCAGCGATAATGTGGCGCAAATTCCGCCCACAACGGCAACCGTTAAGATACTGGTTTTGAAAAACGAACCCCAGCTTATATTAGGCTGACCCAACTCTTTTACCAGCAAAACACTGACGCTACCCAGATACCCCATCGAATCGGCTACATAGATCAAAAATCCGACATTGCCTTTATAGTGGAAAGATGCCAATAACCGTTCGAAAAATACCGCATTATAGGGTACATAACCCATGTATAGACCCAGCCCGGCCAGTGTCATCCAAACCCTGACCCCAATAAAGCCGGCAACAAAAAAGAGGGTACCGAAGCCGATCAATAAACACCCACCGATGATCATCAGATGGATAACGCTGAACGCCTTTAGGTTTTTCCTGACAAGGATCAATAAACTCATAGCGCCCAGCACTATAATAGATATGATGGTGTCGGTTTTAGTGTAAATGGTAGTGTCTTTTATGCCGAAACTGCCCCAAATTTCAACTTCAAAATTATCCCTTACGTCGCGCATAATGGTGAGCAGCACGTAGATGATCAGCGTTAATATGATGCCCGGTAAAAAACGTTGCAAAAAATTCCTGCGCTCTTCGGCATTCATTGGCTGACGCTTGGTACGCATCCGCATATCTTCTTCTGTTGGCGGTGGAATCAGCTCGAGTAAAAAAACGAATAACAACAGTGGCACAACAAATAATGCACCTGTTATTACCGGCATATTAAATTCGCTGATATGAAAATTATGCATCAGCGCTTTGGCGATGGTTTTTACAAAGCCTGAGGCAAAGATCAAGCTGATCGACAAAACGGCCGCCATAAATTCAGTTGATTTACGACCCTCAAGGTACCCAAATACCAAACCCCAGATGAGGCCAAGCGGAAAACCATTGATCAGCAGAAAAACAATATTATAGGGTGCCGGCACAATGGCAAACAGCAATAGCGCGATCCAGGCTATGCCTATCAGAAATAAAATACTTTTTGCGCGCTCACCTGGTTTCAGTTCGGCGATGAACTTGATACCGTAAAATTTACTGAGTGTATAGCCAATGATCTGTGCTACAACGAGCCAGACTTTATAGTCGATATGCCAATATTGGAGTCCGCTGAAAGTACCTGCGGCAAATGCCTTTCTGAAGGCATACATGGAAGTATAGGCGCCAAATGCTGAAATGGCCGCCAGAACTGATATTACCCCATATGGCCATTTCGCAACCCGCGCCCGAAGTTTTTGCATTGTATCTAATGTTCAGCAATGCTAAACTAAGTTTATTAATAGCGAACGAATTTAATGTTAAGGTTTTGTGATTAGTTAATTGGTTAACTAATCACCCCCCCTACTTCTTCTCGCCAAAGAAATAAATAACCAGCAGGCAGGCTTTTTGGTTACTGAGGTTGACCGGGGTATGCGGAATGCGCCCATCGAACAAAATTGAATCTCCTGCCTCAAGGTGAACATTCCTGTCATCTTCAAACTGATAGTCGATCTCTCCCGAAAGCAGGTATTTATACTCGTAGGCATCGGTTTCAACCAATGGCCGGGATGCATTAGGTTCAAGTTCAAGCAATACAATATCTATCGTCGAATGGTCGATATAACGCGAAAGGATACGTTTGTAGCTAAAGCCTTTTGCATTTTCTTTTTCAAAATGCTGGTAATCGGCTTGCCGTAACAACAATATGGGTGCTTGTTTATTACCCGTACGGATATTTTTAAAAAATTCGTTCAAATCAATATCAAGTGCCCTGATGATATCGATCAGTACCAGCAGGGAGGGTATGGTTCGATTGTTTTCGATTTGTGAGATCAAACCTTTACTTACATTAGCCTGTGCCGCCAGTTCCTGAACAGTAATATCTTTTTCTCGCCTGCGCACTTTTATACTGTTACTGATCTGTAACAGGATGTCGTCTTCCATTATTGGTTTCAATGAGGTAGAATTTTAAATGAAGAAAATAGTTATAATTGGTATCGCAAAATAGATTTATGATCGCAAAATGCCTAAATAAAAAAATAGATTTTTTTTAAGCATTAACTTCAAATCTGTAAACAACGTATTCCTTTCACAAAGCATGATATTGATTTAATGATTTCATAATATCAAAAACGTTTTTTTGATTAAAACCTGTTAGCATATGCGCAAAGCCGCCTTTGAACCAGAGACCATTGTTGAAAAAGTTTTCGCCCTGTACGAACAGCATGGCAATGAAGATTATATCGGAGAGCCGGTTTCGCAATTGGAGCATATGTTACAGGCCGCTGCCTTAGCTGAGGAAGAAGGTTATGAAGATGATGTGATCCTTGCAGCATTTTTTCACGACATCGGCCACCTATGTGCAAGTGCCGGCGAAGCGGTTAGTATGGGAGGTTTCGGTATGATGGAACATGAAAAGCTTGGTGCAAATTACTTGCGCGAGCATGGTTTCTCAGAGCGCCTGGCATCCCTGGTACAAAGCCATGTAATCGCCAAACGTTATCTTACTTTTAAATACCCCGAATATTATAACCAGCTCTCAGAAGCCAGCCGTGCTACACTCGGTTTCCAGGGCGGACCAATGACCGCAGAAGAAGCGGCAAGCTTTGAAGCAAATCCTGATGCCGAATTGTATATCCGTTTTCGCTATTGGGACGATAAAGCCAAAGAAACGGATGTACCTTTAAAAGACCTTACTCACCTGAAACTTTTAGCCGTTAGTCATTTGTATAAGAACAACTGAGCTATTGTTTCCTCAATATTAAGCTTTGGTCAGGTTTTTGTAACTTTTTAGTTACTATAAACACCTGTTTTAACGCCTTTGCCACATAACCATAAGGTTTACTTAATCTAAACTTAGTTTACTATTTATAAACTAAGGATATCATTGTTTCAAGAAATTCTTATCAATTAATTGAAACAAATGAAGCAGTTTTACATTCACTTTCGGACACTGATAGCAGTATTGTTATGGTGCCTGATCCCGGCAACACTGTTCGGGCAAAACAAGATCGGTGGTACAGTAACCGACGAAAACAAACAACCGCTTCCCGGTGTAAGCGTTACACTAAAGGGAACAAACAAAGGTACAGTTACCGATGTCAGCGGTCATTTTATTCTGGCAGCCGAAAAAGGCCAGATACTTTCATTCAGCTTTGTAGGTTACCTGCCGCAACAGGTTACCGTAAGCGACCAGAGCACCTACAACGTTTCACTTTTAGCCGACAGCAAAGCGCTGGGCGAAGTAACTGTTACGGCTCTTGGTGTTAAGAAAGAAACCCGCCGTTTGGGTTATGCTACCCAAACTGTAAACGGCGATCAGTTAACTACAGCCCGCGATCCAAACCCTGTAAATGGTTTGATCGGTAAGGTTGCAGGCTTACAGGTTGGCGCAACTTCTGAAATTTTAGGTACGCCAAACGTTACCATCCGTGGTAACACGGTATCGCTTTACGTTATCGACGGTTTGCCATTTGATTCTGACACATTCGATTTGAGTCCGGACGACATCGACACTTATACCGTGTTGAAGGGCCCGGCTGCAGCAGCACTTTACGGAAGCCGTGCACAATTTGGCGCTATTTTGATTACGACTAAAAAAGGCGACAAAAATAAGAAAGGTGTTTCTGTTGAAATCAATAGCAGCTCTGTAATCAATTCAGGCTTCGTTGCTTTCCCAAGAGTACAGCATTCATTCGGTCCTGGTGAAAACACTTTCTATGAATTTGTTGACGGCAGGGGTGGTGCACCAGGCGGTGTGGATAGCGACTATGATATCTGGGGCCCTTATTTTGCCGGACAGTTAATACCTCAGTATGACAGCCCGGTAGTAAATGGGGTACGTCAGGGAACTCCATGGACAGCCCGTGGCGCCAATAACCTGGCCAATTTCCTGCGTACAGGATATCAAACCAATAACGACATTGCAGTAACTGACGTAGGCGAAAACTATACTACACGCTTTTCTGCATCACAGCAACATCAAGATAGTTATATTCCTTTCCAATACCTGGATATCGCGAATGTTAACTTCTACGGTTCGTTCAATGCAACATCGAAATTGAAGTTCGAAGCGAGTGTTGATTATAACCGCCAAAGCACTGATGATTTTCCAGACGTTCAGTATGGTCCGAACTCGATCATTTATAACCTGGCTATCTGGACCGGTGCCGACTGGAGCGTAAATTCTCCTGATATTAAAGCTATCTGGCAGCCTGGTAAAACTAATGTGGCATCGGAATTTGAAGAATATACCCGTTACCATAACCCGTACCTGCTAACTGAGATCTGGACCAGAGGTCACCACAAAAATGATTTATACGGTTATGTAGCTGGTACTTATACCTTTAACAAAAGCCTGAACCTGAGTTTGAAATCAGAAGTGAGCACCTATGACGTGTTGCGTACTGAAAATATGCCTTATTCGGCTCACCCTTATGGTCGTGAAGGTAACATGGGTGATTACCGCGAAGACCGTCGTGATCTTTTTGACAACAACACCCTGTTAACCTTGAATTACAATTATACGGTTGCAAATTTCTTCAACTTCTCGGGTCTGATCGGAAGCAACCTGCGCAGCTTTAAATACAATTCAAGCTGGGTATCTACTAACTACCTGAATGTACCTAATGTATATTCGTTCAGTAACTCTGAAAACGCATTGCAGGCAACCAGCTTTAACTCAGCACAATTGCAGTTGAGCGAATTTGCATCAATGGATGCTTCGTTTGGTAAATACGCTACTATATCGGCTACCATCCGTAATGAATATTCTTCGGCGTTTCAACAGCCAACCACTTATTTGTATCCAAGTATCTCAGCTGCAACAGTGATCTCGGATTACATTAAATTGCCGGAAGTTATTTCCTTCCTGAAAGCCAGGTTTTCTTATGCTGATATACGCAGTGATGCAACCAGTCCAACTATTGGCCCTGCACCTTACAGTTCGATCACTGCATTTGGTGGCGGTACAGGCCCATCGTTATTTAACAACCCATTGGGCTATGGTTCTATTTACACTTCGCCATACAATGGTCCTACCTATGCTTTGAATAGTTCTTATTCTACTGCTAAACCTTACAATAGCCAAACAGCAGGATATGGACCGGATAACCTGTATGCAGGCGGCATCAAAACCTCAAGCCGTGTTAACTACGAAGAAGGTTTCGATATTAAATTCCTGCAAAACAGGTTAGGTTTTAGCGCAACTACTTTCCAGTATATTGATGGACCTCAGATCCTGGCGAACTCTATTTCGAGCTCTACAGGCTATACTACTGAATATATCAATGCGTTAAAGACCAAAACAACCGGTTACGAATTTTCATTGACAGGTGTACCGATCAAAGATCTTAATGGCTTTGGCTGGGATATTTTGGCCAACGTTGCAACTTACAAACAGATCTTCGATCAATTGCCTCCGGGCCAATCAACTTATAATACTTACTTCCACCAGGGCGACCGTACCGACCTATTATACGGTTCAGCTTTTGTACGTACCCCTTCAGGTACCATCATCTTCGGGTCAAACGGTGAAGCCTTAGTTAACCCGGTTGCACAAAATTTAGGTCATACAACACCTGATTTTAACTGGTCGTTCTATAACAAATTCCATTATAAAAACCTGAGTTTAGGTTTTCAGTTTGACGGAGCAGTTGGTGGTGTGATAACAGATTATATGCACAAAAAAACCATGCAAGGTGGTTCAAATGCTTTGACCGCCGAAGGTGCATTGGGTGCCGCACGTTACCAGGACTGGAAAAACTTCCCGTTGAATAATATTACTCCAAACCCAGGCTATACAGGCAGCTACGTAGCACCAGGTGTTGTGATTTCTAATAGCGTTGCCCCTAATTTTGATTCGAATACAGGCAAAGTGCTTAATTATGGCCAGCTGCAATATGCACCTAATACAACACCAGTGTTTGTACAGGAATTTGCCAGCGAATACTACGGTGTTACCGAAGCTAACCTGATGAGTAAAACTTATGCCAAGCTTCGGGAAGTTACGATCAACTACGATTTCCCTCAAACCTGGTTAGCCCATTCATTTATTAAAAAGGCATCTGCTTCGCTTTATGGCCGCAATTTGCTGTACTTCTACAAAGATCCTGAGTTTAAGGATGTAGACCTGGACCAGTACGCTAACTCATCGTCAACAAGCACAGCATTGCAGTCGCCTTCGGTACGTAGTTACGGCCTTAACGTTAAACTTTCATTCTAATACAAATAGGAGAAATGATCATGAAAAATATTTTTAAAATTTATTTACTTCCGGCAGTGCTGTTATTATTGACGGCAAACGGATGTAAAAAAACCTTCCTTGCCGATTCGGTAAATAACAATGTGCCAACCAGTGTGCCGGCATCATTGTTATTGAATGGCGTTTTATATAGTATGGTTGATTTTCCGGACAACTCGCCCGAGATCTATGATCAATATTACATCTACAATTATAACTACTACGGAAACAACCAGTACAATTTTGGTTCAGGTGATAACTATTACACTACGCTAAAAAACGTTGTGTTAATGGAACAACAGGCTACCAAAGCGGGTTCACCTGCAGTAAACCCTTACAGTGCGATCGGTAAGTTTTTCCGCGCCTATTTCTTTAGCAAAATGAGTCTTGAAGAGGGTGATATCCCAATGACTCAGGCATTGGCGGGACTGGGTAACCTAACACCTACCTACGACACGCAAAAGACAGTGATGCTGCAAAGCTTAGCCTGGCTGGAAAGCGCAAACAGCGACCTAAGCTCTTTGATCTCGCAAGGCGGTTACAGCCTTAGTGGCGATTTCTTCTTTAACGGAGACCTTACCAAATGGCAAAAAGTTGTTAATGCTTACCGCGTCAGGTTATTGATAGAACTTAGCAAGAAAACTTCGGACGGTGACTTGAATGTTGCAAGCCAGTTTGCAAGTATCGTTAGCAACCCTGCGAAGTATCCTTTAATGACCAGTTCGGATGACAACCTCCAGTTTAACTTTGTTTCTCCAACCAATTATTATCCTCAAACTCCGGATAATTTTGGACAGAACGGATCAAGGCAGAACTCGTCACAAACTTATATCAGTTTGTTAACTGCTACCCAGGATCCACGGGTTTACGCTGTGGCCGAACCTGCCCGTCACCTGGTTGACGACCTGCATCAAAATGCAACTGATTTCGCTTCGTTTGTAGGTGCAGACCCTGGTCTGGATTTGGGTATCATGTATGCTAATGCCAACGCACAGGATTATTCGTTCCTTAACCGTCACCGTTATTATTCAACTTATACCGGCGAACCAAGTATTCAGATCGGCTACCCTGAGCTTATGTTTAACATTGCAGAAGGCATCAACCGCGGTTGGGCTCCTGGTAATGCTGAAACCTATTATGTAGCGGGCATTCAAGCCTCAATGGCATCATACGGAATACCTGTTACCGGAACCTATACTGCTTATTTCTACCGTCCGGGTTCAAGTGGTGTAGCTAACCTGGGTAATTATGATACCTTTAACATTAATGTTAACTGGTCAACTTATTATGCACAGGCTGCTGTTAAATACACTGCAGGTGCTACCGGATTAACTGAAATATTGCAGCAAAAATACCTGGCTTTGTTCCGTCATTCAGGTTTAGAAGCTTATTTCCAGTTCCGTCGTACAGGTGTGCCGACATTTACAACCGGTCCGGGTACAGGAAATGGCCAGCGTATTGCTTTACGTTTCCAATACCCAAGCTCTGAACGTTCAGCAAACACTGCTAATTACAATGCAGCTTTGTCAAGTCAGTACGGTGGTAACGATGATATCAATGGTATCATGTGGATCTTGAAGTAAGCACTGGCTTATTTTAGACTCGTTTTAAAAAGATTTATACTAAGGCGGACCTCTGGTCCGCCTTTTTTATTGCGCTAAAACATATGGTTTGTAACAGAAATGTTAATTATTGTTAAAAATCGATGTTTCAACACTAATAGTACAAAATTTCATTTTCTATTCAGAATACAATGGTATTATTGTTACATCAGAAATAATTCGATTAACCACACAAAAGCAGTAATGCAATTTCATTTTATGAAAATAAGATTGATAGGTGCCGCAGCGGCAATGATGATCACCCTAGGGTTGAGTTCATGTGTTCATTTAAAAGAATACCAGAAGAACAGGCTGAACGATACAGAAATGGCTCTTACTAACCGCAAGGTCGAGAAAAATGAAATGAATTTTCAATCGTACCGCGAGGCGGCAGCCGGGGCTAATGCCGGTAAAACAGGTGGCGGTTGCGGTTGTAATTAGTTTTCGGTTTCCCCTAAATCAAAATGAAAAAAGTTTATCTATCTATCTTAGGTTTTGCGCTGGTATGCCGGATGGGTGCTTACGCCCAAACACACCAGGATACAGTCCAAAAAAAGCCGCCTTTCAGTCTTTATACGCCGGTTGAATCGTCCGGAAGCGGAACCAGTTACGATGCGCGGGAACTGCATATCGACGAAGTGAATTTTGTTTCCAGTTATTATTCGCAAACCGGCGATCACAGCCCGGTCACAGGCGGTATAGGTACCGAAAACGTGACCGATATGTCAAACGGGCTTACCGTAAATCTGGCATGGTCGGGTGGCTATCATAATAATAACACGCTGGCTGTCGGACTCGGTTTCGACCACCATACTTCCGCTTCGGCTGCTTATGTGGCTTTGAACGGAGGTTCAAATCCATCAGGAACACGTATTTACCCTTCCCTCGACTGGACCCTTGAAAACCCTAAGACCGGTGGTACCTTCGGTATCGGCGCTTATTATTCAGGCGAATATAATTACAAATCAAAAGGCCTCGATTTCCACTGGTCGGCAAAAACTGACGATAAAAACGGCGAATTCGGCGTTAAGCTCCAGGGCTATTTTGACAAAGTGACCATGATCCTGCCGTCTGAGTTCGTTCCTAAGCCTGCGGCCGTTACCACCCAGCCCGGCACGATAACGATTACCACAGCAAGCGGTAACACCGAAATTGTAAGTGTTGGTGGCGGGGTTATTTCTAACAGTAAAAGTACGCTTCCAACAAGTGGACGTAATACCGGTACACTGTCATTATCGTATTCTCAAATAATCAATTCTAGATTACAGATCATGTTTTTGGGAGATGTGGTAGCACAACAGGGGTACTTGGGCTTACCTTTTCACCGGGTTTATTTCAATACCGGGAAAGATACGATCGAGAAGTTACCATCATCACGCTTTAAACTCCCAATCGGTATCAGGGCAAATTATTTTGTTGGCGACAATTTGATCTTCAGGACCTATTACCGGTATTACCTTGATAACTGGGGAACGCGATCAAACACGGCAAGCATCGAGTTAGCTTATAAAATTACTCCATTCTTCTCGCTATCGCCCTTCTTCAGGTATTATGATCAAACAGCGGCGCGCTACTTTGCGCCGTACGAAGCGCATACCGTAAATGACCAATATTATACAAGCAACTATGAGTACGCCAACCTTCATACTAACTTTTATGGTGTAGGCATCCGCGTGGCACCGCCCAAAGGCGTTTTCGGATGGCAGAACTTACATGAAATGGAGATCAGATACGGACATTATTCCCAGTCTACTAACCTGGCTTCTGATGTGATATCTGTTAGTTTTGGATTTAAATAAAACATAAAGAACGAACCCCGGCTTTACCGGCCAGTCATCTATTTCACCGGCATCCTGATACTGCTTTCATAAAGAGCACGATCAGGATGTCTTTTTACAGCAGGTTTTTCATCGCTCCCTATCCACTCGTTGTTCATTAAATCCGATTTTTTTTTAGCTTTATCATTCGTGCGGGGCTAGTATACAAATTATCAATATTGTATCGCCAGGTCCCGATACCGGTAAACCTAAAAATTTGAACAAATGAAAAATGGCGTTAAAGCCTTCCTACTGTTTGCTGTGCTCCTGATTTCCTGCAAAAAAAAGGAGATCCCCAATCCTGCCGGCGGCAGTAACGGCGCAAGCTATCCTAACTGGCAACATGTATCGGTGCTTACCCAACATAACGACAATACCCGTGCAGGCCTGAATAACAGGGAAGCTGCATTGAATACCAGTAACGTTAATGGCAACCAATTCGGCAGGCTGTTTGACCTGTTGGTAGATGATGACGTATTTACGCAACCTCTGATCTATGGCAATTTAAATATCTCGGGCGGGACGCATAATGTGGTGTTTATTTCCACTACAAACAATACCATTTATGCCTATGATGCAGATAACGGCAGCTTTTACTGGAAAGTAAATTACACGCAGCCGGGCATGAATCCTCCCAATACCTCTCAGATGACCTCTTCATGGTGTAATCCTTATTGGGGCTTTAACAATCACGTGGGAATTACCGGCACCCCGGTGATCGATTCGGCGTCTAAAACTATTTATTTTGTCGCTAAAAGCTACCAGGGCAATAAGTTTTACCAACACCTTCATGCTGTAGATATCGCAACAGGTAATGAAAAACCGGGAAGCCCGGTGCTCATCAACGGAAGCGTGCCGGGCAATGGCGACGGAAGCGTAAACAATGTTGTTAGTTTCGACCCCCTGCGCGGTAACCAGCGCCAGGCATTGACGTTGACCAATGGTACCGTTTATATCACTTATGCCTCGCATTGCGATTGGAACCCTTACCATGGCTGGATATTTGGTTACGATGCCCATTCCCTGCAATTGAAATACTTGTATAACGATACCCCCGGCGGTGAAGCGGGTGGCATATGGGAAAGCGGGCAGGGGCCAGCCGCCGATGCCCAGGGAAACCTGTATGTAGTAAGCGGTAACGGCACTGTCGGTAATGACCCTTTTTCGGCATCCATTAATGGCACTATCCCGGGTACCATAAACAGCGACCCAACCAACCTGCTTAACCGCGGCGAAAGTGCGATGAAGTTAAGTCCGGCCGGCAGCGGTTTACAGGTAAACAGCTTTTTTACGCCCTACGATTATTATAACATGGATCTGAACGACCTGGATTATGGTGTAATGGGTGCATTCCTGATCCCCAACTCCAATTATTTCCTTACAGGCGCTAAAAATGGGAATTTATACCTGTTAAATAAAGATAATATGGGCGGCTATTCGAGCCTTGGTAACCAGGTACTTCAGGTTGTGCCTTTGAACGTAAGTTTGCATTGCCAGCCTGCCTATTACAAAAGTGCTTCAACCGAATATGTTTATATCTGGTCGGAAAATGATCAACTGCGTTCGTTAAAATTTAACAGGAATAGCGCCAGCTTTTCAGCAGGCCAGGTACTGTCTTCCACTTCGGGTCCGGTAAATGATATAGGCGCGTTTTTATCTGTTTCATCCAATGGAACCACTCCCGGAACAGGAATACTTTGGGCCTACTATTTTTCGGCCGCTGCCGGTAACCAAACCATACTAGCCGCATATGATGCCAATAATATTACCAAAGAACTCTGGGACAGCGCGCAAAACAGCAACGATAATCCAGGCAATTTCGCCAAATACTCAACTGTAACTATCGCCAACGGACATGTTTTTGTACCAACACTCTCTAAAATGGTGTCAGTTTATGGGCTCAAATAGTTTAATTGATCAGTAGATTATTAAATGGGTATTAGGTAATGGGTATCAGGTATCAGTTCCAAAATCTGTGAAAAACCGTAAATCCATTAAATCTGTGATTCTAAAAAAACACGGGGGATCGGGAGGCTCCTACGGAGCCTTAGCCGTTTGGCGTTTTTTCTATAAACAGGGCACTCCTCCGGAGTGTTTAAAAATGGGTATCGGGTATCTGGTATTAGGTATAGGTTCCTAAATCTGTGAAAAACCGTAAATCCATTAAATCTGTGATTATAATAAAATAAGTGGTAACAGGAGG